>BQIZ01000044.1 GCA_021604365.1 Nitrospirales bacterium
CAACAACAAGCTCCGCGTCCTCCAGCGGCGAGCCTACGGCTACCGTGATGAGGACTATCTCAAACTCAAAATCGTCGCGGCCTTCCTGCCGCCGTTAACGCGGAGTGAAGGAAAAGACCCACTGTGATCCGCGAAGACCCTCTATTATTTTTGGGATTATTGGCATGGTCGTGATGCTGAAGGGAAAGCGTCCTCAGGACCCTTCTTCCAACGATCCGGTCAAAACTTCGTAGATCAAACAGATACCTTGAGAATGTTTGAGGATGTACACCTCTCCCTCGTTGGTATCAACAGCATGGGGGTGATCAAACACCTGGATGTTTGAGGCATACCAACCTGGATGAGAACCAGAAGAAGGGAATAATCAATGAACACATTTATTTTGGCGTTGACTGTAAGCCTTGGCATCACAACCGGTTATCTGTACCTCACGTCAATCGTGATGGGAGGCAGTGGGTGGATGTGAACATCCCGCCATGTCCTTCCGCTGAACATGGCCAGCTCATTCCCCGAAACCACCGGTTGGCCGCAGGCATTTTTCAGTCCTTCATTCAAAAGCCATAAGAACCAGTTAACAACTCCAAGTCGTGTTCAGGACGGTTCCCGTCAATTCAGGTGGAGCAAAAGGCACAAATTTATCCGGGTTTCCCTGAAGGAAGTCAGTCAACGGGAGGGTCTGAGTAGGTTAAGGATTTCTTCTAGCATCGCCTCCGGGTTGTCCATGCAATCATGACCCGCGCGAGGAATGTTCTTGATAGACACAAGGGTATTCCCTGCCTCTTGTGCAATGCGTTGTAAGGCCTCGGCTTCCCACGCCTCGATGAGAGAATCATTTTCCCCTCGAATCAGCAGCATGGGCAATGTGACCCGGCTTATCTGTTTGTAGGCCATGGCAGAATACGCCTCCGGTCCCATCATGTGCCACCACGTTTTGTAGGTAAAAATTTCATCGTGCAATGGGCTCCGGCTTGGTCCTCGGGCTTGGTAGATCACCACCATTTCGTCATGTTCACTGTGAGAGGGATCCTCACCTAAAATGGACTTGGCCCGGGCATACAATTCCTCATAGCTCGGAGTACTTACCCATTTGGACAATCGCTTTCTCTGTGTATCGGGGATGGCATAATGTGTCCCTTCAAGAATGAGGCCTTTGACAGTGGGCACTTGGCGATGCCCCGCCCAGTGCAAGACCATACTGGCACCGAGGCTATAGCCTAAGATGAAAATATTAGAAAATCCTTCTTGAGTCAGGAAGTGCACTGCTGCGTCGATATCATGGATCGTCTCATCGAAAATTCCTCTTCCGTTTATTTGCCCGGCGAATGCCAGTCTGGTGTTAATGGAAAACGACGAAATATCCCGCTCCCGGAGAGCCTGAGGAAGAATGCGAGGAGTTCCTCGTGCCAGGAAGTTCCCTAACAGACCATGCACTTCAATGACAATTGGTGTCTCGAGGATATTCGTATCAAGATCATTTTCTTTGGTGACCAGATGCCCACTCATCATCACACCATCGCGTGTTCGAAGCCGGAACAGCTTTTGGTGGGGGTGGATCATCGGAATCTTTGGTGGCGAGATTTTTGGACAGTCCCGTAAAAGACAATCATTATTCAAATCGTTCCTGAATCCATTTCACGACCTCCTGTCCGAGTTCCTCGTGCTTTCCAGAAAGATCATGCCCGGCTTCAAGGTGGAGCATGGTCACATCCGGATTGCCTGCTGTCTTGGCCACATTTCCGAGTGCACCACACTCCTGTGGGTCGATCATGTCATCATATTTTCCGTGAACTAACAGGACCGGCACCTTGATATCGCCTATATGTTGGTAGGCTTTGGGACCATCTGCTTCAGGTCCTGCTAAGGCCCACCAGGTTTTCAACGTATAAATTTCTGAATGCTCCGGTCGGACGGTTGGACCATGCGCCCGTTTGACGGCAATGGTTTCATCATCCGGCAGATCGTGCCCGGGCTTTGAATGATACAGTGTTTTGGCCCTTTCATAGACTTCCTGGTAGGAAGGTTGACTGCCAAATCGTGTCCATCGTTTCCGGATCGTGTCGGGCAAAGAATACGCTGTGGCAATGGCAATAATGCCTTGAATGTCAGGAGAGGGGAATTGTTGTTGTTGCAACGCGCCATAGCGAATCGCCATGGCTCCTCCCAAACCATGTCCTGCGAGAATAATTTTCTGAAAGCCAATTTGTCGAAGATAAGTACACGCCGCATGGATTTGAGGCATCGCATCGTCGAAAATACCAAATCCAAAAAATAGGCCCAGGTTGGCCATGATCGTATTGATGGTTATTGATGAATACCCATCCTTCGCCAGAATGTACGGAAGATCATGCTCGGTTTCATCAAGGAGGTTCCCCAAGAGTCCATGGAGCCTCAATAGGACAGGCTTGTTCCGGACATGCTCATCGTGTGTGACGAGATGATAAAACAACCCATCAATGTGGTGGTTTTGGAAAGGAATGGAAATGATGGTTCCGGACCAACTATCGACCTTCATATTGCACCCTTTAATACCGCAATGGCCGTGTATATGTTATTTCACGTGACCAAAACCTGAATGCCCCGGCCATGACTTCCATCAAAAAAACGAAAGGGACTTTTTTGGGAAGGACCGAGAGGCTGGATGAGTGGTGTGACGATACGGACTCGATGAAACCGTATAGGGCACAGGCTGCCAAGCAACCCACTCACACACGCGTCAGCAGTGCACCCAGCGAAATAAAATGGAACTCGTAGCGCTCAGGATCGGCCTCGAATCGATTCGCCATCCGGGCGTATAGCTCGTCGATCAGCTGTGGCCGATCCGGGGTGTTCGGCAGGCCGGACGTGAAGACAGGTTCCGAGAACGCGCGGATGAATCCGGCGTAGCTCCCGGCCCAGGCGCGCGAGTCCCCTCTCCGGCCGAACTCCTCGTTGAAGGGAACTCGGCATTCGCGGGCCTCTGCCTTATCGACGCGGAACGCCGGGGGCTCCCCGCTCTCTCCGGCCGGTGGCAACAACTCCGGAAGCGAACGATAGAAGACGGGGAAGACGAAGTTCTCGTAGACGTCGCGCGTCAGGCGGCCGTCCTCCACCATGTCCAGCATCGCGTCGCTCAGCCCGTCGATGATTCCGTTTGCGGTGTCGTGCTCGTCGTTGCGGCCGAAGACCTGTACGAGCAGCTTTCCGCCGGGCTTCAGCTCGGCGGCACGGGCGCGGTAGAAACTCAGGATATCTTCACGGGCATGCTGAGTGAAGGCCGCTCTTTCTTCCGGGGTCACCGAGACGCCCTCGCGAAAGGCCCGCTGCGCCGGTGGCGAGGGCGAGATGAACCGCCGAAGGGGCGTCGCGGGCAACGCGGACATCCAGCCCACAGCATTGAAGGTCGTGGCGATGTCAAGGCTCGAAGCCGGGGCAACACGCTCGAAAAGCGACCCGCCGACAGCAGCGGGATAGATACCGGCGGTGCTGCTCGAGATGGTCTGGTCGGGAAAGAGGTTGGCGAAGAGATGATTGAAGTCGTTCGTGGGTAGATCATCGAAGAAGGTCCAGATATCGGCCGAGGTGCGTTCGCGCAGGGCCTCGATGATCGCGCCCACCGCATGAATCGCGTTGGCGCCTTCCGACGAGCCGAGGTCGAGCAAGGCGATCGGCGAGCCGCTCGTCGGCAAGGGCAAGTCGGCCATGGCCTCTACCACCCAGGGAAGGAACTCGTCCATCGCTGCGCGCTGCCCGGAGGAGTGCGCATCGTAGAAGCCTCCCCCTCTCATACCGGTCGTACTCGCCATACTTACATCTCCTGCCCATCGCGTGAACGGCGGGGCTCGTGTCGTGACATTAATACTCGGGCGCTGATGGTCGCTTCAAAAGCCCTGTTTGCGCGGCGCAATAGGAATGGTAAATGGGCTGTTTGCCTGGACCGGAAACTACCAAAGACCTTGTTGAGGAATCAATCCCGTGTGGTCAGCACACTCATCCGATCTCCTGTGTCTGACACACTCAAAAATTTCATACACGGAACCAGGAAGTTTTCACAATGTTATCTGAGCCACCCCGCTTAAAGAATAGCTCAAGTTTCAGGTAGAAGTTGAATGCAAGCCTGTCACGTACCAAAAGAACGAACCCTTTTGCTAAACCAACTCGGTTCCGTGCATGCGCGCGAAGAGTTCCCAATCAAAGGGTTTGGGGGCCACGGCATGCAGAGGAATGGGCTGAATGGTTCCGGGGTCCCGGCAGGCTAACATGCAGCCGATGACCTGTTCCGGTTGTTCGATCAACCGCCGGATGGCTTCGTAGGCAAAGAGTTGCGCCATGGTGTTGTCCACCGGGGTCGGGAAGGCGCCTTTAAGGGTATGGTTCATATAGAATCAATTTGAGTTGACTTTCCAGCTCCGCCCAGTAAGCTGACTATTGAACCATCCATGAGTGCTGAATCTAGTATTCCTTACATTTGTGAAGATGCACCTGACTTGCCCATACCGGAAGGACGTCAGTCAACGGAAGGGTCTGAGTAAATCAGGAACTTCTGGTGCCATCGCCTCGGGGTTTTCCATGCCCTCATGACCCGCGCGAGGAATTTTCTTTAGAGACACGAATGGAAACAAGAATTCAAAACGATATACACCTCTTACCTCCGAATCACACATCACGGGCTTTATGGAATCAGCGGCGGTGTCCTGAAGGTTTGCGCACGATAAGGGTGGTAGCTGAGCTGCCGGCTTTTCCTAGAATTTGATTATCCGCGGAGAACAGGTCCTCAATCAGGATATGAAGATTCTGTTGATTAGCGATTACAGCGTACCGAGAGGCGGCAACGAAATCGTCACGCTGGCACTGCGCGACGGTTTGCGAGCCCGTGGGCACGACGTTCGCCTCTTTTCTAGCCGCGCGCATACCAATGGGGACAGGGACCTGGCCAACTACCACTGTTTTGGGACAGCTTCACCCTTGCGCGCAGCGCTTTGGTGCGGCAACCCGTCTGCCTTCTTCAGTCTGCGTTGCGCATTGGCAGAATTTAAACCCGACGTCGTCCATGTCCGATTATTTCTTTCTCAATTGTCGCCATTAATTCTGCCGTTGTTGCGCGACATTCCTGCCATCTATCACGACGGGTGGTACCGAACAGTGTGTCCGATTGGATCAAGAGTATTGCCCGATGGGAGGGGATGCAATGAAACAGCCGGCTACGTCTGCTATCAAAACGGTTGTGTGCCCCTCGTTGCCTGGCCGCTCCTGATGACACAACTTCGCCTGTGGCGCTACTGGCAAGGCGTATTTGATGTGGTCGTCGCGAACAGCCGATCAGTTGCAAGATGGCTGGAAGTATCCGGCAACACCCCCGTTGAGGTGATCCACAACGGCGTAGTGGCACGTACAATGAGGCCTCCGTTGGAGGGTCCGCCGACCATCGCGTTCTCGGGTCGCTTGGCGCACGAGAAAGGAGTCGATATCCTGTTGGATGCTTTCAAGCTCGTCATTCAGTCCCTGCCACAGACGCAGCTCATCATTGCTGGGGAGGGACCGGAGAGTCGCCGATTGGGGGAGATGGCAAAACAGCTTGGCGGGAACATCGACTTTCTCGGACACCAGCCACGCGAGACAATCGAACGCCGTTTCGATGCCGCCTGGGTACAAGTCGTACCCTCGCGCGGTGCGGAGGCATTCGGAAACGCAGCGGCTGAAGCGATGATGCGAGGCACGGCGGTCGTCGTAAGCGGAAGCGGCGGCTTCACTGAGTATGTGAAGCATGAACAGACAGGACTCCTCGTGCCTCCCGAGGACCGTGCAGCCCTCGGCATGGCGCTACTAAAAATTGTCAGCAAACGGGATTACGCCGAATCTCTCGGCCTAGCCGCCCGTCGCTTCGCGCTCAAGGCGTTCGACCAGAACATATTTCTCGATCGTTTCGTGACCATCTATGAACAGCTGACCAGGAACCGACCCACAAAATCGAATCCCAGTCCCCGCCATTAATATTCGGTGACGTCCCCGTTTCCGTTCTTTAGAACTGGTGCGATCGCATCGGCACAATCCGCAATGCGGACCGGTCGGCATGCACTGGCCGACTGAGTCACCGCAAGGGCCACCCGAGTGGCCTCCCGACCATCGGCAAAACTCGCACCTGCCGGTTTTCCGCTTTCAATGGCGTTCAAAAAGCCAATCCACTGATCGCGGTACGCATGAACATAATACCCCCCGAGAGGAATTGCTCGTGCCGCACGGAGCAATCGACCAGGCACCGAACATGCCATCGGCCATATTTTTTTTAGCCCCTTGTATCCAGTCGGATCAAAAACCAGCCCGTCTAGTGCATAACCGGAGATCCGCAACCGACCGGCGGACCCATAGATGTCAATTTCCAGATTATCGACCGTGCCCTGACAAAAACCCGCAGTCGCCAATGTGCCGTTCTGCAGACGCGCGGTCACCACTGCGGTGACATCATCGTGTTCGGCAGAGCGGCTCATGACGTGTACCTCATCAACTTCACTCCCAGTTAGGAAGCGCCAAAGGTCATAGTAGTGAACACCCGATTCGATGAGCACGCCACCGCCTGCATGTCTGCGTGTACGCCAGACTGGCAGCTTCGCACGCCAGCGAATACCACTGGTAAACACCGTGCGGAGCAACTCGACCGCGCCAAGCCGGCCATCGGCGATCCACTCCTGCGCCTCACGAACCAGTCGATGCCAACGAAGGTGGAACCCGACCGAGGTCGTCACGGGAGAGGATTCAGCCGCTTGCACCAAACGCGCGCATTGCTCCAGCGAAAGAGCCATCGGCTTCTCCATAAAAACGTGCTTGTTGGCTGCCATGGCTTCCAGCCCGATGACTTCGTGTAGTTCCGGTGGAACGCAGATGGCAACCGCATCGACCGCTGGATCGTGTAATAGATCCCGGTAATCGTGATATCGGGCGGGAATGGCGTAGCGATCGGCGACTGCAGTAAGCGCTTCGCGCGTTGTGCCGGCGATAGCCGTCACCCGGGCACCCGGCAGACGTCTCAGCGCGGGAAGGTGAAGCCGTGAAGCAACTCCAGAGTACCCGATCACACCTACACCAATAAACATAAGGCCTTCCTATCGAAATCGTCCGTTATTCCCAATCCTTTGACTAACGAGGCTCGCATTAGTATTTTTGACATTGCTGCTGCTATCATAAATGTTTTCTTCAATAAGATTATTCTATCCCTCTTGGGATCTATGGGGCGTTACGCATGAACCAGCAACGTGAACACGGACCACTCGTAGTCCTCGCATTGGACGCCGGCGACGTCGGGTTGATCGAGCAATGGGCTGATGAGGGGCACTTGCCAACCATTAAGAAATTGCTTGACGGTGGGGTGCAAAGCCGACTCACTGGGCCCGAGCTCGTCAGCGAAAACGGGATCTGGGTCTCCCTGTTCTCCGGCCTGTCGCGAGCCCAACACGGATATTACTACTGGCGTCCGCTCAAGCCGGGCACTTATGAGCTGGAACTCTCCAACCAGCGGGTCGACAGCGCAGTGCCCTTCTGGGGACACTTGCGCCATACAGGAATGCGGGTTGCCGTCGTCGATGTGCCGGAAACCCATTGTACAGCAGGAATGCCTGGCGTACAGGTAGCCAACTGGGCACCACACAACGCACGCTTCGCGGGGTATTCGGTCCCGGCGGCGCTGTTTGCTGATCTGAAGAGCCGATTCGGATCGCCCCTCGGCGTGGAAGAACAAGTCGGAAGCACGTTTGATGAGGATGTACAAATCTACAAGGGCCTGTTGAAGCAGATCGAACAGAAAGCGGCTATCTGTCATCATCTGCTGTCCCGCGATCGATTTGATCTGGTTGTCCTCGGGTTTCACGAATCACACATTGCCGGTCATCAATTCTGGAAGTATTCCGATCGATCCAGCCTGCCTGTGGACAGTGGAGGTCGTCTGACGCATGCGACGCGCGATGTTTATCAAGCGATCGACAGGGTATTTGGTGACCTGCTTGAACAATTACCCAAGAATAGCACGGTCGTCGTCGTGTCGAACATGGGGTTACAGGAGGATTACCCCAATCTCGAACTCACGCAGGCATTCTGCCGCCAACTCGGGTACCACCGGATGCAACAGCATTCGAACTCATGGCCCGCAATTCCTCGACTAGCCCGACGCATGATACCGCAAGCCTGGCAACGAGCCATCAGCGACAGGCTGCCGGACGCCTTTCATGGCCGAATGCTGTCCCGGGAATGGCTCGGGGGTACTGACTGGTCAGCAACTACTGTGTTCCCGATCCCGGCCTATTTTCTCGGATTCCTGCGCGTCAATCTTCGCGGTCGGGAACCGCAGGGCGTCGTCGAGCCAGGCCCGGAGTATCGACAACTGTTGGAGCGAATCGAAACGGACCTGAAGCGTCTGATCGATCCGGAAACCGGCAAGCCTGCAATCGGGTACATTGCCCGCACAGTCGATCACTACAATACCGGGCCGCATGAATCCCTGCCGGATATTTTCTTCGACTGGGCACCCACACCCTACCCGAAACGGCGCATCGAACATCCACGCACGATCCTCGAACAGAAAGACATGTTCTTTAATCGGGACACCCGGCACAACCTCTGTGGATTTTTCGCAGCCGCAGGACCAGGTATTATCCGCCAGGGACGGGTCAATAAGTTGTCCGTGCTTGATGTCGCACCGACCTGTCTACGCCTGATGGGCCAGATGGTTCCCGAGTCCATGCAGGGCACCGTTGCTTCGGACATATTCGCTTAGGCACCTGCCACCTTCCGGCTCGGAATAAAGGAGTCAGCACCCTCGCCATACATCCGATCCTTTCATCAATGGCAGTAGGAGCGCTCCCATCATCGATGGTTGTCAACACCGGTATATCAGACGAGCTGCAGGCCATTGGTGACCTCACCTCCCATCGAAAAGTGTTGTAAACCCCAAGGATGAATTCTCACACAGAACAACCCCTTTCGCTAAACCAATTCGGTTCCGTGCATACGCGCGAACAGTTCCCAATCAAAGGGCTTGGGACCCACGGCATGCAGAGGAATCGGCTGAATGGTTCCGGGATCACGGTAGGCTAACATGCAGCCGATAACCTGTTCCGGTTGATCGATCAATCGCCGGATGGCTTCGTAGGCAAAGAGTTGCGCCATGGTTTTGTCTACCGGAGTCGGGAAGGCGCCTCGGAGGGTATGGCCAAGAATGGTGGCCTTGGTTGCCACAGACAGAGGGTAATGTCCGGATCGCGTTTGCAGGTGGGTCCACTGGGAAATCCGACCGCCGACATAATCCACCAAGCCATGGACCCCGCCCTCCGGATGATGTTGGTGAGGCGTGCGTTCGGCCACAATTATAATATGGCTTTTATTCCGGACCCCCAACGTTTGTTTCAATGTTCCCAGAATGACTTCCTCGATATAGGCATCCGGATCTGGATGTTCATTAACCAATAGTCCCTCGGCTCGCGCCTGGTAGGCACACATGAGCGCGAGGTGCCCGGATCCTGCCCCCATGACCTCCACAAAAAACACACTGCCCATGGCCGCACTAGTTGCCTTCAGCGACTCGATGGATTGATTAGCCAGGGCAACCGCCGATTGGAGCCCGAGTGAGGTGGTTCCGGCGATATTGTCGTCGATCGAACCGGGAATCCCCACAACCTGAATGCCGAACCGTTCATAAATGGCACGAGCCCCACGCATACTGCCGTCACCGCCCATCACGATGAGCGCCCCATCCTCCAGGTACGGTTTGAGATGCTGAATGGCGGCCAGTTGAGCCTCCTCATCCTTGAAATCTTCAAACCGGCTGCTGCCAATCGGACTGCTGGCATGATTGCTCATGCCACGTGTGCCCTGTTCGGTGACCAACTCAATCCAATTATTGGCCAACCCCAGAAATCCGTGTTGCACGAAATAGACTTCGAGGCCTAACCGGTTCCCTGTCACGCGGAGCTCCTTCAATGCCGCACCGGCTCCCGCAAAATCCCCACCGGAGACCAGGGCAACGATCCGCCGAATCTGGCGTGGTTTCAGGATGACCTTTTCCCGACGGCCCTGCTCCGCAGTCATCAAGGCCTCGCGGACGGCACGTTCCCGCTCTGAAAGGCCCACGGCTGTGGAATAGCCTGACAACTGCCCATGTTCGTAGGTGAGCAGGACGACGTTGTCCTGTCCTTCCTTATAGGCTCCAAATTCTGAAAATGCTTCACTGAAGGGACGAGGATCGAGAAAAATTAAGAGCGCACGCAGAGTGGAGCTGTGCGTATATAAACACAACACTTTTCCCTGGTGGCTTTGGCCCAACTGATGGAACCCGTCAACCAATTCCACATAGAGTTCAAAGAAAGAGTGCCCTCCGGGATAACTGTACAGCGGGTGTTTAATCAGACGTTGCGCCGTCTTCGTATCAACCCCAAAGGCCCTGGCGGCTTCTTCAATTTCAATTGTTTTCTCAATACCGGTGGCCCATCCGAAGTCTTGTGATTCCAACGCCCATTCCGTGATGGGCTCGGTGGCCTTGGCTGTCTCGGGAGACAGGATAGAGACGACCCGTTCAAAAAGCTGCCGGGTATTAGGACTCTTGCTCACCATGTGAACAAACGATTTCGAATCCAGGTAGTTATCCAACTGAAGGAAGTCCAGTTGTTTTCCTACCAGGCCTAAGGTCCGGACAAGGGCGGTTCCGATCGCGTCAGCCTTGGGAATTCCCCGCTCGGCATCTAAGATGTTTCTCAACCGGCGCCCCACCCGAAACTTCTTACTATCCATCCGGGAAACACCGTGCCGCATGGTGAAAAACAGCGTGCGGGCACTTAAATCCCTTGGCATCAACCAGAAGCGGTCATCGCCAATATCCAGGACGATCCGACCCTCCGCCAGATTGGGCGTCATATGCTCGCGCGGAACGATCGCCACGGGTCGACGTCGTATCGGTTTATTCGTGGCCCCGATTGGTGCTCGAAACAAGGGAGCAAGCTCGCCCTGAGCGAGAAGCTGATTCCAGGCAGCGAAAAACACCAACTCATCTCCTCCGCAGGATCGCCGAATCAACGCATGCTTCGCATCTCTGTAACCTGCGGCATCGGCAAACCCTTTTTGAGCCTCCTGAACAAACAGTCGTATGGCGGCCATGGCCTCCAATGTCCGCTGCGGGCGATCTTCCAATGAAGTTAAAGGGGGATGAGGCTCCGCACCCTCTACCGGCGGACGCCTGGCAATCGTCTCGCCATATGCTAACAGGCCATTAATTGTTACAAATTCAAGATTTTCTACTTCTGCTTTCATCTATTCACCCCACCAAATCCTTCAACTATTATTGGTTTCATATTCATCTTGCATCATCATCATAATATTATTCGACCTTATCGACAACGCAAGTCCTCCTCCATAAATATCTGATCCATCTCCTGTCGATAGAACTATCCTGTGCATACGGTTCTCCCGCCTCCGTGGAAAAGGCGCCATTTTTTCCCTCACCCGGTGGGTGAAACCACACCAACACCATGGAGTCCCGACCGGTGATACACCATGCTAGAGTTTGACCTTGTAGTGGGCTACACTTCATGAGTACCCACAGGGAGGTGGGATATCTTCTGCGCCAAACAGCACTCCAT
Source organism: Nitrospirales bacterium (assembly GCA_021604365.1). Classification (GTDB taxonomy): domain Bacteria; phylum Nitrospirota; class Nitrospiria; order Nitrospirales; family UBA8639; genus Nitrospira_E. The sequence goes on from BQIZ01000044.1 coordinate 11,592, forward strand.
CAACACGAATACCGACAATCCGATTAACCTTAAACAAAAGTTGGGGCTCCCAATCCCCTTTGACACCCGTGTATAGGATGAGGGCAACGTTTCCACAATTCACGATCATGAAGAACTGATAGGGACACATTCATGCAAAAAACAAAAATCATCTGCACGATCGGACCAGTCACCGAATCTTATGAAATGTTGCGCAAAATGTATGATGCCGGCATGAACATCGTGCGGTTGAACATGTCACATGGAACCCACGAGTCCCATGCCAAAGTGATCAAACATATTAAGACGCTCAATACCAAGGTCCCATTTCCTATTCCGATTCTTTTAGATACACAAGGCCCTGAAATCCGGACAGGAGATTTATCGATTGACCTCAATCTTCAGGAAGGCACGATCGTTTCTATTTCTGCGCGTGGTCCGATGGATGTGGAAGAAAGCTCGATTCACATCAACTACGCCGATTTAATGGAATCTGTGAATGTCGGCGATAAAATTACTGTCGATAACGGGTTAATTAATTTTGAGGTCCTTGAAAAACAGAATCGTCTCATGCAGTGCCGGGTCCTTGATGGGGGGGTATTGAAAAGCAAACGCCATGTCAATTTACCTGGGATCCGCGTCAATCTCCCTGCCATTACACAAAAGGACGAAAAAGATATTGCCTTTGGTTTAGCCGCCGATGTGGATTTCATTGCGCTGTCCTTTGTTCGGGAAGCGAAGGATATCCAACAATTAAAACAGTTGATGGGGCCCAAAGTGGGGAGGGTGAAAATTATTGCCAAGATTGAAGATCAGGAAGGGGTTCGCAATCTGGAGGACATTATCCGGGAATCGGATGGCATTATGGTGGCTCGCGGAGATTTGGGAGCAGAAATTAATCTGGAGGATTTACCGAACGTGCAGCGCAGAATCGTGCGACTCTGCGCGGAATCCGGCAAACGCGTGATCGTGGCCACCCATCTCCTGGAATCGATGATCCATAATCCCATTCCCACGCGCGCCGAAGTCACTGACGTGGCCAATGCCATCTATGAGGAAGTCGATGGGGTGATGTTATCCGGGGAAACCACGGTCGGAAAATATCCGCTGAAATGCATCGAGTATCTGCGAAAAATCTCCATCAAAACCGAAGCCATTCCAGGTCTGCAATTTGCGAAACAGTTAAAGCTGACGACAGACAAACAGCAATTGGCCACTGCCGCAGTCCAGCTTGCGGAAGGATTGCACGCGAAAGGGATTGTCGTGATCACCCGTAGAGGCATCATGGCGGACTTGGTCTCAAATTGTCGGCCATTTTCCACGAACATTTATGCTTTCACGAACGGGAGTCAATCCCGTCGAACGATGACACTGAATCGAGGCGTCTATCCCTTTCGGATCGACTTTAGTTCAGACCCGGAGAAAACACTCCAAACCGCATTTCGAATTTTAAAAGCCCGCGAACATTTCCAAACGGGAGATAAGGTCGTGATTATCTCAGACGTGTTGGCTCAAGAGCGGGTCGATGGGATTCAAATCCGGGCCATTCCCTAAGATTCCCTAGACAGACCATTTGGTCCACACGCGTCAGAACCCTGGGCGGCACAAGCGGTCTTTGGCCCCGCTCCCTGACACGTCCCGGTTGTGAAGGCTTCAAAGAGGAGCCAAGTCCTTCCATTGAACGGGGATGGGGGAGAGGAGTTAGATTCTACGGATAGCCAGAAGAACCATGGAAATGAGCCAGGCGAAAAAGACAATATTGATAAAAAATCCTTCCATACTATTCTTATCGGCTTATCAGTTCCTAAAGTTAAGTTTTTTTCTGTTCTTTGAGATTCTTGCTTCATTTTTCACTCGTTATCGGTATTCTGCCGCGCAATTCATAACGACCCTTGGCCATTCACCACACAACCAATGCCCTTCGGCTTTGGCGATTTCGTTCATTCCCAATGGAAGAGGATGAGGAGACACCCCATCAGATGAGCACAAACTACGACGTCGGTGTAGGCAGGGTCTTCTGCCTGGAAGGCTGAACTGGAAGGGACACGATATGATCTAAGAGCATATCGGCGAGCTGTCGTTTCGGCATTCGTGGGATGTGATGGGGGGCGGCATCTGGCGTAAGGACATACACCTCATTGGTATCATTTCCAAAGGCAGACTGCTCTCCGCCGATGTGATTTACAATCAGCATATCCAAATGTTTGCTGGTAAGCTTGGCCTGGCCATGCTCAATAAGATGGTCAGTTTCAGCCGCAAAGCCAATCAGGCGTTGGTGTGTCCGCTGGGCAGAGAGTGCGATTAATATATCCGGCGTCCGTTCCAGATCCAACCCTTCGCCATGCCATTGGTCTTTTTTTACCTTCTGTGCATGCGCCTGTTTGGGGCGAAAATCTCCCACGGCAGCGGTCATCAAGAGCGTGGTTGCCCATTCAAATCGCGCCGTGAGCGCCTGCAACATGTCTTCTGCGGTGACGACCGGCAGCACGGTTACGTTCTTCGGAGCCATTAACTGGGTGGGACCCGTCACTAAGACGACCTCGGCCCCACGTGCGGCGGCTGCCTCGGCCAAGGCAAACCCCATTTTGCCTGATGACCCGTTACTGATAAATCGCACGGGGTCAATGGGTTCCTGGGTAGGTCCTGCGGATATCAAGACACGCTCGGCTTGCCAATCCGTTCGGCGGCGCAACAAGTCAACCGCGGTCGACATGATGCTTTCCTCCGCAGCTAAACGCCCCTGTCCCCATTCTCCCGAGGCCAAGGCCCCGACTTCCGGCTCGACCAGGACGACCCCCCGATGACGGAGGGTCTGAGCATGAGCTTGGACCGCCTGATGGGCCCACATTTCTCCATCCATCGCCGGACAAATCATCACCGGACATTGAACGGTGAGCGAAAGGGTTCCGAGCAAATTGTCGGCTAATCCCAGCGCCAATTTGGCCAACGTGTTCGCAGTACAGGGGGCCACGATCAACAAATCGGCGTGTTCCGTTAAGGACAGGTGCTTCATGTCCTGATGGCCGGCAAAGACATCACTCGCCACCGGATTTCCTGACAACACTTCAAACGTCAGGGGGGCGATGAACCGGGTCGCTGAATCCGTCATGACCACATGAACCCCGGCACCGGCTTGAGTCAACAACCGTACAAGTCCCACTGCCTTATAGGCGGCTATACTTCCCGTGACCCCAAGGACAATCCGTTTCCCTGTTAATCCGGTGCTCATCTTGATGTAATCTCCCGCCAAGTCAATTCAGCTCTGTTCTTCAGGTTCAACCACGGTACCAAGATGTTGAGCCGTGTCATCGATATACACACTCAATTCTTTTTTGATTTCTTGAGCATTTTCATCCGGCTGAGCATAGAGAGCCGGATCAATGGGACGTTCATTTGCTCGTTTGGCATTTTTAATGGCTTCTTTGGCTTCCTGGCCTATTAAATACGGAACCTGTTTGTTCAGCACTTCTTCCAAAGCCCTCGAGGTGTCTTTTGAAAATTTACTAGATCCGTAGGGCTCTCCACCCCGAACCAATTGCTTGGCCCGCTGGGCAGCAATCAATACGATCCGATACCGTGAATCAAATTCTCTTTGGTGATGTTCGGGTAATAATGATAATGCATCCATTGGATATCCTCTTTCCTTTCTGTGAAAAGTCCCTGTTCAGATGAATAGTCTACACAAATCAATCCCATCAATGCAGCATTTATCGGAACACATGAGTGGCATCGACATGGGTGGTTCGAACGCGTTCAGCCGTAATGACGGCTTGAAGTTCCTCGATGGCCTGCTTCAGAGTTTCATTGCGAATCGTATATTGGTATTCCGAATAACTCCGCATCTCCTCTTGGGATTTCTGAAACCGACGCTCCTGCTCGTCCGATGTATCCGTCGCCCGTCCAACCAGACGGGTCCGAAGGACCTCCAATGAAGGAGGCAGAATGAATACGGTCACAGCTTTTTGAAGATTTTTCATGACCTGCCGCGCGCCCTGCACATCGATGTCCAACAAGATATCCGTGTTCGAACCAGATTCCTGCTCCAACTCCTTCCATGGTGTTCCGTATAATCGTCCATAGACTTCCGCATATTCAGCAAACGCGTGCTCGGAAATTTTTGCGTGAAACTCAGCTTCCGAAATAAACCTATACTCCCTGCCATCCGTTTCACCGGACCGTGGTTTCCGCGTGGTATACGACACCGAAAGGCGAATGTCAGGAATGGTCTTCAAAATATGCCGGCAGAGCGTCGACTTCCCCACCCCGGAAGGACCTGATACGACAAATAACAATTTTTTCCCCGTTAAGGACACCGTTCCTCCGACGTTTTGACCTGGATTGATCGATTATTCAATATTTTGGACCTGTTCACGAATTTTTTCTAATTCACTCTTTAAATCCACAACTTGTCCGGAGATCTCGGAATCGCTGGCCTTTGATCCTATGGTATTAACTTCCCTGCCCATTTCCTGGAGGAGAAAATCAAGCCGTTTTCCAACAGCTTCCTTGGATTTGAGTGTGGAACGAAATTGTGCCACATGACTCTGCAACCGTGTTAATTCTTCCGTCACGTCTGACCGTTCCGCCAACATGGCTATTTCTTGAGCAATTCGATCGTCGTTCACCCGCTCGCCTCCTAATAACTTGGCAACCCTGGCTTTCAGACGATCAGCGGCCACCTGCAGGGCAGAAGGAATGCGTTGCTGAACCACATGAAGCCGTTCCTCGACTATCTGAACCCGCTGCAAGAGATCTTTATGTAAAGCGGTGCCTTCTTTCCTGCGCATTTTTTCCAAATCGGTCAAGGCACGCTGGACTAGCCCCTCAACGACCTTCGGCGCATCCTTGATCACCGTGGGCTCCTCGCTTGTGGAAAATAGATCCCGAAACCCTGCCACCACATTCACATCCACCGTTCCGCCCAACTTGAATTCCCGTTGTAATTCCCGCAACCCTTGAACATACCGCTTCGCCATGGCGCGATCCAGTTGAACAGTTTTATTGGCTCCAGACCCTCCCCCATTCATGGTGACGGTCAATTCAATACGACCACGCTCACAGGTACGTTTGACTTGCTCCTTGAGTTCCAACTCCATATGAGAAAGAGACCTAGGCAGACGCACCATCATTTCACAAAACCGATGATTGACGGATCGAACTTCAACCCCGACCATGGTTCCCTGACAAAGGGATTCCCGTTTTCCAAAACCGGTCATACTTTTCATAATAACTTTTGTTTTCCTTCCCATCCACAGTCTGAAGCGAGCACACAATGAGCACACTTGGGCATTCTGGCCAGACACACATACCGCCCGTGAAGCAGGAGGCGCTGGGCTCCAACCGTCCATTGCGCTTTTGGCAAAAGCCGTTGAAGATCCTCCTCAATTTTTGTCGGGTCCTGGCTTTTCGTCAAGCCGAGCCGGTTGGCTACCCGTTTCACATGGGTATCTACCACAATGGCGGGCTCTCCCACCGAACTTCCCAAAATAACATTGGCCGTTTTTCGCCCAACGCCAGGCAGGGAAGTCAAGTCCTCCATCGTCCCTGGCACCATTCCGTGAAAATGCCGGACCAGAGTTTGTCCACACCCAATAAGATGACGCCCCTTATTTTTATAAAATCCCGTGGTCCGAATGAGAGCTTCTAATTCCGCTGGATCCGCATTGGCATAATCCTGTGCGGTACGATAGCGGGCAAAGAGGTTCGGCGTTACCTGGTTGACTCTCTGGTCTGTACATTGTGCCGAAAGAATCGTGGCCACTAACAGCTCAAGCCGGTTGGATGAATCTAACTCTACCCTGACGTCAGGAACGGATTTAGCCAATGCCGCAAGAATCCGGCCTACCCGCTTTTTCGCCTCCACCGGCGATTCAATCGAATGTCGTGCTGTTCTGAGCCGGCTCATCGAAGCAAGACCCCTCATGGAAAGGTCTCGGCCGTAGCCGGAAGAGGATAGAGAGGCATTTCCTGAGAATTTCCCTTCCTGTCACCTTCCGTCTGAAGGCCACGAAGAAGAGACGTGAGTTCCTGCTGAATCATGAGCAATGACGCGTCTTGTAACGCCGATCCCCCCATTCCGCCATATCGCTGACAAAGGAGTTGGACGTCTTCTTCAACCATCAGATCCGCCTTATTAAAAAAACGCAGGCTGGGAATGTTTTCAAGGCTCAATTCCTTCAACACATTGTCTACTGCGATGATATGCTGCCCAGGATCCGGCACATGGGCATCTATCACGTGGAGTAACACATCGGCTTCCTGCAATTCCAGCAAGGTGGTCTGAAATGCCGCCATAAGGTCTTTTGGCAAATCTCGGATAAATCCTACGGTATCCGTCAGAATGACGTCGCCTAATCCAGGTAGATACCATCGCCGATTGACCGTATCAAGGGTTTCAAAGACGCGATCCTTTACAGAGACTTGGCTTTTCGTCAACGCATTTAATAGAGTCGACTTCCCCACATTGGTATAGCCAATTATGGAAATGATGGGTAATCCTCGCTTCATGCGCATTTTTCGTTGTTCCTGACGACCATGCGCCATAGACTCTAAATCCCGCTCCAAACGCTGAATGCGCTCACGGGCTCGACGCCGATCCGTTTCCAGCTTGGTTTCTCCAGGCCCTCGGGTCCCAATTCCCCCCGCTAACCGGGAAAGAGCCGTACTGGATTGGGCAAGTCGTGGTAGCAGATACCGCAATTGTGCCAGCTCAACTTGAATTTTCCCAATGGAGGAATGCGCCCGTTGTGCGAAAATATCGAGAATTACTTGTGATCGGTCCAAAACCCGCAGATCCGTGATTTCCGAAATACCCCGAACCTGAGCTGGAGTCAAATCCTGATCAAAAATCAAGGTGTCGGCCCCGGATTGCAGCGCACGAATCGCCAATTCTTTCATCTTTCCCGAACCAACCACAAACTTTGGATGAATCGCCCCCAACCGTTGAGTGATACACCCTAAGACCTCCACGTCCTGGGCTCGCACCAATTCTTGTAATTCCTGAAGGCGCCCTTCTTCAGAAGCGGCATTCCCTGTGCTGACACTGACCAGGAGGGCCCTCCCCTCCCGAACACCTTCTCGTAAGCCTGGGTTCGAGCGAACAATATCTTGCTCCAAGGATTGAATAAATTGCTGGCAATCCAATTGAAACGAGTGGAAGGCACAAGGCGGTAATTCCAACGTGGTTCGCCCCTGAATGGGATTCGAAAGAATGTGCGCCACATAGACATCACGAAGACTGCCATCTTTTCCCACACCAAGGGCCATGATTAAATCCAGCCGAAGAAGAGCGAGGTCGGTCAGATCATCCTGGGTCAGCGATTGATTATTGAGGTGGGTATGGACTAACCGAACCCCTCGCAATAATCGAAGACCCGAACGGGTCCTCGAAAGGTGAGGGATGACCAATTCGTGGTGGTCACCGATCAAGACCGATTCAATTTGGCCTTGTCGATTGACCAAAAGCCCGATTTGCCGTCTCGTCTCATAGGTAAGTTCGGCACATTCCCGGGCCACCTCTGGAGTTACGACTTTTTCTGGCGGGATTCGTCGACGGTAAAGACGCTCCATTCGGCTAATATGATTAGCCTTTAACCCGTGAAGATTACCTAGGACAACAGGAATAACTCTTCTCCTTTTGCCGTATCATCGCGGTCATTGAGACGGGACTCCAGCCATTGCGGATCCATCATATTTACATTGCAACGTAGAGATCGCATCCACATCCCATGCTGCCCTCTCCTTGCGCTTGAGTTTTTCAAGCCCCGCAGCCGCAATCATGGCACCATTGTCCGTGCAGAGCGCACGGAGAGGTAGAGTCACATGCAGCCCTAATGTGCGAGCACGCTCTTCAAGCCTCAGACGAAGACGAGAGTTTGCGGCTACTCCTCCCACAACTGAGACCCCTTTCACATCATATTGACGAGCGGCGCGACAAAGTTTTTCCACCAACACATCCACAATCGCTTCCTGGTAACTGGCCGCTATATCCGCTACGGGCAATGGAGAGCTCCCCTTTTGTTGTTCATCCCGCATAAAATATCGAAGCGCGGTTTTCAGCCCGCTGAAACTAAAATTGAAATTTTGGCTTCGGAGTGTTGGGCGAGGGAATGATACATATTGAGCATTCCCCTGTTCGGCAAGGCGGTCAATTGCCGGACCACCAGGATAAGGGAGCCCGAGCATTTTGGCACCTTTATCGAACGCCTCACCCGCAGCATCATCCATCGTCCATCCAATGAACTGATATTCCCCACGATGAGGCACCAATGCCAAATGCGTGTGCCCACCAGACGCAATTAAGACCATAGTTGGGGTGGGCAAATTCGGATCGGACAACCATGCCGACGCCAAATGCCCTTCCAAATGATTAACCGTCACCAAGGGTATATTGGTGGCATAGGCCAGAGCTTTGGCAAAATTTACTCCAACAAGTAAGGCCCCTACCAATCCAGGACGATTGGTGACCGCTATTCCCGTTAATTGGGATAGAGAAACCTTGGCCAGACCCAAGGCTTCCCTTGTCAAAAGTTCCAGGCATTCCATATGACGACGCGAAGCCAATTCCGGGACCACTCCCCCGTAACGGGCATGAACCTCAACCTGCGAATCCAATATATTTGATAGGATGTGACCATCCCCATCCAACACGGCCACAGCTGTCTCATCACATGATGTTTCAATTCCTAAAATCACTAATAGAGTCCTTTTCAGCACCGAGATTCATTTGGTAAAAAACAACAAAACCCTCAGGACTGATGGTCCTGAGGGTTTCATCTAGGATTTGACCATCCCTATTTCCAATCAAACACTCGCTAACACCTCTTCTTCAATGAAATTTGGAGTTTGGTCGGTCAGGACAACCTTAATTTTTTTGGCATCTTTAAACCGCCCCTTAATCAGCTCTTCAGATAGAGGATCTCCCAGGCGGCGTTGAATAGTTCGGCGAAGAGGACGGGCACCATATTGTTGTTCAAAGCCTTCCTCAATCAACCACTGTTTCACCTCGTCGGTGACATCTAAATACACTCCTCTTTCCACAAGGCGGGCATTGAGTTCCCCAATGAGAATATCTACGATACTCACCAAATGTTCTTTCGTGAGTTGGTGGAAGACAACTAATTCATCAATACGATTTAAGAACTCAGGACTGAAATGACGCTTCAACTCCGCCAGGACTTCACCTCGCATACGTGAAGTATGCTCTTCTTCAACATCCCGCTGGAACCCAAGGGATACACCTTTTTGAATGAATCGTGTGCCCAAGTTTGAGGTCATCACTAAAATGGTGTTCTTGAAGTCCACCTTTCGGCCCAAACTGTCCGTCAATACCCCATCATCAAGGACCTGCAGCAAAACGTTAAAAATATCCGGATGGGCTTTTTCAATTTCATCAAATAACACAACTGAATAGGGTCGGCGCCTTACTTTCTCCGTCAATTGACCACCTTCCTCATAGCCTACATACCCCGGAGGGGCGCCAAACAGGCGTGAACTGGTAAATTTCTCCTGGTACTCCGACATGTCTACCCGAATTAACGCATCATCAGTATTGAACAAGAATTCTGCTAATGCGCGAGCCAGCTCCGTCTTCCCTACACCGGTCGGCCCAAGGAAAATAAACGACCCAATGGGTTTTTTAGCATCTTTTAATCCAGCTCGCGATCGACGAATAGACCGACAGACCGCCGAAATAGCCTCTTCCTGCCCTATGATACGCTTGTGAAGATAATCCTCCATATGCAACAGCTTTTCAGTTTCTTCTTCTTCAAGTTTAAAGAGAGGAATCCCCGTCATTTTCGAAATGACATAGGCAACGTCCTCACCGGAAATAACCGGTTTATTTTTCTCTTGTTTTTTCTTCCAATCACGCTTTGAATCATCTAATAATTTTCTGAACCGCTCTTCCTCTTCCCGAAATTTTACGGCTTCTTCAAAATTCTGAAGCCCGATTGCCACTTCCTTTTCACGAGCGACCCTTTTGAGTTCCTGTTCAAGAGACTTCAACTCAGGAGGGAGGGCATACGTGAGCAGTTTTGCTCGCGAACCGGTCTCATCAATAAGATCAATGGCTTTATCCGGCAAAAACCGGTCAGTGATATACCGTTCACTCAGTTTCACAGCCTCTTCAACCGCCTCATCCGTAATTTCAACCCCATGATGTTCCTCGTATCGATCACGTAGCCCCTGAATGATCTGCACGGTCTCTTCTACGGAAGGGGGCTGAACATAAATAGGCTGAAACCGCCGCTTGAGTGCCCCATCTTTTTCAATATGTTTTCTATATTCATCCAGGGTCGTGGCGCCAATGCATTGAATTTCACCACGAGATAAAGCCGGCTTTAACATGTTTGCGGCATCTATTGACCCTTCAGCAGCACCTGCACCAACTAAGGTGTGAAGTTCATCAATAAAGAGAATGATATTCCCCGCTTGGGAAATTTCTTTCATCACCACCTTAAGACGCTCTTCAAATTGTCCTCGATATTTTGTTCCTGCTACCAAGGAACCAAGATCCAAAGCAATAACCCTTCGATTCAATAAATTGTCCGGAACATCCAGGCCAATGATTCGCTGGGCCAGCCCTTCCACAATAGCTGTTTTCCCCACTCCGGATTCACCAATTAACGCTGGGTTATTTTTCGTTCGCCTGCTGAGAATTTGAAGGACCCTTTGGATTTCATCTGAGCGTCCAATAACCGGGTCTAGCGTCCCCTCCTGAGCCAACTGCGTCAGGTCCCTGCCAAATTCATCTAACGCAGGGGTACTGCTTTTTTTATCTCGCTCCCTAGTTCCTGATTTTCGAAGAAAGGTGACAGTCAATTGACGGGCCGTTAAAAGATTGGCTCCTAAACTACGAAGCACCTTCCCCCCTATTCCTTCTTCCTCACGAAGAAGGCCAAGTAGCAGATGTTCACTGCCTATATGGTTGTGGCCCAGAAGCCTAGCTTCCTCAACACCATATTCAATCACTTTTTTCACTCTGGGGCTAAATGGGATCTCTCCGAATGTGACGGTGGTTCCACCACCTGGCAAATTCCGTTCGATTTCAAGGCGGATTTGTTCCGGCGAGAGACCCATCTTTTTTATGATCATCAAGGCTATGCCGTCCGACTCTCGAAGAATGGCGAGCACCAAATGTTCGGTACCCAGATAATCGTTTTGGTGCCGTTCCGCTTCTTCTCTGGCAAGGATGATAATTTTTCTACCACGATCCGTGAATCGTTCGAACATTGGACCTCCTCTAGCCGATTATTCGCGAAACTTTTCGCTCACGCATTCGTCTATTATCCACACATAAATTCGAGAAAAATTCACAATTTCAGTCTATCCGTGATCCCTCAAAACTGTCAAGTCAGAAGCCAGGGATGAGAGGATCCAGCAACGGAAATGATGATTTACTCTACCAATCAAAATACGCTAAGAAAAGCCTCCTGCCACACACGGATATAATTGCCTATACCATTTCAAAAGAAATCCGCGCTTGCTATCAGATCAATGAAGACACTACCATCCTGACGCCTGGCAACACCATTTCTTATCGAAGCTCATGTCTACCTTCCAGACTATCGGGATCATCACCAAGCCTCACGCCCCTAACATTCTGCAGGAAATTCCCCATCTCCGTGATTGGTTGGCTGCCCATCACAAAACTGTCATTCTTGATTCCAGTCAAGGGTTCCCGACTTCGGATAGTCCCACCCGTATTCAGATTGCCAAGGAAGCCGACCTTCTCATTGTATTGGGTGGCGATGGCACAATGTTAAGCGGAGCACGGCTCGTTGAACAACGAGGAATTCCCATACTGGGAGTCAATATGGGGGGTCTGGGTTTCCTCACTGAAATCAACTTTGATGATCTCCCCACAGCCTTAGAAAAAGTGTTCGCAGGAGAATGTCAACTCGATAAACGCTTGATGCTAAAAGTCCAGCTACAACGGGGTGACCAAATCCTCTACACCTATTCAGCCTTAAACGACGTGGCAATAAGTAAAGGACATTTAGCGAGAATGATTTCCACCAAAATATGGGTGAATCATGCTTTCATGACAAACTTGCGTGGGGATGGACTGATCGTCGCTACTCCGACGGGATCAACAGGTTATTCCCTTTCGGCAAAGGGTCCGATTTTAGATCCAAGGCTGGAAGTGTTGCTGATAAACCCAATTTGCCCGCATACCTTTTCCCACCGCCCCTTCCTCGCCCCGGGTGATGTGCCAATCACCATTGAACTGACAAGTCAGGAACCAGCCATGGCTACCATTGATGGCCAAGTGGGAATGGAAATCCTGACGGGTGATCTTGTGCAGGTTCGAGCATCAGACCACCGTACACACCTCATTCGTTTTCCAGAGCGAAGCTACTTTGAAGTGTTACGCACAAAATTAAAGTGGGGGGATGGGTAAATCCTGCCTTCAAGATTCCCCTAAAACCGACACAACCACATTCATGTCTATCCCATTTGCCAGCCTGGCAACCTGCCGGAAATTCCCTGTTTCAAAAGGGACTTATGGGGCGCACTCAGGACATTCTTTCCGCTCAACCGGAGCATGAAACTCCGATGAAGTGAGAGGAAAAACTTGATCGCACGTTTCGCAATAGCGAATTTCAAAAAAAGGTACGCCGTCCTCGTTGATCTCACAAGGTAATAATAAATCTATGGGATCAAATCCTAGCGTTTTTTCATCGGGGAACTTTACCACGGCAAGGCGAACGTTAAAAAATTCAAATACCCCTTCCTTGCCTTTATACCGATCTTCATGACCCATCACATACACGGGCTGGCCTTTACGTTTAAGCCGAAGATCCTTTAAGGTTCGCTCCGTCTCAGATGCACAAAAAAAATCTTGAGCTGGGTT
>BQIZ01000045.1 GCA_021604365.1 Nitrospirales bacterium
GCACAGCGCCGGGCACGTGCCCGGAATCGTATTCACTTTGTGAGCGGACATCCACGATCACTGGCGCCGTTTGTGTTTCTATTGAGGATAACAGTTGCTCGGGGGTCATATCGGACAGGCCTTTCTCGGAACATGCGACAAGAAGGGAAAACACGATCAGACCGAAGAACCCATGCAAGACGGTGTCAAAATAAGGAGAAAAGGTCAAACCCGTCAGGGAATTGGAGGTTGGTTTCCAAACTTTCGGAGTCAACAATTCACCGCAAGGCTGACCAAGATGACTCCGCGTCATCCACTCATCAAAAAAAACCCTCGTGCTTTTCCGACATGGCAGTGAAAACCCTGTGAGCGGTATTGGGCACCTACGATGTTCCGATTACCCACCCATGAAGTGATCCAGAGGTTTGGGCCAGCGCTAATGCTCCCTGGTAAGTATTCATTGAAAAAAAGACCTCATTGGTCCCTATCCATGATGTCCTACTCTGGGCGGAGAAAGCGGGGCCGCTCCAGAGTAATCAATTGGACGAGGTTATGTCGTGGACGAATCCGAATCCACGCTCGCAATGGTCGTCACCAACGTGCCAAAATCACAAATCGCTGCAAGAGCCAATAGAAAGCCTACCGAAATGCCCTCGGTTGCATCCTTCAGGGGTAGAAGCCACGCACAGCTCGTGGGGATCGGCGCCATGATATTGGCAACCTCGGTCCATCCGTTTTGATAGCTTGCGTCTTTCGCTTGTTCGACCGTGGCCCAGATACCCGTGGCCAAGAGCCCCGTCCCTGCCACGCTCAGTGTAATGGGCCCTACCACAGGCGCGTATTTACAGTTGGCCTTCACCGATGAATATATTGTAAACGCCAGATTGAGAGCGACTGGGACGAACCCGGCACCCCAGTAAGTCACTGTTGCCGTGTCTGCCTTCGACCAATCGGATGGTGACTTTTCCAGCACCTGATAAGGCACAGTGAATCCTTGAAACATCAGTGTCAAAACAATACCCGACCACGAAAGGAAGGTGGCGATGGGATCCTCCTCACCTTCGGATAGAGCAGCGAGACCATCGTTGGCGAGATCATCGGCCGTGAAAAGAAAAAATGAGATGCCGGCGAGGAGCCACATGACCTCCTGGAGCGACGTGAGTTCTGCTGTTATAACCTCACCCTTGGGCCGTGCCTCTGTGTCCCCTGTGCCGAAGGACGGCCAAGGTATAGGAGAAGATGTAATGGTGCTGACCTGGGTGCTGGTAAAAGGAGGTGTGGGCTTGGCAGGGTCACTTTTGGTCCCAAATAACAGCTTATAAAGGATGGTGGCCGGCACCGCAAGAATCAGACTGAGCACATCCAAGATGGTCAGGTCGTCTCCGGGATTCTCAGGTGTGCCCGTAATGACGTACTTGTACAACCACGAGAGAATGGGAATGTCGATAGTCTTGTTCAGAGCTGCCTGAAGCGTGGAGATTGCCGTGCCAAGCAGATTCAGCAGCGCAACGAGGATATCTTCGACGATATCCAACACGAACACCACAACATCCTCAGCGGCCTGAAGGAAGGCCAGCATCGCGACATCAAAAAACTCTTTCGGATTGCTTGTCTGAATCTGCAGAAAGTTCTGAAGCGATTGAGTCTTGGCTTGGAATTCCGAGGCCTGGGCCTGAACCAAGTTGTAGAGACTATCAAACGGACTCGTGTCTGCCAGAGCAGGCAACGCCGCGGCCAAGCTTGAGGTAGTCGCAAAGTGATGCTGCGCCTTGGAAGAGACGTAATTACAACGTGCGGTGTGGGCATGATAGGTGTCATGGTATGGTTTCCCCTGCAGCACGTTTGACGAGCCGCCCTTTTGCTTGCTTGCGTACTGGTTGAAAGACAGGCCTGATTCAAAGACCTGTTCCGCATTCGTAAAGGCATTCTGAACCTCACCTTGGAGCGCAGCGAACTTTTCCTTGATGAGGTTCACTGCATCCTGATCGCTTGCCTGCAGGTTCGTCATGACGGAATTGATGTAATACTTGATGACCGTATGCGTATTCAGGATATCGGACCACTCAAACAGTTCCCGTAAGAAGGTTATCACGTCCTTGATGACGTGAATGGCTTTCTTGATGTAATTGACAAGGACCTCCAAAAAGTCGCCGATGTCGTCAACGGTCTCAAGGACAAATTTCTTAACGGCGTTGCCAACAGTCATGATCACTTGTACAACATCGTTTTCGACCGTATGAAAAATATGCACGATATCCTTGAACATGTGTTTAAAGAAATTCGCGACATCCCCCCAAAAATCGGAAAAAGTGAAGCCAGGCTCAAGATCCGCGTGAGACTCTATACGATCCTGTACCTCCTCCAGGGAAAGCGGTCGTATTCTCGGCCCGCCCTCCGCGGTGAAGTCGAGTTCCCAGTGCGGCATGTCAAGTTTGCTCAGATCGAAATGCGCCGACGGTGCGGTCCTCTTCTGCAACATCAACTGCCCTGCCGTACGGACAGTCGACGCGACGGTATCAGCATCCGGATAGCCAGAGGGCAGGACCCCGGCATTTTCAAGAGAGGCCCCGGTGACGGGAAGACTGGGATCCTGGCCTGCCAGACGACTGAGCGTCCCTTCGTCGGAGGGACACGCTTTCCACTCACCTGAGGACATGAAGTCGGGCACGTTGATGCTTAACACCGGCGCGGTCAGCGTCATGGCCCGTATGGCGACGGTCAACTTGCCCAGTTTGTTGGTGACGATCTGCGCCGATTCCTGCGGACTGACATGATAGGCTAACTCATTCGCGATGATCACTGTGGCACGGTCTGCCTGGATGTTCATCACCACAGAGGGTACCGGACTACCATGCTGATCCACGGCGACAATTTCAGTCCTGTATGTGCTAACAGGCCGGGGTGCCTGGGCGGGCGGGGTGGGGCCATCCAACTGCTGCACAAACCATGATCCATAGATCGAACTGTCCCCATTGGGCACTAACTTCTGGCTCAAGTGTTGGACGTCTTCAGTGAGGCTGACATTAAATACCTCCGGACCAACCGGCATGACGGTGGGACACGCAATGACTTTTAACGCGTTACCGAGCGGGACCCAGTTCTGGTTGAAGACCGGATTCCCGGAAGACTCGGTCTCCGTTTGCCGCAGCAACCAGAGCTGACTCTGAAGGTCGAGCGCGAACACCATATAGCGGTTCTGGCCATCCACACCGAGGGCCAAGAACTGGACGCCTGTCGGCGCCGTTCCCGTCGCAAGCAAATCCGAGGTCGTGGGGGCCTCAGAGGAAAAATCTCCCACGTAGAACAATTGATCGTTGTTGGTACGCACCAGAAAAGCGCTTTGCCCCACTTTCGCCGGCAACCCATGGAACTGGGTAATTGTTAACGGACCCGTCGCGAGAGGGAAATTCATCCATTGTGAGTTGGCTGCCCACTGAAACACCCCACCCACAATTGAACCGCACCGGTAATTGACCGTAGTCCCCTCCGCAGACGTTACCGGCTGCACTATGGTCAATTGGGTCGACTGCAGCCCGATGACGACAAGATATGCGGGAGTTGTCGACGCGGTATCCATCTCAAAGTTTTGCGTCCACAAATCAGTATTTTCGTTACGAGAGATCAGAAAGAACGTGGGCTGCGCTTCTGTGACGGAAATGCCATAGAGGAAGTGGTTGCCCTTGGGATCGCGATACACATCCGCTTGCGTCGTCATACCCAAAATACCCGGTGGAGATGCCATGGAATTCCAGTAACCCTCCGATGAGCGCTGCATCCATATCACGGACTGCGTACTGCTTCCGGATGTTGCCGGATAAAAGACAAGCACGTTTAGCACTCCCTGCTCGTAAAACCCGAGGAGTGTCGAGATCGGGTTCGGGACCATGATTGGAATGGGCACAATGTTTTGCTTCCAGCCGGAATGTGAGGACTGATCCCGCACAAAATGCAGCACACTTGTGTTGTCATGCCCCACGGTGAGCAACTCATT
The DNA here is from genome assembly GCA_021604365.1 of Nitrospirales bacterium. GTDB lineage: Bacteria > Nitrospirota > Nitrospiria > Nitrospirales > UBA8639 > Nitrospira_E. The sequence continues at coordinate 3,971 of BQIZ01000045.1, forward strand.
GACCAAGGTGCCGTTTACCTGATTTGTGACGACGATAAACTTATTAGTGAGTTCGCCGGCAACCGGCGGAGTCATCACGGACAGGTAGTCTTCGATCAGGCTCGAACTTACGGTCATACCAGAAGCGGTGCGTGTCATGTCTCCCTCCCTGGATTGGATGATGGGAACGCCATAAGAACTGCGCGGCACCACGATCGAAGCGCAAAACCCGAAAAACGGCCTTTTCGGTCCCGTCTCCTCATCCCGTCGTACTTCAACGGTTAGCCCTTTTCACATTGGAGTATCTGCATATAAGGAAGTCCGGTCGGTGCCGTGCCGGATTCTCCCGTATATTTTGGGGCCCCCGAATGGCCGTAGCCCCATGCCTTCCACCATGGAGCTTGAGCTAACGACTTACTGCCAGGTGTAAAGCTATCCGAAAACGAGTGCGCATGTGTGCGGTCTTCATGTGGAGCTAAAGAATCTCCCCCGAATGTGGCAAGCCCGCTGCCGCCTTCAGGGAGACCGACCATGAACCGTCCCTGTGTTGCCGCTGGCTGGCTCCATCCGGAAGGGCAGTCAAGGCCAGCAGTAAACATGAGGACCCCGCCTGGAATGTCGCCCGGACCGGGCGGCTCATCAGACTTCATGCATACAAGAAGCTGCACGTATGGGACTTCAGAGGTAGAGACCGCTGTCGTACCGCTGAACGTATATTTTCCCTCCGACGTCTGGTCATTGTTGCAACAGCCGTCAACACCGTGAATATATGTGGAGGAAAGTGTGATGCTCGAGCTGAAACTGTGAGCATGGGTCCGATTCTCGCCGCTGGCGAGCGCTGTTTCAACTGTCTGTTGTGGGGTCCCGTTCGGCATCACCGGAACGAGAAAACGCCCTGTCATCCCGTCTAGAAGGTTTCCTGTGGGTGTCCATCCTCCGGGACATTCCTTGGCGTTAAAGAAGGCGATGGCCTGACTGGGATACGGGTCTTGAGCATACCCCACTAGAGGAACACTACATACCGCCGCAACAAGAGTCATGAACACAAATGGTGCCGGCGAGAGTTTGTCGAGGAATTGTGGCAACCCCGATACGCACATAGGTACCCCCTTGCTATTCTTTTTGACACACCACAAGTTGAATAAACGGCAGGTCTGATGTCGCCTCTTGCAGGCTTCCGGAGATAGTGTACTTCCCCGATTTGGCATAACTGTCATCACTGCCACCAGTGGCGAGTGCAGCATGCTTGTTGGGAAGCGTGATATCGGTCGTGTAACTATGGACATGCTCCGGCGCCGTCTTGTCCTGAAGCGGTGTACCGACCATGACGCCAAGATCCGCTGAATTTTGAACCGCGACCACGGCGCGGCCCTGGACGTTGGTGGCAACGTTCCAGCCCGTGGGACAGGATGTCGCGGTAAAGAACGCCACCATGCCGGAAGGCGTGCCATCAGTGGCCGAGGGCTCGGTCGCGATGGCACTCGTTTCTGCTAGGAAACCGGCGACCACAGCAATCAGGACAAATCCCTTGACGCACCGTTGAACGGGTTTGTTCCGCATGTCTATCCCTCCTTGCAAGAGTTTCCGTTGGCGGCCGAGCCGAATGGTACCCATCATATATCCATAATGTCTACAAAATTTTTAAAAATTTTGCTCTGAGGACACCAATGGATCTTGATGCAGTCAATTCATATTTCTCTGATTGTATTGGTACTGCCAACTCCGCTTTTCCCACTTCTGAAATACTATAGGGAACGTGCAAATTTCCAACCATTCTCATTTTTTGAGACACATGTCAGCGTGATCAAAAATTCTTCTGTTCGAGAATTACCATTCTCCAGTGTTATCCATTTTTTACAAAAAGAATCAGTTATCGATCGGCTATCCGGGAATACACACCAAAGCTGCTGATTCGTTGTAGAGGATTAAGAGAGCTGAAAAAGGCGATGCTGCTGCTGACTTATCACACACCCATATGTTTCGTTCTTTTCCAAGGGCGCAGCTTAAGGCCATCGGTGATTTTGAGTAGCTCCGATTCTTTGTCCAGTAAGTTGCCGAGAGACGGCGAACCATTCGCTTTGCATCTCCTTTGGTTCAATTCGAAATAAGCCAAATACCTTTGCGTAGGCCGAGGGACAAACATAATATCCGAGGGATTTCCTTTCTCGGTGGAAGCCCGAAGATGGTTCAGGGTAAAGGCTCTTTGAAGGGTTTCAGCCAGGCCGTCCTTCCGATACAATCCCTCTGAAACCTATGTTGACTTCTACCCAGTGGGTTTGCCCCTCCTCCCCTGACATTTTTCGAAGCCTGTCGCCAGGCGTGGTCCATGTGTGGCGTATTCATCTGGATATGTCGCCCCGGCAGGCTGCTCTCTACCGTGCCGACCTATCTGAGAATGAACGAGCACGGGCAGAACGATATCGGCTTCCTCACCACCAATACCAATTTATTTCAACCAGAGGCATTCTTCGAAATTTGATCGGTCACTATGTGGGAATTCCCCCTGGTACTCTCGGACTTGAGAACAACCTACAAGGGAAACCCTCTCTGACCGGACCGCCCCATCCGTCTCTGCAATTCAATGTCTCTCATACGAGTGGAATGGCATTGTTGGCCTTCACGGTTGAACATGCTGTGGGGATTGATGTGGAACAGGTCAACCGGAATGTCAGCGATCAGGATATCGCCACAAGGTATTTTTCTCCACGGGAGGCGGCGTACCTTGCCACCTTTTCACCTGACAAGCGGACGCAAGAGTTTTTGACCTACTGGACCTGCAAGGAAGCGTATCTCAAAATGCGGGGGATTGGATTATCGGGTGGAATGGCTCAATGTGAGATTGCACTCGACCAGGACGGATTGAAAGCTACTGTGCTGTCAACACAGAAACCCGATCGGAGGAACAACTGTTCAATTTTTCGTATCCATGCAGGCCAGGCCCACATCGGAGCCCTCTCCGTAGACTGTCCTTCGGTTGAAGTGTTGTTTTGGGATTGGAAGGATTAACGCGTCGTTTCTCCCTTAAAGCGAACAGGTTCGTTGCCTTGTAAATGGTCCGGGGTGAGCCAATAATCCCCTTTAAGGCTGCCGTCCCAAACTGATTGAGCCGCCCGTTCATTCCCTGCGGTCACCAGATAAACAAAACCTCCAAATATCCCACCCACGCCGGCATAGACCACTTTGACGGGCGTATACAAAATCGACAAGGCTCCACTCGCGACTTGAAGTCCCAAGGACGAATCGTCGGAGGTCCCTGAATTTTCAGCATCCGCCGGCTGGTCCACAGCTGGCGCAGCAGAAGGCTCCAAGTCTGCCGGCTCTGACTGAGTTGTCATAGGTGTATCGGAAGAGGGCTCAACCGATGGCGGTGTCACAACAGACACGGGAGACATTTCCTCAGAAACCGGGGCTGCAATGCCAATGCCTGGAGTCTGTTCGGGAGAAGTCCCGCTTGATTCCACCGGCTCTGACTGGGCCATAGCGGCTGATCCAGACGACTCTAAATATACCGTCGCCGACTGAGTTGTGGTGGGTGAACTGGAAAAATCAGCCGATACCGGCGCTACCTGATCTGCCAGAGGCTCGGCCATATCCTCTGATTTCACCTCCTGTTGCGAGGAAGGCTGGACCGCTGATTTCTGCCAAGCCTGTTCAAGGGCAAGGATGGTCAAATCTTGTATCACTTGATCAGTTACCACCAGTGGGTCAGAATTCCAGGCCTTGGCTCCGAACATGACCTCCCCGGTTTTCGCATTGATCCCTTGAATGTCTACGGCAGTCGCGTTCAGGTTTTGAGTCTCACCATTCATGGAATCTACCGTGGAATTTAACAACGAAGTTTCATCGACCTGCGCAAAGACCCATAAAGTCGCCCCAACCATACGATCGACTGCTAAAAATTGTGTTTGCCGTTCCGTGTCATTTTGACGGGAAAATTTCTGAGCGGTCATGTTCGGATCCACCCGCCGATCGACCACCAGTAGTTGATGGTCGTTTAACCAATGGAAGGCCTGATTGACGGCCGCCACATGATTTCCCCTCAACACCACCCTGGCTCCAGGATTAGGGCGAGTTACATGAAACCCTTCTTTTTTATAGGCTTCATTCCCGCCGGGACCACCAACACATCCCAACACCATTCCAAAAGCTCCAAGCAGACCGATCAGGTTTCTATAGTGACGACAACCTAAACCCGACATAGCAATGTTCCCTTCATTATCAATTCTTTTGTAAAGATACGCGTTTGTAGGCCGGATAAGAATTTTTTTCTGAACCCCGCTCAAAAAAGGTCCGAACCAGGTCTACTCACCAAATAGTCACATTAGAATAAGGAAAGAAATTGGAGATACCTTCTATATTGTAGGGGGAAAATTAGCAAATGAAGATCTTATTTAAAATTAGAAGATCCCCAAGCAGAAGGGTATTCAGGAGATCAATCGATTACAGTTCTCATACGGTAATGCCGAAGCAAGCTACAGAGAACCGGAACTCTTAAAATACCACAAATGGTGCCTTCACCGAGTAAAATCCCTGACTCTTTCTCCTTAATCTTACAAAACAGGTCAAATAAAACAAGGCCGACCCATTTTTGACGTTATCTTTCCATCGTATCTAAAGTCGCTGGAATTGCTTGAGCCCCCGCTTCCCTAGTATGCTAATGAATTGACTGATTCGGCCGGTAGGCCTGCAGGAACGACCCACTCTCTCTTCCTAAAATTGTCATGGCTTTACGAATTCTGTCATTTTTCATCGAAGGCGTCACCTGGCGAGTGGCGAAAACCCCTACGGGCTATTGCCACCGTGGCCTTTCAACCATTCCCGAGTGGATCCCTGGTATTCCCTCTGGCGTATCCCATGATATTGTCGAAAACACATTTCAGCAATTTCCCTCTGATGATGACTCCCTCCAGCCCCATAACATCACATTTAAATTAACCTATCGTGTCGGGTCTTCCAACATCGAATGCTTTATCTTTTCCTCACCTGACGGGGACCTCTTTTCTGTCAAGATTCCTCCTGTGACTTTCATCGCTCTTCAAGAAGCGCTCCCCTCTCAGACTATCCCACGCATGAGAGTCGCCCGTTTGGCGGTCCAGCAGGCGATTGTGTCAGGGATACCAGGGATAGAACTTCTGCCAGGAAGTAAAATTTATGAATCCGTCAAATCGCAATTGTCCGGATCCTGCCTTCAAAAAATCCAGGTGTAACTCTCCTGCTTTTTAGCCGGTTATTTCAACTCATCCCATCCACCAAAACTGTGGGCAATCCTGTGTGTAAGCTCTTGATTATCTGTGATCCAGCATCATTCACCACACCTTCATCACTTTGCCGAACATTTAATCATTGTGTAGTTGATAAAAATCTATACAAGATATATGGTGAGGGTATTCCCCAAGTCACATTACGTATGCAAAAATAGAATAACTTTCCAAAAACAAACGGCCAACTCGTCCTGAGAAAAAGTTGAATGTTCTTATGGTGTTTCAGAGGAACACATCTTGGTGAACAAACGGTCTCCCTCTCTCAAAAAACATGTACTGATTGTGGATGATGAACCTGCTGTCCGCCGAACTGTGCGGGGGGCATTAGAATCCTCGGGAATAGAATGCGCTGAGTCGGAAAACGGCGCGGCTGCACTAGCGTGGTTGGAAGAAAACCATGTAGATCTCGTCCTTGCTGACTATCACATGCCAATTATGAGTGGCCTGACATTGCTTGAACGAGTCAACAGGACCTTAAACGGCAGAACCCCTCGGGTAATCCTGCTCAGCGGAGTCATTGACGAAATACACAAGCACAAAGCCATGGGACTTGGCGCCTATGCGATTATTGACAAACCCTGTAATTTCCGTGAACTTGTCGAAAAAGTAAACGAGGCTCTCGATTTCTGATTTTCTCCCTCCTCACTAATTCATCCCTTATTGGGTATATTCCGTAAAGTCCGGACATCTTAAGAGTAAGCCTGCTATAGGGCCGATGCTCTAAGATATTGCCGTTGTTCTGAAAATCATCCAACTACCCCTCGCTGACATTGAACGTCTCATCTCCTTGACTATGGCTTTCCGATTTCATTCATGTTTGAATTTGTTCATCACCCTGATCACCTGGTTGAGTTGGTGCATATCTCCACAACCGGCCAGGGCAGAAAGTTCCGCGCCAGGTATTCATTGGGGCGCACTGAGCTTTCCCGATCAGGAACCGGTCTTTGCTACCGGATTCTCCATATTTCGCTTTACTGAATTTAATGGTGAAGGGGAGCGGTTCAATGGCATTCGTGAAACCATCGGATTAGATTTGATTACCACCAGTTGGACTCGCCACTTGTCCGATTCTCTCGAAGGATGGAGCACCAACCTCACCTTTGGGATAGGCCCTACAAGAAATCAGCCTTCAGAGTTTCTCCAAAACGATTTCATCCACGATCGCTTGTACGGAATTCCTCAGGTCCCGGTCGGTAAGAAACGAAAAAGTACGGATTTTACCATATCCGGTTCAATCACCCGATGGGGAGAACTACCGGGACAACGCCGAGTGCTCTTTCTTGGCGGCGGAGGACAAACGGGAAGCCTCTATCACGAACTATTTGCCCGTGGGGGATTTCGCCGCTGGTCACCGGTAAACACGATCGAATATCTGAACGGAACACATGATAGCTGGGTCACAAACCTGTTCAGACCTCTCCGATTTTCCGGAATGGTGAGGGCCGGACGAATCTTCACCGGCGCCGCGTTCCATGACTTAGCGAATTATTCGTTTGCGGCACAAGGCTCCCTGAGCTATGGCTGGTATGATGAGAAAACATTTCGTCCACTGCTTGAGGTCGAAATCGGCGCAACCATTGATTCCGGAATGTTTAAGGGAGACCGGGGAGACTCCTTGGAGGAACGCTTTTGGACTGTTGCGGTCCGCGCCCACCCATTTACGTTCGAAACATGGAACGATCAACTGAATAGTAAAGACTTCGGCCCAACCTATGGAGCCAAAGTCATGATGGACCTCTCCTTTCTGCTTCCTGAATCCTGGAAAGGGCGATAAAATGCCCTCGAATATGAATCAGGGCACGGTAGGGGAAAAAGCATCTAACCCTGACGACTACTCACTTGAGGCAGGAACCAGAGGTAATCGGATCCAGGACTCTCCGGCATTCGTACTTCGGTACAGCCCACCTCCATTGGTGCCAACGTACAGAATGCGTGGATCCATGGGGCTCATCTGAAGACTACGAATACTGGCTGCCTCCAATCCATTGAATTTCGGTTGCCAGGTCTCTCCTCCGTCCTCACTTTTTTGAACCCGATCACTTGTCGCCATATACAGAACGGAAGGGTTGGTGGGATCCAGTTGGATGGCACTAATATAGGCGTGTTGAATGCTTCCTCCGATTTTTGTCCAATGCTCGGCCTGATCCGTTGATTTATATAACCCGTCCGTGGTCCCTGCATACACCACGTCACTATTCGTTGGGTCGACCACGATTCCATTGACTCCCAGCGCCATTGAGGCCATTTTGGCATCTGAAGCCACCATGCCCGTTGATGATTTTTCCCAACTCTCCGTGGCATTGATGGTGCGATAGACACCTCCGGTAGTCCCCGCATACAAGACGTTTGGACGCTGAGGGTCGATAGCCAGGGTCACCACAAAACTCACCTCCGTCATTCCTTGCATCCGTTCAGTCCAATGTCGACCGCCATCCAAACTACGAAATACCCCAACCGTCGTCGCCGCATAAACCATCTCCGGTCCCAAAGGATTGAACACAATCTGATTGACGATAGCCGAGATCGTGCCTTTCTGAATCCCGGAGTTGTAGGGATGCCACGTTCTTCCCCCATCGGGGCTTTTATAGGTCCCATCGCCCATCGTTCCGGCAAACACGGTGGCGGAGAGCTGTGGATCAATGGCAAGACAAATCACTCGTGTCCGGGCTAATTCGCCGGCAAATCTGGTCCATGTGGCCCCCGTATCCGAAGATTTATAGACCGCTTCATCCGTGGCCACATACACAATATTCGGTTTGGTGGGATGTAAGGCAATGGATACAATGGTATCACTTCGCTGCCCGCAGGCAGTCATTCCGACCATCAAGGAAACGGCGAAGATCCAATGAGCGCGGAACATCTTAGAACGGTCCTTCATTCTTGAATGACAAGAGGTCACACCTTATGGGTGTGTTGAATAATACTAATTTCCATTGGCATATTGACTCACAGGCACATTGCATAATAGAGGACTCGGGGCGGTTCAAAAAAGCATGTCCTGAGCCTTTCGAAGGGTTCGTCCAGTCCTGCCCTGAGTCATGTCGAAGGGAAGGCCGCAGCCATTTTTGCGCGCAGAGCGTACTTCCAGTACGTGAGCATGGAAAATGGCGACCTGCCTGCACGCTTGCGCGTCGAAGCCTGCTTCAGCGCGTAGACGCGAAGCCGCTCCGGCGAAGGCAGGGAACGCCGCTGGCGGCTTTTTTCAACTGCCCCCTTATCGTCATGGGCGGTATGGTTCCGCATATCCGGTCAGTTCGACATAGCCCTGGCCATGAATATCCTCTCCCTTCCAAAGCCCCGTGACATCCACCGCTCCCTCCCAATACGTCACACCGGTACTACGCCTGGTTATGAGTTCTTGATTGTCCATTCTGGGAGATATGTTCAACTTGACCTTTTCAGACGGAATTGACAGCGTCCATTGATTGGGATACCGCGCACCACTGAGCGGACTGGTCCAATGGCCTTGTACGCTTACCTTAATCTCTTCAAGGGAAAGGGATGTCGACGATCCGTTTGGCCTCACCAGCGTTCCACTGGAGGCAGGATCAAACGTTCCATCCGCACGGCGAAGCCCATAGGCCATGATGTCATATTCATTCTCAAGTTGCAGACTCAACCAATCCCATCCAACGAGACCTTCCGCAAGGTCAGCAGATCCAAACTCGTGATCCATCCAACTCACGCCGTTAACCGCCAACGATGTCCCCTGTACCACCACCGATCCTGCCGTCTGAAGACGGGTCAATGAATAATAATGGGAGGTATCCTCTGGATGCTGGCCTTTCCGGCTCACGCCATCTCTGCCATGCGTAACGGGAGGTTTACTCGATTCGAGCGTCAAATCAATGGAAAAATCCTCGGCCTGCGCCTGAAGATGAAATTGTCGATGATCGGGGGCCACTGCCTTCACCGACCACCGATCGATCCACACATTCAACCGGTCCGCTTCGGCTCCGGCCTTCTTGATTCCGGCACGACTGAGCTTTTCGGTAAACCGGAATTGTTCGTTCGCTTCGTCGGTTAACGCGAAATGGGCAAAGTACAAATGTCGCATGGCCCATGCAGAAGGATTGCTCCAGGCATCAGGTGAGTCAATTCCGCGACGAAAAAATGTCAGTTCGTAACCAAACCTTCGACCATTCGTGCTCGACAGGTGTCCGGTAAAATACCACCACTCTGTCTGAAACTGCTCATGACTTCCATGATCCCGCGGGAACACATAGACGTATCCAGGGCGGGCAGGAGCGAATTCGTGAAGTCCAGCGTTGGAGGGCTCTGCAAAGACCGCCGAAACCCCCAGTAGCGGGAATATGATCAGGAACGAAATCTCGAACCACCAAAATCTCGCTCTCACCTCCTGACCTGTATAACCATCGCGTGGGTGAAGGCCTTCGTCCACTTCATACTTCGGGTTATACCACGACCTTTCATAGCGTACAAATCCCTTTACCCGCAAGGATTTTCTCATTTCCCTGAAAGCCTTAAAGGCATTATCTTACGTTGACTTTCTTGAAAATTCTCCGCTATCGTACCGCATGTCTTCAGATTTCCAATCGACCGAATCCGACACGTTTCCGATACCGGACATCGTGCCAATTTTCCCACTACCCACCACCGTTTTTTTCCCTGAAACCTATTTGCCATTACACATCTTTGAACCCCGATACCGTGAAATGGTTCGACAGGCATCCGCTCAGGGGGATTGCATTGGGATGGCCTTGCTCAAAGAGGGCTGGGAAGACGAGTATGAGGGGAGTCCTCCGATTTACCCTATCGGATGTGTGGGGCGAATTATCAGCTCACACAAACTGCCTGACGGCCGGTTTAACATCGTCTTGCAAGGCCTCCACCGATGCACCTTTGAGGAACAAGAGGTCTCGACGCCCTACCGACAGGCACAAATTATTCCCTATGCTCAAAGGGGCGCGGCCTCCCTGGACACTGAGACCCGCATCAATCTGGAGCAGGTCACCCAAGAATATCTCACCTGGAAAAAAGCTCATGAGTTGTGTCAGGTGATCGCTTCTGGCAAACTCACGGATTCCATTCTTGTTCATAACCTTTCAGCCGGTCTTGATTTGTCACCCGTGGAAAAACAATTTTTACTTGAATCCGGCCATCTCGTCCAGCAAGCTCGCCGCCTGATTGACCTGATCCGCTTTAAACTTGCCGACCTTCGAACGGCACAAGGATAACACACCATGTCTGATGCCGTTGCCATTGAGGTTAAAGGGCTGGGGAAAACCTACGACACCGTGACTGCGGTGAAGGATCTCTCCTTGTCCGTCATACAAGGGGAAATTTTTGGCCTCCTGGGACCCAACGGGGCAGGAAAAAGCACCACGCTTCGAATTTTGATTACGACCCTGAGCCCCACGTCCGGGACGGCAACCATCTTCGGGCATGATGTCGTCAAAGAAGCCGATACGATTCGACGGCTGATCGGCTACGTGCCCCAAGAACGGGCCATCGACCGCTTTCTTACCGGACGGGAACATCTGCTCTTGCTCGCAGATCTCTATCATCTCCCAAAGAATGAAGCTCTCACCAGAATTGCATCGCTTTTGAAGCTGGTCGATCTGGATGAACATGCCGATCGCGTGGCCAAAGGCTATTCCGGCGGGATGAAACGAAAATTAGATATCGCCTGCGGCTTGTTGCCGAATCCCAAAGTACTTTTTCTGGACGAACCCACGCTTGGGCTTGACGTTCAAAGCCGCCTCAATATTTGGCAATACCTCCGGCAATTGCGCGAGCAGGGCATGACTATTGTCATGACCACCAATTACCTGGATGAAGCCGACCAGCTTTGTGATCGAATCGCTATCATTGATCGGGGAGAGATTCGCGCCATTGGCTCTCCAAAGGATCTCAAGGCCAGCTTGGGTGGAGATGGTGTCTGGCTCACTCTTGGAGATTCTGAGCCTCAGGTCGTCGAAACCCTCTCAACCGCGCTGAAAGCTTTACCCTTCGTGCGTGCCATTCGTCCTACTCCACAGGGGCTTGATATCCGTGTCGATGCTCCAGAAAAGGCATTGCCTGCTATCCTCGAGACGACCAATCGAGTAGGATGTCGCCTCGACGGAATCGAATATCATCGGCCGCGACTAGACGACGTGTTTGTGGCTCACACAGGCCGGTCCCTCACAGACCAACCCCCTGAACCCACGACTTAAGATCATATCCTGTAGATTCTCACTGTTCTGGAAAGGTTTCTCCATGAATGAGCAAATTCAAGAAGTGCTTGCCTTAACCAATCGATGGGTCAAGCGTTTGAGCCGGGAAAAGTTCAGTATGCTGTTTACCCTGATCCAGCCCATGCTGTTTTGGCTCATCTTTTTCGGCAACCTATTCCAACGTGCTGCCGATGTACAGGTCGTCCAAGCCCCGAATTACATGAGTTTCCTTGCAGCCGGCGTCGTCGTGATGACCGTCCTCAATAACGGGCTGGCAGGGGGCGTAGACCTCCTGTTTGATAAAGAAAACGGGTTTCTGGAGCGATTGATGGCAACTCCCATCCGACGATCGTCCGTCATCCTCAGTCGGTTTCTCTTTGTGATGGCCATCACCGCCATGCAAATACTGGTTATTCTGGGAGTGGCCTTTTTGTTTGGCGTGAGTGCGGAAACCGGGATTTTAGGAATCGCCCTCATTTTAGTCATCGGCATGCTATTTGGTGTCGGGCTCACCGCCATTTCCATGGCCATGGCGTTTTCCGTGAAAAGTCACGGAGATTTTTTCTCAGTGCTTGGCTTCCTCTCGCTCCCGATGATTTTTCTCAGCTCCGCACTCGTCCCATTAGCGGCGATGCCGGGTTGGATGAAATCACTGGCTTTCTTCAATCCGATGACCTGGGTCATTGATGCCATCCGGCCATTGATTCTTACCGGCTGGAGCGAAGCGCTCCCTCATGTGGCCATCGCACTGGTCGTTCTCGCCGTCTTCGACGGGCTGTGTCTCTATGGGGGAGCCCGCGCGTTCAAGCGCTCCGTCGGCTAGCGGCATTTCCCCAAATTATCAACTCCCCAATGGGACGCTCTTCCTCTTTGAGGGGGCGTTGTCGTATCAACTCGGGACGAAACTTCTTGCACTCACCTTCGGAGACAAAAATTCAAGCTCTGCTTCGTTTGCTGTCCGATCCCAACGAACAGGTCGCCAAAACGATCCAACACGAATTCGTCCGAATCGGTCCTTCCGCCTTACCATTTCTAGAAAAAGCCAGCGCAGATGATACGGCATTGGAATCCCGGGTCGCTTTTGTGAAAGATGAAATTCGTTTTGAGCAACTCAAAGAGGAGTTCAGCACGTTCGTTGCCCATTGCTCCCGGCAGATTGATTGGGAGCAGGGAGCATTCCTTATCGCCAAGGTCGCCTATCCGAATGTCGATATTCCCCATTATCAGGAGTGTCTTGATCACCTCACGGAAGAATTTCGAAAAAAATGGCATTCCGAAGAGGCTCCTCCGGGAAAAGTCGCCAGACTCCTCAGCGCGTTCCTCTTTAAAGACAAAGGATTTTCCGGCAATCGCATCCATTACCATGATCCCGATAATAGCTATCTGCATCGGGTCATCGAATCCCGGCAAGGGATCCCCATTTCTCTCTCGGCCATCTATGTGTTTGTGGGAAACCGTTTAAATTTGCCCCTCTCCGGAGTCGGTATGCCGGGACATTTCCTGGTGAAGATTGAAGGAGAGCCTATCCCGCAATTTGTGGATTGTTTTAACGGTGGGGCATTTTTACGGGAACAAGACTGTGAGCAATTTATTACGGCATCCGGTTTGGACTATTCTCCTGAGTTTTTGGAAAAGAGTTCGACGCGACTGATTCTTGCCCGCATGCTCCGGAACTTGTTGAGTATTTATGAGCGGGAACAACAGAATCCCATGACGGAGCGGATACAGACCCTGCTTCAAATCCTGGAGGATTCTTCCACAGATGAGGACCCTACTCTCTAGCCTTTTCAATCCAAATCCGTTTTCTTCGCCTTCATGTGACGTGATTTGACCTTGGCACTTTGAAGAGTCGGGTTTCGGCCCGGCAGCCGAGACCCTTTTGGTTCAGCAAAAGGACCCAAAACCATTTCCACCCAAGTCGGCACATTAAATCGTTCTGACGCAAGCTATGGAGGGGCGGACCAACTTGCAGGTAATGGGGTGATTTAAGGCACTCAAGTGCAGGTTCTGGAAATTGTAAAATAGCCAAAAAGAAGAGGGACAGGTCCCAGGCCAGATTCGCTTCATTTATTTTCCCCAGTTATCTTGGGAATCCCCTTCCCACTTGCAAGGTTAGAAGATCTTTGCCTTTGATGACTGGTCCTGAAAAAAATCGGCGGGCTTGAGCCACGACATTCGACCGATCGGCAGCCTCATAAAAATGCGAAAGCACAAGTTTTTTGACATTGGCCTTTTCCGCTACTTTCCCACATTCTTCGGCATGCATATGCGATCCACCGGGCTGGTGAGACGAAAAAGAGCAATCCAAGACGGCCAGATCAGTATCCTGGCATAGGGTCATCAGATTCGGTGAAGCCATCGCATCTCCCGAAAAAGCCGCTGACCGGCTTTGAAACTCCAGACGATAGCCTAGACAGATCTGTTGATCAGAATGGGTCATGGGCAAAGGCGTGATCTGCGTGTGGCCAATCAAAAACGGCCGATCCTTGACCTCTTTGAGGATCACCCGAAAAGGTGGATTTGAAAAATTTGGAAATGTCTGAAAAATCGTCCGAAAGAGTCGTTTCGTTCCAGGTGGACCATAAATGGTGAGGTCCGGTCGAACGGCCGCGAACTTTGAATGGCACACCGCATCAAAGAAAAATGGAATAAAATCAGAAAAATGGTCCGCATGGTAATGGGTAAAGAGTAAGTATTGGATCGTATGGCGATCTATGCCGGTTTGTAATAAATTTGAGAGCGTTCTTGGACCAAAATCCAGTAGAATAGGCCGGTCCGTCTCGACTACATACCCGGCGGCAGCGCGGGTAGGGTGAATATTAGTTCCTGAACCTAGTATGGTGACCTTCATTGTTAGACTTTGCCGGTAAATAAAAACTCTCTGATGACTACCCCCCGTATGGCAACTCAACCCGAAGCAACCCGTTCCATCAACCTGTTTTTCGGCCTGTTAGTTCTGGGGCTCATCGTAGCAGGCATTTGGACATGGCATCATCTGAGCTTCGACACTCAGGATTACATCACTGAGGATATTTTACCCGTACTCGGAGGCGTTCTCGTATTGGGGATAAGCATATGGATTGGCACCAAAAAATGGCAAGCTCGCAAAGAACGCCTTCAGCTTCGTGATCGGCTCCTGCAACGCTTTCAAAAAGAACCCTCCGCTCAAAAACGGCTGGATTTGGCCTTTACGCTGATTGAAGTCAACCAATTTGAAGCAAAAGGATTGGACACCATCGCCGAACCGATGGCGGAACTCTTTATTTGGACGTTGAAGACGGCTATAGGTGACAAACAACATCGCATACGGGGAATGTCAGCCAGTTACCTGGGAATCTTGAAACATCTACCCTCGATCCCCTTATTGATCCGGGCGTTGGAAGATGACCATGCCCATGTGCGAGCCTGCGCCGCATTAGCCCTGGGTCGCATGCGGGCTCAAGACGCGAAGGCGAAATTGGAAGAAAAGATGAAAGAAGACTGGGACCAGACTGTCCGCAGCCGCTCACAAGAAGCATTAGAACGAATACGATAGAAAGCTTCCCCCTCCATGACCATTAATCAAGCTTCCGATTCAATGCCGCCTGATCAGCTTTGGTAAAGCGATACCCCTTGTTCATCAATTTCTGCATCCCCTCCATCAGGACTTTGAATTGAAGATCCTGGCGAATGGTATCGAACAGACCTGTCAGGGCTATCACATACCCTCCATGAGGAAGTCCATCAAGGTACGGTAGCCCGAAGGCTGCCAGCACATCCTGAATTTCTTGCGCACTATATTCCTGATTATCATCCCCATCTCCAACTAAAGCCATTTGATAGAAGGTGAGGCTGAGAGAGAGCCGCTGTTGCATGTTCCCAAAGGCCTCCCGGGCCTGCTCCAACCCCTCGGGAAAGAGCTTCCCACAATCATAATCAAGCCCTGTTTTTGAGAGGGGGGAGAAATGAATGCGCTCAACTTCTGGGCGTGGTTTCTTTTTCAAATGTTGATAAAAATAGACCGTACAGGAATCAGCGATCGCAAATTCTTGTTTATCTTTTCCGATTTGAGCACCGATGTGTTGAGTGAAGACTTGAAAGACATCCGTTCCGGGAGAAGCCCAGGCCGTAGTCTGGAGGCCCTGCCCCCAACACCCCCCAGCGAGTCCAATAATGAGTAAAACAATACAAAGATGATGGTTCAAACTTGATTCTCCCTGGCAAATGTTCATTTGCCACAGTATAGCACCGTAAGGAAACAGATGAGAATGAATCTTCTGCCATTTCCTTTATGTTGGTCTGCTAGACATTGCCAGGTCGTCCTGAGCGAACACTATCCAAACACCTCTTCAACATTATGCGAGGCCAATAAACCCCAATCGATTTTTACTTCAAGCCTTTGCAGAAATTCATGGTAAAATAAAAAAATGATCGTTCAATCCATCAACATCCAAGGGCATATCATTGATTCACTGATCTTAGCCAAGGTCCTGGATGCGATTGTCATGTTGGGGGGAACGTTTACCCTCTCGGAAGTGACGGTGGGAACCCGACGGGAGGACACGTCACATGCCACCATCCTGATTGAAGCGCCTACGATGGAGTTACTCCAGGAAATCCTGAAAACCATTCAGCCCCATGGGGCAGTGATTGAAACCGAGGAAGACTGCACGGTTGAGCCATCCCCGGCTGATGGAATTTTACCGGAAGATTTCTACGCCACCTCTCATCTCTCTACCCAAATACGGTGGCAAGGGAACTGGATCGATGTCCCGCAACCCGAAATGGATTTAGCCATCAGGCTGAAGACCTCGCCACTTTCCGGACAGATGGTTCCCATGGGTTCTGTGAAAAAAGGCGACCTGGTCGTTACGGGTCGAAAAGGGGTTCGAGTGTTTCCGCTTGAGCGCCCAAAGGAACGGGATGCCTTCGGGTTTATGGAAGCCCAGGTTTCTTCCGAACGTCCTCACCACCATATCATCGCCGACGTGGCCAAACGGATGAAGGCCATTCAACAACAACGAAAAGAGGGCAAGGGGTCCGGTAAGGTGTTGTTTGCCGGTGGTCCGGCCATCATCCATGCGGGAGGACGGGAAGCCCTGGCATGGATCATCGAAGCGGGATACATCCATGTCTTGTTTTGCGGGAACGCGCTGGCCGCTCACGACATGGAAGCCAGCCTGTACGGAACGTCATTGGGATACAATTTAGGTATTGGCCGTTCGGTGCCTCACGGACATGAGCACCACCTTCGGACCATCAATCGTGTACGGGCCTTGGGAAGCATTCAACAAGCTATCAAAAGCGGATTAATCAAAGATGGAATCATGGCGGCCTGCATACGACAAGGGGTCCAGATGGTGCTGGCCGGGACGATTCGCGACGATGGCCCTTTACCGGACGTCATCACCGATTCCATCAAAGCCCAAGAAGCCATGCGCGCCGCCATTCCCGGCGTGGGGTTGGCCTTGTTGGTAGCTTCCACCCTGCATGCCGTGGCGACTGGAAATTTGCTTCCGGCGTCATCACCAACCGTCTGTGTCGATATCAATCCTGCCGTTCCCACAAAACTGAGTGACCGGGGAAGCTTTCAAGCCGTCGGACTGGTGATGGATTCTTCTTCTTTTTTATGGGAACTGGCCCGTGAACTCGGCTGGAAAGGATAGCAGGTTACTAATATTATGAGCCGTTTATTGATGTGCCCCCCGGATTATTTTGGGATCGAATATGAAATTAATCCATGGATGAGAGTGTCGAATCAATCCAACGGAGATCGCGCCAGGACCCAATGGAAAACGCTGACCCAGGTACTGGAAAACGAAGTTGGAGTCAAACTGGAATTTATGGAACCGATACCCAAACTACCTGATTTGGTGTTTACCGCCAATGCGGGTGTCCTCCATGAAGGAAAGGCTGTCCCCAGCCAGTTCCGCCATCCGGAACGGCAGGGTGAGGAACGGTATTTTATTGACTGGTTCACCAGGAAGGGCTATGAAGTCATCAACCTTGATTCCGAAATAAACTTTGAAGGGGCCGGGGACTTATTGGGATTTCCTGATTTCTGGATCGGCGGCTACCGGCAACGGAGTGATATCAGCGCCTATGTCCAGTTGTCGGAAATTTTCCAGAAAGAAATCATGCCTGTGGAACTGGTGGATCAACGGTTTTATCATCTGGATACCTGCTTTTGTCCCCTCAGCGGAGGAGAGCTCCTCTATTTTCCCCCCTGTTTCGATACATACGCCCAAACCGTGCTGGCTTCTCGTATAGAACCGGACAAACGATTTGCAGTCCCATCCCAAGAAGGCAAGCGGTTTGCCTGCAATGCGGTCTGTATCGACCGCCATGTCGTACTGCCGACCGGATGTCCTGAAACGATGGCATGGTTACACAAGCGAGGCTATATCACCCATCCGGCTGAACTGGATGAATTCCTCAAGGCCGGTGGCTCCGCCAAATGCCTGACTCTGGCCTTGGATTAAATCTAACAATCCCTTTTTCCAGATCAAACCTGCACGAGCATTTCAAGACGCCGGAACCACCACCCGCTTTGTCATCCTGAAGCCCCGCGAGGGATCTATGCCCCGGTTGAAGATGCAACAGCTCAGCGAGATTCTTCGTTTCACTCAGAATGACAAACCCTCGCAAGACTTCCTTCATTCACTGAACGCTCACGTTTTGGGAAAAGGCGGATTTGAAATTGTCAGAATCACTGTGACTTTAAAAAGCGTCGACCCAAGCGCTACAATCTTCCCAAACAGGTTGACCCGGCACCTGATTTCCGTGATCCCCAGTCCGCATAAAGTATTTTGAACAGAGGCCACCTTCCCTTATGACACAACCAGAACAATTCTACTCTCTAGGTGACGATGACGCGGTCCGACGGCATATACAGATTGAGCGCGAAAGCGGAAAAAAACTACGGAAAACCCCATGGTGGAAAGCCCAGATCCAAAAAGGGGAGTGTCACTTTTGTCATCAGCAGGTGGGAGCGGAAAACCTGACTATGGATCATGTGGTGCCCTTGGCCAGGAAAGGAAGAAGCACCAGAGGCAATGTCGTGCCAGCTTGTCAAGCCTGCAACCGCAGCAAAAATCTCACCACTCCCGTTGAAACTCTCCTTGATCAGATAAAAGCAGAAGGAGTTTAAACAACTCGATTTATAATATTTCGTTCTTCTGAGGTCACCTCGCCCTGCCATTAACTCCTTCCTCTCTGCTTTACCAACCTTTTTCTAAGGCCATCTAACAATCATTTTTGGCCCTGACCTAAAGAAAACCAACCCCCCAGGTATTTTAAGACAAGAATCAAGGGTTTTTATCAATACTGTCGCGCTCCTCCTTGAATCATACTCACACAGTCTATTGTTGAATGGCATCAAGGCTGTGTCCAAAAACTTTCATTTCAAAAAGGAGAATGGTTATGTCCAACACCTTCACAAACAAACTGAGCGCCAAATCCATGTTAGTGGTATTAAGTGTGGCATGTGCCTTTGCATTTTCCGCATGTGCCAGTGATCCTCATGGACGCACCATGGGAACCACGGTCGATGACGCCGTGCTTACCTCATCGGTGAAGTCGTCCTTGATTGCCGATGACCTCGTGGATGCATTTGAAATTGAGGTTGATACGTACAGAAGCACGGTCATGTTGAGTGGATTCGTTGAAACACAAAACCAGATCGAAAGAGCCGTGGAAATTGCCAAAAAGACGGAAGGGGTCCAGAAGGTCGTCAATAAATTAGCGATTAAGCCCAAAGCGCTCTCACAAAGTAACCCAAGAAGTTAAGAAGCTCCTGGTCTGGGGGCATCCCCGGCATCACTTCCGGTTGTGGGGAAGCCACCAGGTCTAGAAATCCGGAAGTATATCGATTATTCCTATAGACGTTGACTGAGGCCGGCAAACCATATTAACAGGGAACTCCTTAATCTAGATTTCCTTTTTTCACAGAAACGGATGATCGTGATAAAGTACGGAACGTACCAGAGATCAGTCGATTTTTCGGTATCGTGGTTCGGATCTTTTTCAATGATTATGAGCCAGCGCATTTTCATGTTAGCTATGGGGAGTTTAAGGCGTTAATCGAAATGGAGACTTTGGTAATCTATCGTGGTGAAATTCCCCGACGCGCATTGGCTTTGACCTTGGAATGGGCAGCCCTCCACCGTGAAGAGTTGAGACAGGATTGGCAGCTTGCAAAGGCTGGGCAGTTGCCGAGACCTATTGCTCCCCTGGATTAGAACAGGCAGACCTTATGGCACTTCTGAGAATTCGACAGGCGACCCCACTCGAAAGATGGAAATTACGACTCACACTTACTGACGATTCTGTCATTGAGCGGGACATCTCAAGCTTTCTGGCGGGGCCCATCTTTGGACCGCTCAAGGCTGATGAAAAACTCTTCAAACAAGTCAGAGTTGAAAACGGCACAGTTGCCTGGCCGAATGGAGCCGATCTGTGCCCGGACACAGTGATCTGGGGCGGCTCACCTCCTGAGCATGCCGCGCATCCTCCCAAAGAATTGGGAGCCCAGCGCTAAACCTCACAATACCCCATACAGAACTGCTGATCCAACGGGTCGGTGTTGGCCCGCAATGCAAATGGATGGGCACTTCCCGTTGTTCAAATCCGCCAATTCGCACGATGGTCGAGTCTGA
>BQIZ01000046.1 GCA_021604365.1 Nitrospirales bacterium
GGTCCCACATCTGAGGTTTGAAAATGGTTCAAGGCCGAAAAAATTTTTTGTTTGACTTGATTCGACGCATAATGTTCCTGGCCCACGCCAAGCTTTCCATCATGCCAGAGTTGTCCAACCCGTTCTTGTAAGGGGAGCAAAAAACGATGTAACGCTTCTTCAAAAGGAATCACGGCTAAGGCGCCATTCAATTTCCTTTCAAAACCCGCACGATCATTCTCCTCCAATGCCTGTGATAACTCGATGACCAATCGATCAGATGGTGGTGGCTCACGATAGGTTTCCACAAATACCCGCTGAGCCTGTTCTTGTAAATGCTCACGCCCCTGCACGGATAATTCCCCAATAGACAACCCTTGGTCTACTTGAGATTTGAGATATCGAAACAACATCACATCGTCATCCGTATACAGGCGATAGCGATTTTCACCTCGAACAGGGTTCACCAGTCCATATCGCCGCTCCCAGGCTCGTATGACGTGGGGTGAAAGGCCGGTAAGCTTTGAAAATCGATGAATTCGATACATTGGCATTAGGTATTTGTATCAATGCGTATAATGTATGTCAAATAATTAACATTAAAACTATTGACAAACATTTTACGCATTGCTATAACTATTAACATACATTAGACAAACATTGTATTAAAAATTCATCAACTTTTAATTTAAGACGGAGGAACTACAATGATACTCACCAAACAACACTCAAACCAGCTAACGGAAAGGAGAGACAATGAGATTGCTGGGAAGGTTCCAAATAACTGTTCGCGCTGCGGGGGGTTCTTGGTGAGTAGTTTTTGTATTTCACCCGATCAGGGAACCTCTGAATTCCAGATCCCCGTTCATAAATGTTTGCAATGCGGAGATCTGATTGATGCCACGATTTTGAAAAATCGACATCTTTTCAACCATCACTCCAACAATTAACCGGAGGATTAACGTCATGAATCTACGACAGAGTGCCTCATCTAATTTTCCACTAAATCAGGGAGATTCTTCCATGAAGAGATTTCAACAGACCATCGGTGGCACCGTACTCACCTCATTACTGCTCATTACCACTCCTGCATTGAGCGCTGACCCTGAAAATATGGTCCTCGTGCCTAGAGGCGAGTTTGTCATGGGCAGCAATGATCATCAGGATGAGAAACCTCATAATGTGGTTCTGGATCCCTACTATATCGATATCTATGAGGTTTCCAATAAAGACTACAAGGAATTCATGAAAGCCAAGGGGCATCCGGCTCCCGCCTATTGGGATGACCCCCGATTAAACAAACCGGAGCAACCGGTCGTGGGTGTCAACTGGTATGACGGCAGCACGTTCTGCGAATGGAAGGGAAAACGGCTGCCGACAGAAGCGGAATGGGAGCGAGCGGCGAAAGGTCCTGATGGACATGCCCATTACCCATGGGGACATGAGCTTGATCCTTCCAAAGCCAACTATGGCCAGTCCGTCGGGCAAACCACTGCGGTGGATTCCTATCCGGATGGGAAGAGCGGATTCGGAGCCTATAACATGGCCGGCAACGTCTTTGAATGGGTGTCAGATTGGTATGATCCCGGCTATTTTAACGTCAGCCCTGCCATGAACCCCCAAGGTCCTTCCACAGGTCTCAATTTTGCGAATCAGGGTCAGGTCAAGGTGTTAAAAGGCGGCTCCTGGTTAGCACCGGCTAGCTCTCTTCATACCAGCCATCGATTCTGGAACCAACCTGAGAACAATTCTTATGGCGTTGGTTTAGGTTTCCGCTGTGCCCAGGCGGCCTCTCCAGCGGGGCTTCAAAACGTTCAATATGACTTCATGCTCTCTCTGATCAGCATGGGGCAGGAAAAATGGCAGGAGGCTCTCACATCTATTGAGAAGGCTCTCAAGGCCGATCCGAAAAATGAAGAATATCTGCAGACCCAGACATTGATCATGGATCAAATCAATAAAGGTAAAAAGTAAACCATGGAAGTCCTGATCGTCATGATCCTTGATCATTCATTCGACAGCCTTTAACTAGACGGGAAGAACGTTATGACAAACATAAAATCTGGAGAAGTCAGAAAAGAAAAATCGACCAGATCAGGAGGACGCCTGCCTGTGGCAGGCGTCCTCCTCGGCAGTCTCCTGTTAACCCTTCATCCATCGGCAGCATTCGCTCAGGACATTGCGGTAGTGCCAGACAAAATGTCGTATGTGCCGTTCGGCCCTTCCATCATGGGCATCGACAAAAATCGGTCTAACGCCACGTCAACCACGGGCGACTCTGCAACACTCTATCAACAGAGAATGAGTATGCCCTGGTCCAAAGAGGCATTTCATGATGAGGGACCGGCCCATTGGGTGGTGGTTGATGGTTATTTTATTGACAAATACGAAGTTTCGAACAGCAACTATGCGGAGTTCATGAAGACCAAGGGGCATCCCGGACCAGCCTATTGGGACGACCCCCGTTTGAATAAGCCCAACCAGCCGGTGGTTGGAGTGAATTGGTTTGATGCCAAAGCCTATTGCGAGTTCAAAGGCAAGAGACTCCCAACAGAAGCCGAATGGGAGCGAGCCGCTCGAGGCCCTAAGGGATTGAAGTACCCGTGGGGTAATGAGTTCGATGCAGCAAAAGCAAACTTTGGCAAAAATCATGCAGCCACCCTGCCGATTGACTCCATGCCGGAAGCGGCAAGCCCCTACGGCCTTCACCATATGGCAGGGAATGTTTTTGAATGGGTGGAAGACTGGTATGACCCGGATTTTTACAGGAAGACTCCGCATTCCGTGAACACCATGGGGCCACTTAAACCCATCTGGATCGGCGGAACCGGCACATATGTGGATCGCCTGACCGTCGGTGAGAAGCGAGTCATTCGGGGTGGATCATGGATTGCCGCAGAATCCAGTATCACCACAACACATCGGTTTTGGAATCATCCTTCCAATAACAGCTACGGGGTGGGCCTGGGATTCCGATGCGCAAAAGACGCTTCCAGTGAAGTCAATGACAAGGTACGAACGGCTACGATTGGCGCCATGAAGAGAATGGGACAGGAAAAATGGCAAGAGGCCAAGACACATCTTACCACCGCCCTTGAACTCGATCCTCATAATACAGAGCTTCAACAGATGCAGGCGATGGTTCAAGACAAAATTCAGTAGGAATATTTCCATGAGGGTCAATCAAGCAAAGAATATATTGGGTATGAACATGCGGGTGGCCTCTTTTTATCTGGCAGGGATCCTCTTCCTCTCTTTCCTTCCCTGGATCCTGGGTGGAACTCCGGTCTACGGAGTTTCACCAGTGGCCTCACAGGAGCATGAAGGGCCCCGGGACCTTATTTATCAAGCCTCCCAGGCCACCGAACAAGCCTGGGAGGAGTTTCATGCTGCGGCCATCGGAGGAACCCTGGCTTCACCAGCAGTTCAGTCCAGCATTGAACGGCAGTTACACGAAGCCCGCGCGTTGTTGATGGAGGCCAGAAAGGCTGAGCGGGACAACCAGTTTGATGTCGTAAACACTCTCACACAAAAGATAATGCAGATCACTCAGAACATTGTTCAGGCAAGTCGGGAGAAGAAACAATGAAGATGTGGCGTTTAATGATAATCGCACTCACGCTAACAGCATTCCTACCGGCTGCCACTGCAGCGGAAGGGACCATGATCGAAAAGGACCCGGTCGAAATGATGACTATTCCGGCCGGGCCATTCATACGAGGAAGCGCCTCAGGAGAGGGTCGCCTCGACGAACAGCCTCGTCGCAAGATTTACCTCAATGCCTTTGACATCGATATATATGAAGTGAGCAATGCGCATTACATGAAATTCCTGGATGAAACGTTACATAAACCGCCAATGAATGTGTTCGCCGATCGCCCGTTCAACGAGGAAGAGGACATTGGGGAACTCCCAGTCGTCCAGGTCACCTGGCATGACGCCGTCGATTATTGCTTTTGGGCCGGTAAGCGTCTGCCGACCGAAGCCGAATGGGAGAAAGCGGCTCGAGGAAACGATGGTCGCCTCTACCCCTGGGGGGACCAAGCACCTACTCGGCAACAAGCCAATTTTGAAAAAGACTGGGAAGAGAAAAAGACCTTTGTCGAAGTGACGGCCCTTCCGGAAGGCCAATCACCATACGGACTCCGAAACCTGGCCGGCAATGTCCGTGAATGGGTGCAGGACTGGTATGGCTCCGAATACTATGCCAGCGCTCCAGACAAAAATCCCAAGGGCCCGGAGACCGGAATTCTGAAAGTTCTCCGTGGAGGATCGTGGAAAAGTTTTGATACTGATTTGAGAGCCACCTCCCGAAGCAAGGGTGGATTTGCATTAAAAACTCATGGCATCGGGTTTCGATGTGCGCGGGACATCGGCCCGGGTCAGACCGTGTCACAAAGCAATGCCCGGTAATGGGCCATGAAGGTGTCGTGATGAAAACGCTACAAGTCCTCTGCTTAACTTCAGCGGTGATCCTTTTGGGCTTTCATATGTCAGCCATCGCTGCTAGCGAAGAAGGCACTCATTCGATCAGGGGAGTCCGACCGGAAATCGTGGCCGATTTCATCTATGCGGTGATTGAATCTGACCGTACCCTGTATACCACCCATATCGTCGCCCGCATGCAGGAAACAGGAACGGTCATCGCCTCGGAAACCTGGGAGTCCCGAAACGCTCTACCCCTTCCGGCTCAAATGCTGCTGCTGTCAGGATCTGCCGTGAAGGAGAAAGGCATTGGCCTCGAGTATCGTCTGGCAAGCCGTCTGCCTATTTATCAAAAAAATGGTCCTGCCACCGACTTCGAAGCAGCTGGTCTGGCGGCCGTAGAACGTGAGCCTTCTCAACCGGCCACAGGCTACATCACTAAGGGGGAACAAACATATTTCCAGGCAATCTATGCAGACCGTGCCATCTCCAAGGCCTGCGTCAATTGTCATAACACTCACCTCCTCAGCCCAAAACGTGATCGGAAACTCGGTGACATCATGGGAGGAATTATCATCTCCTTTCCGGTTGAATAAGATAGAGGAATAGAACATCATTCGATTAATGGTATATCGACAGGCAGACAACCATGTTGCATTTGAGAACAGAGGCCCTCTTTCCCGCTAGAGGAACCATACTCGCGCTCTTCGCCGTGACTTTCTGTGGGGTGCTGAATCCTCTACATTCAGGATTCGCCTATGAAGAAATCCCAAATTTCACTGGGGGGAATCTTGAGGGATCCGTCTCCATAAAGGGAATGCTTCAATCACCAAGACGGTACAATCTCGTTCTTTCTGCCGATCCCTATTATTGTGGGCGAATTTCTGACGGAAAGGGTTGGCGATTGTCTCCCATCACCAGACCGGGCCCAAACCACTCCCTGCCTGGCGCCGTGGTCTATCTGGAGAACGTCCCACAAGGAAAAGCCGCCCCCTCGACACCGGACATTGTTCAAACCAAAGACTGTATGTTTCTTCCTTATGTCAGCACCACAAAAGCCGGTCAGGAACTCCATTTTACAAATTGGGATCCTGTTGAACATAAACTCGAAATTTTTCTAACATCTGCCACGGGTGGACTTCATTTATTCGGGCAGACTCTTCCACCGCATCCCGATAATCGTAAGAGTGATTTTCTTTCAGAAGGCACTACCGGCACACATCGAGCCGGATCGAAAGTCACCTATGCGGTGGATAAGACGGGCATTATCCTCTTTCGCTGTAGCTATCATGAATTTATGGAAGGGTGGGGTATCGCACTTCCACATCCCTATGTCACTCTGGCAGGAAAACGAGGTGAATTTTCCATCAGCGACATTCCGCCTGGAACCTACAACCTCATCATCTGGCACCCGATGGGTCAGACCATCACGTCCATTCACATCCTTCCCGAACGCACCCTCAACGTAGACGTGGATATTCGCTCCACTTCGACAACTGCCTACCCTGAAGATACGCATAAGCCCGATCCTTTTGGCATTGATCTGGTGGGAGATGCTCATATTATTCCTTCGGTGGAATTGCAAGAATGGGATTCCCCCTCTGAAATCGTGAGATAGGAGACTGGACATGAAGATGGTCATTGCCGGTGGAACTGGATTTATCGGACGAGAGGTTTGCCGGATGTTGATTGAAGAAGGACATTCCGTCATCATTCTTACCCGCCATGCAGAAAATTATACTGCGGCTGCCACCCCACAACGACATTTTGTCCAGTGGGATGGAGTAACTCTGGGTCCATGGGCGCAGGGATGCGAGGGTGCAGATGTTGTCATCAATCTTTCCGGTGCTCCCATTGCCGATTCCCGCTGGACCGACACGCGAAAGCAAGTGCTCATTGACAGCCGGGTGCAACCGATCCAAGCCTTGCTTCTGGCAATCCCGATCTGGAAACACAAACCTCACACATTTATTTCCGCCTCGGGAATCGGCTTTTATGGAGCCAGGGGAGAAGAAAAGTTGAATGAATCTTCCATCCCTGGTCAGGGCTTCCTTTCAGACCTCTCTCAGATTTGGGAGAAAACGGCCATGGAGGCCGAAGCCTTAGACCTTCGGGTGATTCCAGTCCGATTCGGAATGGTCTTGGGACCGGATGGAGGAGCTCTCTCGAAAATGACGTTGCCGTTCCGCTTGTTTCTGGGCGGTCCCATTTTACCCGGAACTCAATATGTTTCGTGGATCCATCGGGAAGATCTTGCTCGCCTTATCCTTTTTATCATCACCCACCCCGCTCTCGATGGGACAGTTAACGGCGTCGCTCCGGAAGCCGTGACCATGCAGAACTTTTGTACGACATTGGGAAAAACGATAAATCGTCCATCCTGGTTCCCAGTTCCGGGATTTGCGTTGAAGATCGCTCTGGGAGAGCTTGCCACGATGCTGACAACCGGACAACGCGTTCACCCGCAAAAAGCCCTGGATAGCGGATTTTCCTATTCCTTTCCCACCCTACAGAAAGCATTACAATCAATATTGGGCAAATCACGAACTCAAGGGACGTAGCTGGACTATTCCCATAGAATCTAAAGAGCGAACCGATGGACATTAAAGGCAAAAAACAATCACTTTGGGGCATCTTCTTCATGCTGTGCTTTCCAGTTTTTATTCTCGGAGCCGTTCTTTTTTTATGGGAATCCTCTGGTTTGGGAGCATCGCCCTCTCTGGAGAAAGGCAATCACATTCCCTCTGTGAGCATTATCGGGAAAGATGGAGAGTCCATTGCCCCAGATACCCTCAGGGGGAACGTGACGTTAATCAACGTCTTGCCACAGTTGAATACGCCGGTGTGCGATGACCAGACACACCAATTCAGCGAACGCAATGGAGGGTTGGATCAAGAGATGACGTTTGGCATGTTGAGCACAAATACTTATCAGGATCAACAGAAATATTCTGCTAAGGCGAACATTCATCATATACCATTTTTATCGGACGCTCCTGAATATCAGTTCCGCACGCAGACAGGGCTCCTTCTGGAAGACATGAGCATTCTCCAGCGCGATGCTCATACTGGATGCCAGGGGCATTATCCGATATGTTGAAATAGTACCTATGGGCCAGTTGCCTGATTTTGACCAGGCCTTGCGGGTGTCCCAAAGCCTGCTGCCCAATGTTTCTTAAGGAAATGACACGATGACTGAACACATTCTTATTTTTTTCAATTTGTTGGCCATGGCCATTTTGGTGGGCAAGATTGTCTTTCTGTCGTTTGTGACCGCGCCGGTTCTCTCACGGACCCTGGATACCGACACCTTCTCCAAAGTCGTCCGAAGCCTGTTTCCTCAGTATTACGGATTGGGAATGATCAGTGCTGCGGTTGGCTGGACCACCAGCATTGCCCTGGGACTTCTGAATGGATTTGAATCCATCGTCTTACTTCCCGCCACCATCTGGTTAGGCGTTCTGGCCATTGAACATTACTGCCGGACACCCCTCATTGCTCAAATCAATGACCTCAGTGACCAATTGAAAGCCAAGCAGGCCAGAGGCCTCACGACCCCGTTACTTCAACAACAACGGGATGGACTGCACCGTCTTTCCGTCCAACTGAATTCCCTGGTCTTGTTCATGGGTTTGTGCCTTATTAGCTTATCCGACATCTCACCATAATTGACAAAAGGAGATTAAAATTATGCGCCTCTATGCACCATTCAACAATCTCGCAAACAGAATCATGCTTCCCTATTTCGCCATGGCTTTGCTCCTCATTGCCTCCCCCTCACCTGATAGCCTCGCTTATGAAGGACCATCGGGAAGTCCCACAGCACCGACCAACCCCCACGCCAGTCCCCAAGGCCCGAACACACCCGCTCCCTCGGGAATTGTCGGACTTGCCCTGCATATCACAGCCGGTCGAATTGGAGAACCTGCTCGATTGATCATCCGTGCCGTGCATCCGTCCGGACCCGCCGCACGGGCTGGACTGAATCATGGGGAAGAGATTCTGACCGTCGACGGGCTTCCCCTAGCCGGGAAAACCTATCAGGAGGCAGTTGGGCTTATACGTGGAGAAGTGGGAAGCACCGTCAGACTGGGACTTGCAGGCCCACTAGGTGAACGCACCGTCAGCGTGGTTAGAATTAACGAATCGGTTTTAATGGAGCAAACGCCTCAATCCATGTGAGGAAAAGGAATTCCATGGGGGATAATTTCATAGCTAAAAGCTATCATATGCGGAACCAATTCAACCTTTTGTTATTCGTGATGTGACCGACTATGACATGGCTTCCTTTCATCAGATATTTCACCCACGGTTTAAGCCTCAGGAGTTACCCTCTACTCGAATCGGATCGGGATTTTGGCACAACCAAACGTTATACAATAGTGAAACATGCTAATGGGCGTTCACAGGCATTAAACCCGTACCAAGAATTTACAATTATACAGAATAATATGCGTGAACCGATGAACCTCAATTGAAGGAACGTGTATTGCCATGACCACACGACTCATCACCATTGATCACGCGCAAAACCGGAACGCGCCTCACAAAAAAGAACTCACGGCAACCCAACTGCAGGATCTTAAACCACGACTGGGCATCAGCCAATGCCTGCTCGGTGATACCGTTCGATACGATGGTGGACACAAACGTGATGCCTTTCTCACAGACGTACTAGCCCCGTTCGTCGAATGGCTTCCGGTCTGTCCCGAAGTGGAAGCAGGTCTGGGCACCCCGCGAGAAGCCATGCATTTGGCCGGTGATCCTGAGGCTCCACAACTCCTGACCATCCGCACCCACATTGATCACACCATGATGCTACAGACCTATAGCCGGCGCCGGGTTCAGGAATTACAAGAGTCTGATCTGGATGGGTATATTCTCAAAAAAAGCTCCCCAAGCTGCGGGGTGTATCGGGTCAAGGTCTATACGGAAAAGGGGCAACCTTCCAAGCAGGGTACCGGCATTTTTTCCGCTGCCGTTCAACAAGCATTTCCGCTACTCCCGGTGGAAGAGGAGGGACGATTGACCGACGCTCCGATTCGGGAAAATTTCATCGAGCGCATTTTCTGTTATCGGAGGTGGAAAACCCTGTTTCACCAGCATCGGATCAGCCGTGGGGCCATTGTGCAATTCCATACCCGCCACAAATATTTGTTGCTCACCCACAGCCGTTCTCATTATCACGACCTTGGACAGCTCATCGCGCAGGCAGGCCAATACACACCTGGGGACCTCGCCAGTCGCTATGGTCCCCTATTTATGGACGCGTTGAAAATCAAGGCCACCGTGCGAAAACATGTGAATGTCCTCCAGCATCTGGCCGGCCACATCAAAAAACAACTCAGCCCAATCGAACGGACCGAATTGCAGGAAACCATTCAGGATTACCACCGCCATCTCACGCCCCTGACCGTACCGCTCACGCTCATTAAACATTATGTGCGCATCCTGGCTGTACCCTATTTAGTTGACCAGGTCTATCTCAATCCACATCCGAAAGAGCTGATGTTGCGCAATCATGTCTAACATTGCAAACGATTCCCAGAAATTTCGCATTAAATCCGTGGCCAGTACCACAGGACTCAGCACTCACGTGATTCGGAAATGGGAAGAACGCTACCAATTGGTCCATCCTCAGCGAGGTTCTAACGGCTATCGACTCTTTACTGATGACGACATTCAATTTCTCCTGTACCTAAAATCACAATTGGACCATGGTGAATCCATTGGGCAATTGGCCCAGGCCGGTGAGCACGAACTCCGACAATCGATGAACCATGTCCCTCTCGATCTCTCGGGAATAGCCCCACTCTATTGGAATGAGACCCAGGACATGATTCGGTTGGCCCGGGACCAAGACGTACGAGCCATTACCGCCATGCTTGAAAAATGGATCAACCATATGGGGCTTGAGAAAGCCCTGGAAGACATTATTTTTCCGCTCTTGCGCCTGATTGGCGAACTATGGCATCAAGGAGGGATGAGTCTGAGAGGGGAACAAAGTGTAAGCCGCTTAGTGCGTCAGCACCTCATTAACATTCTTCGCAAAGAACCTCTTCCGGGAGAGCCACACGCTTTCATCGCCTGTGTGCCTGGAGACTTTCATGAAATTGCTCCACTGACCACGGCAGTTCTTCTGCGAGGGCTGGGATGGCATAGTATCTATCTCGGCCCCAATGTCTCCTTTGAGATGCTGGAAATGGCTTTGCGCCGGAAACACGCCCAGCTCGTTATCCTTGCCTGCAATCTTGACCCGGGGGAGAAAATACTCCAAGCCTGGCTGCGGAACATCACTCAACAGCTTCAGCCATCGTGTGCGGTGATGGTGGGCGGACCAGGGTTCAAACCATATGCACCAATCCTGCGCACTCAGAATATTGTATGTTTCACCAAAATCCAGGATGTTAAAACTTTGCAACAACCAACTGGCCTGGCTGAAAGCGCCATGGCTTTATCCCCATCATCATTCATTTCCTGGCGATCATAGGGAGTCCACAACATGTCAGAACTCAAAAAAGCTATTCTTCTGGTCGGACACGGAGGCATTCCCAAGGGATACCCGTCTGATCTCATTACCAAACTGAAGCGCCTTGAAGCCCAGCGAAGAGCAACCGGTAGTCCCATGTCGCCCGAAGAATTAGAATTGGACACGAAAGTTCGTACTTGGCCTCGAAACCCGGAGACAGATCCTTACCAGGCTGGGCTCGAAGCCCTTGGGGCTGCCATGAAGCCATTCCTAAACGGATCGTTGTTTGGCCTGGCGTATAACGAGTTCTGCGGACCGACACTCGCCCAAGCCGTTGAATCCCTTATTCACCAGGGAGCACAGACGATTACCGTGGTCTCGACAATGTTTACTCCTGGAGGATCGCATTCCGAATGTGAAATCCCCGAAGAACTGGAAGAGCTCCGCAGGAAACACCCAAAGGTCACTCTCATCTATGCCTGGCCCTATAATCTAGAGAAGGTCTCAAAAATGTTGATGGAACATATCCAACAATTTTGATAGGGTTTAGCGTTTACTCTCTTTTCCACACAGAGAGGTCAGTAAAAACACATGGCAGTCAAAGGGCAAAACACGGTCACCAAAAATCGAAAGCCACCGGCAAAACTGGATACGATCCATCATGTGGCAATTCCAGTCCCAAATGTGGCCAAAGCAGTCGAATGGTATACCTCCCGCTTCAACTGTTGCGTGGATTACATCGATGAGTCCTGGGCGCTTCTGGCCTTTGCCAATACCAAGCTGGCTCTTGTTCTC
This sequence comes from Nitrospirales bacterium, assembly GCA_021604365.1. GTDB lineage: Bacteria > Nitrospirota > Nitrospiria > Nitrospirales > UBA8639 > Nitrospira_E. The sequence goes on from BQIZ01000046.1 coordinate 11,669, forward strand.
CCTCGGGAACATCCTTCCCATTTTGCGCTTAGTCGTCCGGATGCCAATAAATTTGGAGAGCTCATCACCCATCGGGACGGACTCAATTCGGTCTATATCACCGATCCCTTCGGCAATTCGATTGAGGTGTTAGAAGAATTATAGATTGCACGGATTTCGGCACAACAGCCCCTTCCTTCTTTCTTCCTTGGCCTACACAAACATATTTCTCCTATGAATGCTGATGTGCTCATTATCGGAGAGACCTTTCACTTCCTGCGGGGAGAATGGGAGCCATTCCCCGATAATTGGTATCCCGTCTTCCGACAGGACGAATTCGGACTCAAGCCAAGGTCGCATTCATTCAGAAAACATCGGTGACCTTGGAATCCGGGGAAGCCCTATCCTCTCGTTTCATTGTCCTGGCCACCGACGGACCAGCCGCAACGAGACTTGTTCCCGGCTTCAAATAATTCACCTATCGCCGCGTGGCCTGCCTCTACCATGGCGCCCCTGAGCCGCTTTATTCATGGCCACATCTTTTATTAAACGGAGAAGGAGTCGGTCCAATCAATAATCTCTGTGTTCACTCACATTGCCCCGGCCAATTCCAGGACCAACAAACAATTGCAGGAGACCTTGCCACCCTGATTCGCCAACAATTGCGTGAATGGTTTGGTTCACAAGTCGAAGACTGGCAGCCCATGCGAGCCTATCACATCAGATTCGCTCAACCCGTCCAGGTCCCACCATTTCCTAATCTGTTATCCCGTCAGGAACATGTTCATGACGGAGTCTTCGTTTGTGGGGATTTTTGTGCAACCAAGACTATTGATGGAGCCCTCTTTTTCGGTCGCCGTGCGGCGAAGGATATTCGCAAATGGCTCGAGGCATAATATCCGGCACCCTCCCCATTTTCTAGAATTCCCTCCCCCGACAATATTCCAATTTCGATTGTGGTCATTGAGACTGTCTGCCCTCAAACACCCACACACAGGGCTTGAGTACCCTTCAGTTGTCTAAGGTTTTCCATTTTTCTTTGACCTCCATCAGAGCCCAGGGTGTACACTGAAAAAGAAGCAACATTCAGTGACCCACAGGAAAGGCACTTTAAATATGGAACAAATTACCCCCAAATTTTCAGATACGGACCTTCGCATTCTCAAACGTGGCCTAGGATGGATTAAGAGCGCCGAGGGTGCTTTTGCCGATAAACTTTTCCATCGCCTATTGCGTGATCACCCTGAGGTCACAACCTCTCTCCATTTAATGGGACTACAACCCTTCAGCAGGCGAATCGTCCAGATACTCGATACGAGTATCTGGGAAATCCGCTCATACGGAAAAATTCATTCATCCATCAGAGAACAATGGACAGACCTGCTTCCCACACCGGCGAGCCACCTGGAATCTCATCAGCTGCTCAGGATGGCGGAAACGTATTTGGACATTTTTTCTGAGTTGGCGGAAGAGGCCTGGAGTCCGGCCATGGAATCTGCCTGGAGAAAAATCATTCACGAGGTAAGCGTCAGCTTGTGGGGACCACAACCTGAATCCTTGTCCCTTGGAAAATTTTCATCGCCCCTTCCATTCATCAAAAGGAGGAATCATCGCATGAACCAACCGTTTACATATTTTTGGGGGACCTTCATGATTTTGGCGGGCGGCCTCGCCTCTATCGGCCTATGGAGTCGTTATCGTCTGGCAGAAGTGAAGCTGTCAAGAAAGCCCAGACTTAAAAAAGTGTGTTGCTGATTGGCCACCGGTGTGTAATGACAATTTAACAATACCCCTCAATAGGGTGGGATTACTATTATGAGGAGCCGTCAAGAGGGGTCGCGTAGTTGAATCGTACCGGGCAAAGTTCAGAGTCCTTCAACCAGGGAATCTCGTCAGGAAAAATCATTTCAGACTCTTCCCTCCCAATCAGTTCAGTGGAAGATCTGAACGCCAATGGCTTTAGCCGACTCACCACCCAGTCAACACAAAACGTGGTGGGCAACGGATTATAGGATCCGTATTGTGCCTTGAAAGGAGGGTCCTGTAATGGACCGGCGTGGCGCCTGGTCCTGAAAAGATCCCTGTGGACCGATGATCCCAGTGATGTGCAGTTTAAACCTGGGTCAAGCTTTCCAGTGGACTTGGCTGTATGGAATGGCTCGAATATTGAACGTAATGGTATGAAAGGCATTTCTATCTGGTTTACCGCACCAAAAAATACCGAATTAGCCAAATATTCAAATAGAAAATCTATAAAACCTAGAGCCCCCTGGCTTAAGCCGGGGATATTACTCCGACAACATTATTCGGGATCTGATTGGGCCCTGCTGTTCTTACGAAGATCGCATTTGAGTTGAAATTTTCACTTCCAGATATTTTGCCGAATCAGATGACGATTTAGTTCATCAGCCTTCTCCGATCAATTGCTTTCGGACTTGAAACAGCCCTTCTTCCTACCCTCGATCGTGATTTTAAAATTATTTACATTTAGTTTTTTGTCCTAAATGTTACTATAATCTTCATTTCACAAGATGCCAAAATTCCACGGCTGTTGATTTGAGGAATATGCAATCATTTTCTACTTCTCTTTCACCAGATCACTTCGTCGATCTGTGAGCGGCAATACATTCATTAAATGAGCTACTTCATGTAAGTAATTGACCATACAAGGGGGAAGAATCAACCAATGATTCAAATTTCGTACATCAGTACCGCCACAAAACCGATGTCTCAAGAAGATTTGGAACAGATTTTAAGGAGCAGCCGGGAAAACAATGCGCGATTGGGCATTACAGGAATGCTGCTCTATGGGAACAATACCTTCATTCAAATTCTGGAAGGGGAAGAGAATACGGTAAATGAATTGATTGGGAGAATTAAAAATGATTCTCGCCACACCGATTTTCAAGTACTGAAAAAAAGAGCCGTTGATCGTCGCGAGTATGCCGACTGGAGCATGGGATTTAAACGAGTATCCGGAGAAGAATTTCAGGCCGTGAAAGGCCTCGAAAACCTCGTTGAGAAGGATTTCAATACGAAGTTTTTGGGAAGCCACGAAAACATCGTGGATTCCTTGATGGAACATTTCCGCAAAGACCGGCTCAAAAAAATAGGTCAGGAAGAATTATCCCTCGATCAAGAAGATCGTCTGATACAAGTTCTCCACCAGACCATACGGGCAGCCGTAAAAGTCCTGGCAGTCTTAATGGTGTTTACCATTTTGTGGGGAGTCATTGATGTGATATACCTCATTTATCAAAAACTCATATTGCCGAGTTTCACGACATTTACCATTAGGGATATCGTCACCACATTTGGAGCATTTCTAGCCGTTCTCATTGCCATAGAAATTTTCATTAACATTACCCTGTATATACGCAAAGATGTCATTCACATTAAAATGGTCGTAGCGACAGCTTTAATGGCCATAGCCCGAAAGGTAATCATTTTCGATTTCAAAGAAATCACACCTCCATATATTTTTGCAACTGCTGCCGTGGTGCTGGCGCTAGGCATTACCTACTGGCTCATTGAAAGACGGTTTACCTGGGGGGAACCAGATAATCTTTAATACAACGAATGTTGGGTTGCCACCTCCATCGGAATTCTAATAAATACCATGCTTTGGCTGAATCATGATTTAGCCAAATGCTAACCACGAAATTTTTTCTTTTAGTTAGTATGGAACATTGGATTTACGGCATTGGATTTACAGCATTAAATTGTGCCAAAGGCATAACATGTCACCAAACAAACCACTCGCAATAGTCTGGTTTCGCCAGGATTTGCGCATCAAGGACAACCCGGCTTTGCTGGCTGCTCATCAAACAGGGCACCCTATCCTCCCGCTATATATTTTGGATGAGGAAAATAGCGGAGAATGGAAACTAGGCGCAGCCAGTCGTTGGTGGTTACATGAAAGTCTCAAGGCGCTGAACGAAGCATTGGAGGACAAACTTTGCTTCAAGGCAGGATCGGCTCAAAAGGTCCTGATGGACGTCATGCAAGAGGCAGGAGCATCGGCAATTTTTTGGAACCGATGTTACGAGCCCTGGCGAATCACAAGCGATGGACACATTCAAGAAACATTGCAGACCAAAGGAATCGGGGTTCACACCTGTAACGGCTCCCTGCTTTTTGAACCTCAGACAGCGCTCAAAAGCGACGGCACTCCCTATAAGGTGTTCACTCCCTTTTATCAAAATGGATGTCTCAGAAAGGACAATAAACCCCGACAACCCCTAAAAGCCCCAAAAAATCTAAGGCTTTCCACACACAAAGGTGTGGCACTGAAAGATCTAGACCTGCTGCCAAATATTCCCTGGCACAAAAAACTTGCCAAGCATTGGAAGCCCGGAGAAGTCGGGGCACAGGCCCGACTGAAAGCATTTCTCAAAAACGGCCTCAAACAGTACAAAGAAGGCCGAAACTATCCCTCCAGAAACATTGTCTCGCGATTATCGCCGCATCTGCATTTCGGAGAAATCTCACCGAATGCGGTGTGGCATGCCGCCAAACAACACATCGGCGGGGAAGGATGGCGGAAGGACGGGGAAACCTTTCTGAGTGAGTTGGGATGGCGGGAGTTTTCCCACAGTCTGCTCTTTCATTTCGCCGACCTCCCCCGAAAAAATCTCCAAAAGAAATTTAATACCTTTCCCTGGCGTAAAGATCTAAAAGCTCTGAAAAGATGGCAACAAGGTCAAACCGGCTACCCCATCGTGGATGCCGGCATGCGTGAACTGTGGGAAACCGGTTACATGCATAACCGTGTGCGCATGATTGTCGGATCCTTTCTGGTCAAAAATCTAATGTTGCACTGGCACCTAGGGGAAGACTGGTTCTGGGATACATTGGTCGATGCCGATCTGGCCAACAATAGTGCCAGCTGGCAATGGATTGCAGGCTGTGGGGCCGATGCGGCACCCTATTTTAGAATTTTCAACCCCGTCACGCAGGGAAAAAAGTTCGATGAAGATGGCGAGTATGTTCGACGGTTCATCCCCGAGTTAAAAAAGATGCCGATGAAATACCTGCATAATCCTTGGGAAGCATCCGAAAAAGTGTTGGCGGAAGCGGGGGTGCAACTCGGAGAAGATTATCCCCTGCCGATTGTCAAACTCAGCGATTCCCGTGAGCGAGCGTTGGAAGCATTTTCGGAATTGGCCTAATGACGTTCAGATGTTTCTGACCAAGTCTGGAAATCGACCACTCGGATGCCTTGCCTCGCATGGTCCTGCACGAACAAATGCTTCATGGGATGACACCGCGGACAGACAAAGCATAAACATTCCCAAATGATATCTGCTACTGATTTTGTTGATTTGGCCTTCAGGGAGTACCTTGTGAATCCCCTTCACGCGCTCTTCACCAAATTATCCTGGCCTTCTTGTGCGGCCAGGTGAAACAAACCGTGCAAAGCCTCATACCTGTCACCATGCAGGAAGTTATTTGGGTAGATTCTATTCCAACCGGAGAAAAAACATCCCTGCTTCAGAGCTTGAGAGGAAATCGTCCGGTTAAAGTCGTATTACCCTCCCCTCTAACCAAGAGGCCTCGAGTGCGGCTCAGTTTGATGTTCTCCCGAAAGTGGGCACACTCAAAGGGTATCATACGGAAAATCACGTTACAGTGGAATTAGGTTCCTAAAACATGAAGGTCGATAAATTGTTACTTAAGGATCGTCGCCATGGATACAGCACTCAGACAGATGAGATTTCCTAATCTTTGGAAGGCCTGAAGAATGAGGGCAACCCGCCGTGGGGGAATTATTAAGTGCCCACGGGGGCAGAAAGGTATCTCCTCAAATCCCAATCTGACTTTGACCCTTTCTGAATATTTTTATACCATGTGATATGTTTTCCATTAAACACTAAGAAAAAGGAGTGATTACGATGAAAGTTTTTGGGTATGTGTTAGCGGGAGTGTTAGGGGGAATTGGCGTAATGATGTTTTCAACTGGGGAGAGAGAACAATCCTCCCTGTTGTCCCCTGTGGGGGATGCTCAGGCTGCCCTTGAGACGGATGTTCCGAAACCCTGGACAGGTGACGATCTTCAGGAGATGGCAAATATTTATGATCAACAAGCCAATGAGCTGCAAAGTGAAGCCGTTCGCCTAGAACAACAAGCGACGTCCCTCATGCTCAAACCGCATATGGACCCTAAAGGGTTCCGACGGACAAGCCTCATGCATGTGGCCTCTGCACGCTGGCAAGCGGCTCGGGAACTTCATGAAATGGCCGCCATGCATCGCGCAGAAGGAAAGCGCCTGTTTGCCTTAAAAACCCCGTGAACGCCCTTAAGGCAAGGGAATACCGGAAGAGAGTAAGAAGGAGGTGAGAATCGCCACTCGTTGTTTCGGATATGGTTAAGAAGATCTGTCAGGAAGTAGAGGTCCAATTTAATTGGAAATCCGAAATCTGGCTTTATAAGCTAAATCCAACATAGCCAATAATCCCAGGATGTTTCAGGCATCGTTCTACACGGATGGGTAGTCCTGTTCACGGATGTCCGGCACACCACAACACACCGAGCAAGTGACTGTGTACCATTATTCAGACAGTAAAATGAAACACCGTATCGGCCAGCACAATATCCAAAGCATCCAGGGGGACTCCTCCTAGTAACCGTTCCAAATAACCTTCCCCACAGACAACTTGCATGGGATCCGGTAAGCTCCGTCCCACCCGATGAATTAGCTTTTCCCCTAAGGTGTTTTCCAACGACCGAAGCTGAACGCTCAATGCCGGTTGCGATAGATTCAATTCCTCACATGCTCGATTAATACTGCCGTATTGAACAACCTTCTTCAGTTATTCGACCTTAACAGAATGTACCAAAATGGCTGCATCGGATGCTTACCAAGCGGAGATAATCTCAAAATATTGTGCAGAGGCATATTTTTCTCCCAATTTCAAAAATATCCTAGTTGGATGCTGGGTCAGATGATTTCAAATATTGAAGACCGCGAATTTGATGGGATAATCGAAAAATCGACCGTGCCGGTTTTGGTAGAATTTTGGCAACCAGGCTGCGGACATTGCCAGGCCCTTTTGCGGGAATTGGAGAAAATACGGGAAGAAGTTGGAGAGCACCTGCTCATTTTGAAAATGAACGTTCAGGAAAATTTCCTCATTCCCGGGGAATTAGAGATTCAATCCCTTCCTACCTTAGCCCTATTTCTGAATGGGGAATTCAAGCAATTCATTGGAGGGGTCGGCAAGAAAGAGCTGATCCTTGAGCAAATCTTTCCTTGGCTTGAAGATTCGCACTAACCCGGGTTGAATGTGAATGAAAATTTTCACGGGTTTCTTTCTTAACGTGATTCAAAGACCTTTCACACTTGGATGAACTTTGCCAGGCTCGTTACGATGAGGGCTTTTTTCTCCACCTCATATGTCTCTCCCAAACCCTCTAGTCACTCCATATTGTCTAAGGTTTCCTCATTTTTCTTTGACGCCACAAGGGATGAAGTCGATATGATAGTGATGGAAATAAAAAGGTAATCAACCATACAGAAATGTTGTTCTATGAATCAGGTGAACGTCCTATGGGCGAACGAATCCTGGTAGTCGATGAACAGGAAACTATAATTCCGTTTATTCACGACGGGTTGGGAAAAATTAAATTTAAACTTACCATCCTCCTCGAACGAGCTGGAGGGACTTACGGTCCTTAAAACGGAATCCGTTAATGGGATTCTCCTTGACCTCGAAATGCCGATCATCGAGGGCTTGACGATGCTAAACCAACTCCGGCAAAGATCCGACCATTTCAGTGATCATGATGCCTGCAGATCCCACTCGGTCGAGGATGATTAAGGCTATCGAAGGCGGGGCCAGAGACTATCTGTTAGGCCCATTTCCGATTATATTCTCAAGCAAAAATGCCTTTGGCTATTTACCTAGAACTTTGTATGGGTTTATTAGGAAAAAGTCCATCCACATAATGGTACGGTTGATATTTCTATCTCGGCCAATTGCCCTGACCAGAGGTTCACAATTACACTACAGAAAACGAATGACTGGTTGTCCATCATCTTAGGAGGATTCACCATGCCAGGCACAAATCTATTCATTCCTCGTTTTGCCATAATAGCCACTCTGTGTGCGCTGGTAATCCTTGGCGGATGTAGTCAAGAGTATTCAACCTCTATAGGAGAAGCAGTTGCCAAGGAACCTCGGCCCAAATTACTCCCTTCCGATCAACAGGCTTCAAAGTTTGGTAACACAAAGGATAAACCGGCTTCACAAATTTACAACTTCACCATGGAAGATATTGATAATAAACCACGCTCCCTCAACGAGTTCAAAGGACAGGTCATGATGGTCGTGAATACGGCAAGCTTTTGTGGAAATACGCCGCAGTATGCCGGACTGCAAACGTTATATGAACGATATCGTGACCAGGGATTTACGATTTTGGCCTTTCCCGCAAATGACTTTGGCAAACAGGAACCAGGAGACAACAAGGAAATCGCGGAATTTTGCTATACAAAGTATTCCTTGGAATTCCCGTTGTTTAGTAAAATCACTGTGCTTGGAGAACAGAAGCACCCTCTCTATCGCTATCTCACCGAAGATACCAACTTTAAAGGTGAGATCACATGGAATTTCCAAAAATTCCTTATCAACCGGAACGGAGCTGTCATTGCCCGGTATGATCCTAAACAGAAGCCCCTGTCTCCACAGATTGTGGACGATATAGAAAACACCCTACGATCTTCCTAAACCTAAGATCGTTTCTTAATATTATTGCTACTCCTGTATTCAACTCATAGAACTAATTGACGTCTCCCAATAAAGACAGCCCCTCAGAACAAGAGCAAAATGGCAGCGTCGGTGGTCCGACACGAAAGGATGGACCAATGAAGCGCTCGGAATTCTCGGAGAAGCCGGTCATCTCTGCCATTCCCCAAGACGAAGCGGGCACCTCGGTGGGAAACACCTGCCGCCAACTAAGCGTGGCGAAGGCGACATTCTCTGTGTGGAAGAAAAATTATGCCCATTTGGGGGTGAGTGAATTCCGGCGACTCCGGCAGTTGGAAGTGGTGGGTTGAAGCGATTAGTAGCCGATCTCTCGTTGGATCAGCATAGGCTGTCGGAAGCGTTGCGAAAAAAAGTCTGCCCGCCGTCTGTATCGACTCGAAGGGTCCCAAATCCGCCTGAGGGTTCGGAGACGGAAACAGATGGCGTGGCATCCCGGTCCCATTCAAAGCCCATGAGACCAACTGAGCGCTGGGGCATGAATTTCGTGCATGATACTCTGGTAGGGGGGCGGTCGTTTCGGATTTTCCCGGTCGTGGATAACTGGAGTCGCCCCAGTCCAGTGCTAGAAGGAGGGTTTCGGATATCGGGAAAACTTGCGTGCCGGGTCTTGGATTGTGCGCTGCAAGGGAAACCTGGGCCGCGGTCGAGATATTGTGGATCATGGCACAAAATTCCAATCACGGGCAGTTGGGAGATAAGTGCTTGAGCGTTCACCAGGTCGAGTCGCTCAATGCCGTCCAAACGATCATCGAAGGGTGGGGACAGAATTACAATCAACGCCGCCCACATAGCTCGCTCGGACACCTGACACCGAATGAGTTCATGAGACAACGTCAGGTCAATCAAACGGCCGAAACCGCCCTCTGTTCTGGTTGAGGACTATCTCGGAATCGGACCAACTTCACAAAACAGAAAAATCTTGTTTTCATCAATCTGTATTTTTGGAAAGCTTACTACTGCAAAGACGCTCCTCAAAGAGAACAACGAAAAAAGTAACGTGGAGGTAAACGACAGAGGAAAATAGGCAGCTTGGAAAGAAGGGAAAACCTAGATGAATTTATAGAGAGATTCCGGAATGTATAAATGCCGTTTTGTAAACACCATACCAAGGAGATTTCCTTCCTGCATGAGAATCTGATCTCTGACCTTTTTTGCGACAGCCGAACGGGTTTGTTCGGCTTCAACCACCAACACAATACCATCAACAGTTTCACAAAGGGCCAAGCTATCTGCCGTGACATTGGCCGGAGAGGAATCTATGAGTATGAGGGAAAACTGTTCACGAACTATTTTCCACATATCAGTCGGATTGTAAAAAGTTCGTGTTGTGAGAGCTGATTGAACTTTGGAAGATAATGTAGCTAGAAAAAGATTCGATTGTTCAACCTGAGAAACGACCCCATCAAGTGCTTTCCCATCCTTTAATACATGATCCAAAGGGGATTTAGCCTCGATCCCGAATGCCTGATACTGCGAGGGGTACATAAGATCTGCTTCAACAAGAAGAACAGGCTTATTGCTGTGCTGAGAGGAAACCAGAGCAAATTCCCGAACTAGGGTGGAGGTACCCTCTCCCTTTCTTGACCCAATGAACTGAATGACGTTTTTGTCGGGGCTTGGAAGAAGTGCGGCAATATTTTGTGCCATGACCATCAATTCGGATTCATTATAAAGCCTTGGACAAGACGTTGTAGTTCTAACTTGTAATAAAGAAGGCGACGGGATCGATACAGAAGGAACTTCTATGGGTTCTTTCTTGGACTCATTCCCGGAACCCAACTTTTCCCCATAGGCAATCTGCAAAGCATCGTAAATTTTACTCATAATGTTGTCTTATTCTTTCACGTACTCAGGTAACACAATCTTTTGACCTGGAAGAATGATATCGGGGTCGCTGATTTCTGGGTTATGCCGACGGAGCCATTCCACATATTGCCGGCCTGAAGAACCATAGGCTTCATTGGCAATTTGACTCAAATTATCCCCCTCTCTGACGGCCCTGGTAACTGGTAAAACTGGGCTTGTCTTTGAAGCTGCTTCGGTGTGATCCCTGATTTTACCATCAGACTTGGCTGATTCTATTCCCTTTTCGACTGGTGTTCTCATCAAAGCACCCTCCCCCCTCCTATCTGTATGAGGAATAGATCTGTCAATTTCTGAGCCAGGTGAGGCCATAGGCCTCGACTGCTCTCCAAGTTGACCTATGCTTTCCTGAGACATTTTTTCAGAAGAGGTCGCGCTCGCTTTCTGGCTGTCACGTTCGCTCAGGCTTACTTGAGATACTCCAGCGTTTCCAGGAAGAAAGATCGGGCTTAATAAAAAAGCACCAATTGCCAAGAGTATGACCACGGCAACACCGACTGCCCACTTCACAAGATATGAGGAACGAGAGCCATCCAGGTCAACAAGAATTTCTCGCACCTCGTTAATAGAGACGGGTTTTTGTTGCTTGCCATATCCAGTAATCAGCGCATTATCACAAAGAATGTTAATTCTCCGGGGAATACCCTGAGCCTCACGAATAATCAGCTTCATGGCCCCTTGCGTAAATAAAGGAGCCCCGGTGGATGATGATAGTGCAATCCGATGCTCAATATAGGCTTGACTCTCTTTCGGTTGCAGCGGATGTATTGTTGCCCGGAGGGCAATGCGCTGGTTTAAGGATTTCAAGGTAGGATGATTCAGCAATGTTGTTAATTCTGGTTGCCCGATTAACACAATTTGGATGAGTTTGTCTGTGGATGTTTCCAGATTAGAAAGCAGCCGTAACTGTTCCAATGTTTTAACCGGCATATTTTGAGCTTCGTCAATGACCAGCACAACGGTACTGTCTGACCGATATTCCTGAATCAAGGCTTCCTGAAGTTGATTGACCATCTCAGCGGAATCATCATGAGACGGGACAAGGTCCAAGCTTCGAAATATGTCGGTCAGAAGCCCATGAAATGATAAAACCGGATTAAGAATGTAGACTGTTTTCTGTTTTCGGTCACTCGTCTTTTCAAGGTACGCACGAATAATGGTCGTTTTTCCTACCCCGACTTCGCCATAAATGGCGACAAAACCTTTTCTTCTCTCAATTCCATAGATAATAGCCCCCATCGCTTCCTTATGGCTGGGGCTCAGATAAAGGAAATTTGGATCAGGAGTAGTATGAAATGGTTCTTTTTTGAGTCCGTAAAATGCTAGATACATAGTGATAAATTTCTGCTTACAGCTTTTGACCGAAAGTAGCCAAGAGGGGGAGGTTTAAATCATTTGCCGCTTGTTCCGGGCGAGTATAGGCACCCTGAAAGTACTCTAGAAGAAGTCCAAATCCGGTACCAGCCATTATCCCCAA
>BQIZ01000047.1 GCA_021604365.1 Nitrospirales bacterium
ATTGGAAGTATGGTGCTGTACCCATTGGCACAAATCATCATCAGAATGTTGATGCCCATCATAATCCACCTCAGCAAATACATGATGGATTTCTAAGGCCTGCACAAACGGTATTGAACTCAACAATACCAAAGCAAGTGCTAGGGACAGGCTGATACTATATCGATAAATGGGAGATGGCGGCATTCGGATCATGGAGTTTTTGGTCAATAAAAGCCTTGCGGCCGAAAAAATACCAAATGGCCTTAGGAGAGTCAACATTAATTGCAACTAAATTGCAACAAAGATCTACTCGCATACGGTAACTAGACTATTGTCTTACTTTCAGCATGTGTCTGTGACCAATTTCCGACAACCGTTAATAAAACCAATATAATCCACTACACCACTCAAACTAGAAAAACTGAAACCATTCCACTGTTCACTTCAGTCTTTAAGGCTATCCCCATCCCATCCGAAAAGCGTCCTGAGGTCCATCCAAAGGAAGGATTCATTAACTCCTGCTCCTTCATCAAGGAATTTAAGCATTGGGAACTGCCAACAAACTTTTCATCGCCTTTATGGTAATAGCGATCGTGACAGTGGTGGGTAGCCAGGCTATTTTCAGTCGACTATTATTAGACCAATCCCCCCTCTCCATTCGCTTACCTTCACCCAAATCAAGCCCAATAACTGCTGAATCCAATGATTCTGTGATTCCTCTTGAACATTTAGGGGGTGTTTGGGTGGCACGAGTGGAATTAAATGACTTCCATGAATCCAGACTCATTGTTGATACGGGGGCAACATATACGACCATTTCTGAAAATTTGGCATTTGATGCTGGAATTCGCTCAAATTCGGCAAATTCGCGGATTAACCTCCTTACTGTTGGGGGAAAAGTACAGGCTGAGTTAGGCCTCGCACGAAAAATTCGTGTGGGAAATACAGGAAGGGAAAATGTCCAGGTAGTCATATTTACCATCCCGGACCTTCCAGACGGGATTGATGGCCTACTGGGCCTCAGTTTTTTTGATCATTTTCTTGTTCGTCTGGACCATTCCAATCAACAGTTACATCTCTCGCCAAGGACTTAGGCCTAAGAGTCCCGTCCAGCTCTACCTTAATGTCCTTTTTCCACCAATCTTGACCTAAGTCCCACCCCCCAATCCTTTGTTTGAGAGTTTTAGGACCAGGTCATAAGCTATACTTCAGATCCTTCCCGACCCTACAAAAGACAGTTACCGCCCTTAGGATATCGAAAATCAGTTCTTGACAGTTCGCGAAGGCAGTATGTTAATACTACCTTTCCCCTAAACAGACAGGACTTAACTCATGCGATTTTTCATTTATGCAGACACTTTGAATCCCACGCAGCTCAAACGTCGTGCTCCTGAAGCACAATTTTTATTTAAGGCATACGTGCCAGACCACACCATCAAATTTGGGCGCTGGTCTAACCAATGGCGCTGTGGATTGGCCACTATTGCCCCTTCTGCTGGTGAACGAGTGTGGGGAGGGGTTTTTGAGCTTACCCCGGAGGATGTCCAGGAAATGGACAAGTTCGAGGGCGATCTTCCCGAAGGAGCTTTTCGTCATGTTGAGGTGCATGTGTTCACTGAGGATGGAGAAAAGGAATTCGTAAGCACACATGTAGCTCAAAGCATTGGAAAATTTAAGGCCAAGGATCATTATTTAGATTGGATTCTTGCGGGAGTCAGGCATTGGAAGTTACCGGATGAATGCGTGGACATGTGGGATTTGTTTCGCTCAAAATGAGCCTTTTATCCATTTAACATTGAATTTCTATTCACTTTTATTTTTTCATTAAGAAGGAGTTTCTATGCCAAAACCGAAGTATCATATTCTGGTATGCACGAATTCCCGTCCTCCTGGTCATCCCAAGCCTTCTTGTGGAGCGGCGGGCGCTCAAAATTTATTGATGGCACTCAATATGGGCTTGATTGAACGTGGCGTCCAACCTGGCGAGGTATTAGTCACTGGGACAACTTGCCTCGGGCCCTGCGAAAGTGGTCCTAACGTTGTCGTCTATCCGACAGGAACCTGGTACTCTCAGGTCAAAGACACCGATGTGACGGTAATTTTGGATGAGCACATCAAAAAAGGAGAGCCTGCTGCCCAGCTCAAACCGGATTCCGTTTGGTCTTAATTGTCAGGTTTTGCCTATATGGATTACGCATGGATGAACATCAACATCAAAAAGAACATGGATCACATACGGACCACTCTCAACCGTCTCATCTCACACACAAAGCACAGAGGTCATCATCTATGGTCTGCATGGTGCTCACATGTAGTGATACCCGAACGCCAGATTCCGATACCAGTGGAAAGCTAATCTGCCATCTTTTAAAAGAGCAGGAACACTCCATCTCAGAGTACCGAATCATTAAAGATGAACCGGCCGAGATCAAAGCCATCCTCCTCCAAGCCAGGGGTCAAGAGGCGCTTCAGGTCATTATTATCAATGGCGGGACAGGGATTTCCCGGCGGGACTCCACATTTGAGGCCGTTGATGATTTATTAGAAAAACGACTTGATGGATTTGGAGAGCTTTTTCGGTATTTGAGCTACCAAGATATTGGATCGCCTGCCATGTTAAGTCGAGCCACCGCAGGAACCTACGGGAAATTGGTGGTATTTTCTATTCCAGGGTCTCAGGGGGCTGTTCGCCTCGCAATGGAAAAACTTATTCTACCTGAAATGGGACACATAACTGGAGAGCTAACGAAGTAGGCTAAGTAGTATAGGCATTTTCCTGAAAATTCATTTTCTATCCCAATTACGGAACATTCCGAACACCTCTTATCAAGAATACAGCGCGAGCGGGGAGGAAATTTACACGCTAGTAAACCATCTTTCCTTCCGCCACCATCACCACCTGCCCTCCCACTTTAATTTCCTTAATCACATCATCATCAGAAAAAACCTGCACCAAAATACGGGATGGACGGTCAATTTCATACCCCTGCTCCATAACTATCTCGGTGGTTGGACCAACTTCCACGACTCCATTCTTGACTAAATAGGCACCAAGGGCGCCACTTGCGCTGCCGGTTGCAGGGTCTTCTGAAATACCTATTGGATCGGCGAACATTCTAGTGTGAATAGTGGCGCTTTCCTCCACTGTCATCGTCGTGAAGATCATAATTCCATTGACCCCAAAGCGAGCACAAATTTCAAGAACTTCAGAATGATCAACCTCCATGGATTTTGCGGCCGTCAGGCTTCGAATAGGCACAACGAGAACCGGCAATCCTGTCGAGACCACTTCAACAGGGAAAATTGTGTCGGCAATGAGCGATCTGTGAATTCCCAAAGCCTTGGCAATATCATAAATGGCTTCCGGCTGTGTGATGACATCGATAAATTGTGGAGAGGGTTGCGACATAATGACCTGTTCAATGTGTCCCTTCAAGACAATAAGGTCAAGCGCATACAAGCCTAGGGTACATTCATAGAAAACTTTCGTCACCGGCTCTTGCAAGGCAAGATGCTTTATTGTTCCGAGAACATAGAATGTCCCCAAAATAGGATGGCCCGCAAACGGAATTTCTTGAAGAGGGGTAAATATTCTGACCTTGGCGGCAGCCTTGGGATCGGTAGGCGGTAGGACAAACACCGTTTCAGACAAATTCATTTCACGCGCAATTTGTTGAAACTCCCGTTCGCTAAGCTCTCCGACGGAGGGAAACACCGCTAAAGGATTTCCGCCAAACGGCTCACTTGTGAATACATCAACCTGATAAAATTGGAGCCAGCTTTTGGAGGAATCCATAATCAACTAGAGAGACATGTCACACGAATTTCAAGTCCACAAAACCCTACATGGCATTACATCTTACCGAACACATTTATTGCCATCCCGTGACCATGCATTCTTCATACACTCGTTGCCAGTCAGGAACGGCTCCACCCCTAGTCTCGCATGAGTCTTTTCTTCACACCTAAAAGAATTATTTTCATTTATCTGCAAATTGAACGTCTCTTGGCTTTCCATATTTCCAGAACACCCAATAGCCTTACATAACAACAAAAAAAGAAAAAACCTCATAGTCTTTTTATCAGCATGACCTCAGGGTTTTGATTTATCCGTTAGGTTCGGACCACCTATTCTCCCATCAATTCTCTTTACAAAACTTTCAGACAATTTACACTATGGACGCGATCGCTTCATATGAACGAACCAAGGGATTACGCACATAGTCCTCCACATAGTTTTGCAATGTCCCATTTCGCCACAATCGATTATTGGCAAACTTGGTACTAATTTTGGGTAGAACCCTCACTTTCACTCCGGTCTTATTTACAAAGTCGTCAACGTGAACCCCGGCAATATCGCGACCCGGACCTCTTCCTGACTCCACAATACATTGAGGAACATAGATATATTTCTCTTTTGTCAATCGTTTGGCAATGTCATTCAGGGTCAGCAAGACCGTACAATCAGAATCTCCTCCAAGCGTGGCATTCGGAACCGAGAGAAACCTGGCTCGATTTTTCCTGAACATGTCTAAAATCCGATACACACTACCCGCCATGACAATTGAATCACGCTTCCCTAATTCCAAAGAATCAAAGAGGCTAATTATACGCTTTCGATTCAAAAAAGCCGTCACATAGGCTTCCGTATGAATCGTCGTAATATTTGGAAGGCCCGCATCGTATATTTTTTCCGCCTCAACAGCAAGATATTTTCTACCTTGACGCATTACACGACTTGTTTCCTCTTGAATTCCGCCCACTGGCGTCAAACATCCCATCCACAGAATACACCGAGAATTGATCCTGGAAATCGTTTTCGCATCTGCGGACATCGTATTTTCATCAAAAGCATAAAAGTTTGCCGAAGAAACCGCAGGGCCATCCAAGACTTTCATCAGATGTTTAACAGATGGAGCATGCGGCATCAGCTTTTGTCGATACTCTCCAAGTGTAATGACAGATAACTCAAAATTAATCCTTCCAGGGTATAGGGCAACCAACCTATGAATCTTTGGAACATGGACAAAACCAACCGTAAAAAATTGAATGTTTTTATCGGTAAATTTCAAAAAATCTTCGATCCACTCCATGGCCTTTGGATGAAGAAACAAATCGGTCCATTCCATGTATTCATTCCCACCAAGACACCAGAACTGAAGAAGATCCGTTGGCTTGGAGCTAATATAATTCAAAATGAACTGCCAGTCTTCCTGGGACGTTTTTGGGGGGTCCAGCGTTTCTCGGTAGGAGTGATCTAATTCATAACAAAATGCACATTTGACAGGGCATTCTTTTCCTAGGCTCAATGGAATTTTCCCTGCATCCATTTCCCGCTTCAACACATCCCGGTAATCGTGTCCGGCAAATAGCTTCGGAGCTTCTAATATTGGGAGTTCACGCAATATCGTCAACCCTTTCTAAGAAAAAGACCGACTGTGGGTTAGCCTGAAATCCAATTGACAGTACCCCTGCTCCTTTGAAACACTTGAGAATATCAATCAGGCTGCTGGGTATTATAAAACCTTCTGATGAAAAATTCATGCCCTCCTCAAGGGATTCAAATTTTATGACCTTAGAACACGCACTGCTTCTCTTTAATCTAACCGAGCCATTTTCGCATGATGCCTTACAGCAACGCTATGAAGAAGCCAGGCGAATCTGGTACCCCTCACGTTACGCAGGCCTCACCAATAATCCAGCGAAATATATGGAAATGTACAAAAAGGGAGAGACCAAAACTAAAGAAATTCATGCAGCCTATCAAATTCTATCCGATCATCTGCTGAATAGTCGTTTCTCTTCACAAAAAGATGATCACGGAGCAGCATGACTGACCACCCGGGACATTCCAGGCTCACCTTTTGAATTTTTCTCGGAGGGCGGATGAGACACAGGCCAAGTGATGAGACCTTGAACCCCATCGATTCGCGGTTCATCCTGCCCGGCTTTCATCGCATAGATCTGAGGTAAGTAATTCGTACCGAATTTAGAAATGTAGAGAAATACATGCTCACGAGCATTGACTCTAACAGCCCATGGCTCAAAGTCCTTCTGATAAAACTCCTCTGCCAATTGCATCGCCTCAAAACAAGTGATCCCACCAGGTTCTTTAAGCGTGTAATAATAATCGAGAGGCATATCATACTCTTCCTGCTTATGAATGGTGATACCAAACTTATCAGGATTCCGAACCATTGGCGTATGCCGGTAGGCCACAAAATAGAATAATTCCACAGAATGAATGTATCGTTTATTATCAAGAAGAAATTCCCGTGTCTCCTCAGCTTCATCTCGTGTTTCACCTGGAAATCCATAAAAAGCCATGACATGATTCCAGATCCCGGCTTTGGCGGCCTCTCGTAGATTATTTTCAATTACAGCCTTTTTTGCATGCTTATCCATGAGCTCCAAAACACGCTCATTTGCTGATTCCATTCCATAATACAGGGTGCAACAACCGGCTTGAACGGCTTGCTTCCAAATTTCAGGATCCTGCAATGATTCCTCAAACCGGATTAAAGTCGTCCATTTTATCCCCACCTGCTCCTCAATCAACAATTGGGATACTTTTTTCAATAACGCGGGAGGATAGGATTCATCTGAAAATAAAAAGTGCTCTGCCTGATATTTTTCTTTCAATGCTTTGATTTCTCGGACTACATCATGCGCGGGTTTTCCACGATACTGGTCGAAATATCCCTGTCCATGATCACAAAAGGTACATCGTCCCCAGTAACACCCTCGTGTGGCCAAGTAAGGTAAAATTCGAACCGGGACGAAATAGGCATCCAAGGGCAATCCCTCAAAGTCCGGAAGAGGCAAGGCTGTCGTCTTTTCGGTATATATTTCATCATTCACACGGATATCCCCATCTTGATGCCACATCAAGTTAGGGACTTTTTCCCAGTCTCGTTCCCCCGCCAGAGCTTCCAGCAACCAAACCAACGCATGTTCGCCTTCATACAAAATGGCCGAGTCAAAGACTTGCGTGAAAAATTGCTTCCGTTTGGGAAGATCATCTTTTAACCGGGTAATCACGTTACCACCCACCGTCACATGAATGTCAGGGAATTCCTCTTTAATCATTTTGCAAAAGGTCATGCCCGCCAAGAGTTGCATTTGCGTTCCAACCGAAACTCCTATCACTTCCGGTTTCTCTTTCTGAATGGCAGGAAGCACTAACTGACGGCACACATCCCGATACACGTTGACCAAATCGTCATCTAGGCATGCCAACACTTCAGTCGAGACTCCCGAGCGATACCCTAGATTACTTTCCATGGGATAGAAGACGAGGGAAGCAGGAAAATAAGCTGCAGAAATAAATTGCATAACATCTCTAAACGTTTTCAAGGCCCATTCCAATTTTTCTGCATCATAAAATGCTTCGCCTCTCACGATGACTTTGGCTTCGATAGCTCGTTCAGCCAATTCCATCACATCGATAGCATCTTGGGATGTCAAACAGGCCAGCCGGTCTCGTTCAAAATCAGTTAATTCATTTCGGGCGTCCCGTTCGTTCAGACCTCGTCGCTGCTGATCCATTCGAAGCTTGACCCAGATTAGAAAAGTATCACTAAAAAACCAGTCATACATTTCGATATTGACATCTTTCTGTATCACCTCATGGCCATATGAGCGAAGAACGGCAGTTAGACTTGGCAGGGCAAGATAAGGAGCGGTTGGAACCCATTCCGGAGGAAAGAGTAACATTGCTTTAAAGGTCCGCCTGGATTTATCGACGGAACCACCACGCTCGATTTCAATTAAGGATTCAGTCATATAATCAACACTCCTGACATTAGACAGAGGCTAATTTCGATGAGGAATCATGTGAGTCGAGGCGAAATTGCAGAGCAGGTAATTTATTGGTTCCGAAGTGGGTCACGTATAAAAACACATATTCCCGAATAAAGATTTTCAAATCCCACCCCGCATAATGATTTTGTTCAAATTCTTCGAATACCCGTTCGGCATCCTCAACACTCAATCCTTCTTTCACCGTAAAATAATAATCCAAGGCCAAATCCCATTCCGGATTTTTATAATAGGTAATGCCAAACTTTTCAGGATTTTTCGCGACGGGAGTATGCTTGCTCAAATCAAAGGTACCAAATCCAATTGAATGGACGTGTTCTCGATTATCTTCTAAAAATTTGATAGAAAATTTCGCATCTTGGTATGTTTCCCCTGGGAACCCAAAAAACCCCATGACATGATTCCAAACCCCATGTTGGGAGGATAACTCTAAGCTTCGCTGGATTACCTCGGTCGTGGTTGCCTTATCCATGAGTTGAAGGACACGCTCACTTCCAGATTCATAGCCCATATGGAGAAATTTGCATCCAGAAGTCTGGGCATCCGCCCAGACTTGGTCTTCAAGGAGACTCTTTTCGAAGCGGATATGTGTGGTCCAGGCAATATCTAAATTCGACTCAATCAATTTCTTCGTAAGCTTCCGGAATAAGGCAGGTGGATAAGATTCATCCGTGAAATGAAAACTCCGGGCATGATACTTATTTTTCAAATAGGTAAGTTCCTCGATAATCTGCCAATCCCTTTTGGTCCGGTACCCTGCCGTATAACCCTCACCATGATCACAGAACTCGCACCGCCCCCAATAACATCCGCGAGTGGCTAAATATGGAAGAATCGGCTCAGGTACAAAGTATTTCTCTAATGGCAATCCGTCGAAATCTGGGGGAGGCAACTCGCCCATATTTTCGGCGTAGGATTCTGAATTCACATGAATTCCGGCTGCATCTCTGAATAATAAATTAGGAACATGCGATAAATCCCCATCCGAGCCTATGGCTTCGAGCAATCGCATCAGGGCAGTTTCACCTTCATAGACAATCGCGCTGTCAAATAAGGCGAATAACTTTGGAATATCTGGAAGGACTTCTCTCAGACGGGTTACGGTATTGCCTCCAATGGTTACATGAATTTCGGGGAATTGTTCCTTAATGAGTGCACAAAATGTCATAGAGGAAAACAATTGCTGTCGAAGAACAATGGAAATCCCAATGACATCGGGCTTTTCAGCTAGAATGGCAGGCTTCAGAATTTCCTCAAACACGTCCCGATAGACATTGACTTGAGTATCTTCAACGGCTTCAAGCACTTCAGACGACATAAACAGCTTATAGGATAAATCAGTTTCCATGGGAGGCATGCAAATTCTTGCCGGGGCATACACCAAGGATATAGTGGCAGTCACCTCCCTGAAGGTATTCATCACCCATTCCAGCTTCTCACTCTCGTAAAACTCTTGGCTTCGAACAATTTGCTTGGCTTTCTCAGCTCTTTCAGCTAAATCGCTCATGTAGCCTCTCGTGCAATTGCAGAGAGCTAACTGAAGGTCCACTTCCGCATCAGTTAACTCACGACTCTTCGCAATCTTTTTGAGGCGATCAAGTTGCTGAGGAACTTTTTTAAGAATGCGACGGAGGAAATCCCGGCTAAAATACCAATCGTACATTTCTAAATTAACATCTTTTTGAACGACATCGTGACCGGCAGATCGAAGAAAAGCCGTTAAGGTTGGAAGGCTCAGATAGGGCTCTGAAGGGTACCAATCCGGCGGAAAAACCAACAGGATTTTGGCCTTACTGGAGGACTCTTTGAAGTTGGTCGATCTTGGTAATTGAATTTTATCGGGGCGAATCAAACCACCTTTATCATAATTTATCCTCATCTTTACACCCTAGGTAAAATGGTTTACTCGCGATTAGGTCAATCAAACCAGAATGATGAGAAACCTATTCATCTATAATCACATCTAATTTAACTTGTTGATTTTAAATAATTTTACCATCAGATAGATTCACCATTCTAAGTCCTTGAAAAAACCATGGTCAAGGGCAATTCCACAGGCAAACCGTAATAGGAAAATTTAAAATATTTGACCGAATAATATCTTCATATTAAAATCACGTATCTGCCCTTGGAATTCCTTCCTTGTCTGGTAGCGTACCCTTCATCAACAACTCTTAAATTTCTTAGGATCCTAGGAATTAGCCGTGAGGAAATGACCATGAGCAATACAATCATGCCTGGATGCCGGAATTGGATGTCGTACTTAATGGATTCACTAGTCAATGCTGGAACAATGCCCTCATGGGAAGCCCTCCAATATCTCGTGACTAACCTGTTAGGTGAGGCGCCCAATCCCCATCTCCATCAAAGCAAATCCCCTTATGAAACCATTCAACAATTCCTCCACCGTATTTATGGACCAATCGTTGAAGCTGCCTCCCGCACAGTTGAAATTCCAGGCCAAGCCATGATTCATATGTTTACGGATATCAGTCTCATGGGAAAATCGGCAGTTTTGGTCGTGTATTTTCCAGGACAAAACGCCCCGCACCAATTGTTACTATTAGACTCGGTGCCAGCCTGGGACTTGGTATTTGAAAATTCCTCTGCGTTCGATAGCTGGGCTGAAGAACGATATCAATGGATCGTGAAAGCCCTTCAGAGCATTGGACGCCCCATTGAATCTTCCATGCTTGAATGCCCCGACACCCTCCAACCGATCCTGGTCTAAAGACTAAGCATGCTTATCAGGCCAAAGGCCGAAGAGCCAAGTAGCACAAAACTACCCCCCCCTCTTGAGACATTAAGGAAGGCTTAATTAAGAACGCGACCATCCCAGGACAATAATTTTCGTGGAGGTTTTTGAAAAGGTAGCACCAAAAATACAAGCAAAAGTCTCACTTAGATGGGGACTTTCATTGCCGGCTATTCTAGCCAGACAATCTTTCCTTCCATCAGACTTGACAGTCCAAGTGACGAGGCGCTATCCATGAACCCTTACGATACAATATGAGGTAAATATGCCAATCAATGTGTTACTCAAAAATTCACCGCGAGGAAGGGGCCCGGAGCCAGACCAAGCCCGTTCAAAAGAATTCCAAAAACTACCAGAAGTGGAAAAGCGGGCAAAGGAAGCAGAGTTGGCAGCCCAAGAAATTCAGGACTTATGGGAATCTCAAGAGGTCGGAATTACCAAATGGTCGGGTGAACGGGGCCAACGATATTCTGATCCAGATTAGCACTTGTAGCTCTCAAACCAGCATCATTGCACTCCTCTTCCGGATTTTTCCTTGAGGTTTTAATAAAACGATCCCGTCACCCTAAAAAATTGGATAGTCAAAAGCTGCACACCCAAATCCTCAAGTAGGGTCATAGCCTAAATTTGAGGAGAGCCACCGTTCTACATCCGATACATCCATCCCTTTCCGCTTACCATAATCCACGATCTGATCTTTCTTCAATTTTCCAACAGAAAAGAATTTGGCTTGGGGGTGAGCAAAATAGAAACCACTAACAGACGCAGTGGGATACATCGCGTACGAATCGGTCAATTGAATACCTACCGTTTTCTCTACCTGAAGCCAGTCAAACAGATGTTGTTTCTCCGTATGGTCGGGACAGGCCGGGTACCCGGGTGCTGGACGAATTCCGCGATATTTCTCTTGAATGAGTTCCTCGTTTGTCAATTGCTCATCTTGGCCAAACCCCCATTCCTGCCGGACTTCACGATGAAGCCATTCGGCAAAGGCCTCGGCCAAACGATCAGCCAAGGCTTTAGTCATGATGGCATTATAATCATCATGGTCTTTTTCAAACCGCTGACAAATGGCTTCGATGCCGATTCCCGCCGTGACCGCAAATCCACCAATATAATCAACGATACCGCTGGACTGTGGGGCCACAAAATCGGCCAACGCATAGTACGAGTCCCCTCTGGGTTTTTCTACTTGTTGCCGCAAAGTATGAAAGACCGATACCGCTTCCGAACGAGTCTCATTGGTATAGATGATGATGTCATCGTCCTGACTGTTGGCTGGATTTAATCCATAGACACCTTTTGCCGTAAGGAGCTTTTGGTCCATGATTTCCTGTAAGAGCTTTTGAGCATCATCGAAGAGTTCTTTTGCTTTTGGCCCAACTACCGAGTCCTCAAAAATCATTGGATATTTCCCACGTAATTGCCAGGCGCGAAAAAATGGGGACCAGTCAATTAGGGGGACAAGGGTTTCGAGGGAAACATCCTCATGAACTTTAACACCAAGGAAACTTGGCTTAGCAATGCTGGTCGGTTCCCAATCTATGACGAAACGCTGTTTTCTTGCTTCCTCCAATGATACGAACTTTTTGGCCGTGTTTTTGGACAGATAAGCCTCTCGCGTTTTCCGTTGTTTTTCTTGAACTTCCTGTACAAAAGCCTCCTTATCGTCTGGACTCATTAACTTGCGCACGACATTGACCGCTAAGGACGCATCTAAGACATGTACAACCGGGCTGGTATAGCCTGGCGCAATTTTTACGGCAGTGTGGGCCTTGCTGGTGGTCGCTCCCCCAATTAACAGAGGGATAGAGAAACCTTCTCGAGTCATTTCTCGTGCATTATGAGCCATTTCATCCAACGAAGGTGTAATCAGTCCACTGAGCCCAATCAGATCCACTTTTTCTTGACGAGCTGTCTGCAAAATTTTGTCACAAGGAACCATCACACCCAGATCAATAATTTCATAATTATTGCAGGCCAACACAACTCCAACGATGTTCTTCCCAATGTCATGTACATCGCCCTTTACTGTGGCGAGCAAGACTTTACCCTGGCTTCTGCTCTCGCCTTCAACTTTTTCCGCATCCATAAACGGCAATAAATACGCCACAGCTTTTTTCATGACCCGCGCGCTTTTGACCACTTGGGGCAAAAACATTTTCCCCGCACCAAATAGCTCTCCGATCACATTCATCCCATCCATTAATGGCCCCTCGATGACATCCAGAGGCTTATTGAACTTCTGACGGGCTTCCTCCACATCGGCATCAATAAATTCAATAATTCCTTTAATCAAGGCATGCGCCAGACGTTCCTCTACTGTCCCCTGCCGCCACGCATCATCTTTCACAATCGTTTTTCCCTGTTGCTTGACCGTCTCGGCAAAGGTCACTAATTCCTCAGTGGCTTCTGGCCGTCTATTCAACAGGACATCTTCTACTAAATTAAGGAGTTCTTTGGGTATTTCTTCGTAGACTCCTAACTGACCGGCATTCACAATTCCCATATCCATCCCCGCTTTAATGGCATGGTAGAGGAACGCAGAATGAATGGCTTCGCGCACTGTATTATTTCCACGGAATGAAAACGAAATATTACTGACTCCCCCACTGACTTTGCAGAAAGGTAATGTGGCTTTTATTTGTCTAGTAGCTTCAATGAAATTCACAGCATAGGCGTTATGCTCTTCCATGCCAGTTGCGACCGTCAAAATATTCGGATCAAAAATAATGTCCTCCGGCGGAAAGTTGAGCTTTTCGGTCAAGAGGCGATAGACCCTAGTACAGATTTCGACTTTTCGATCAAGCGTATCGGCTTGACCGGTTTCATCGAATGCCATAACGACAACAGCGGCCCCATAGCGACGAATCAGGTGAGCCTGCTCAAGGAATTGGGCTTCGCCTTCCTTGAGACTAATGGAATTCACCACACCTTTTCCCTGAATACACTTCAGCCCAGCTTCAATGACGGACCATTTGGAGCTATCAATCATGATTGGCACACGAGCGATATCGGGTTCGGATCCGATTAGATTCAAAAATTCCACCATTGCTTTTTCCGAATCCAGGAGGCCTTCATCCATATTCACATCGATAATTTGTGCACCCCCTTCAACTTGCTGGCGCGCTATGGCCAAGGCTTCTTCAAGTTTCCCGTTTAAAATCAATTTGGAAAATTTTGGCGAACCCGTCACATTCGTACGTTCTCCAATATTGACAAAATTGGATTCCGGCCTGACGGTTAAAGGCTCAAACCCACTTAACCGAGTCATACGGGGAACGTGCGTTTTTTTGTGCGGGGCGCAATCCTTGACCCCCTCCGCTATGGCCCGAATATGCTCGGGTGTGCTCCCGCAACACCCGCCGACAATATTGACCCATCCCTGGCTGGCAAAATCCCTGAGATCCGCGCCCATGCGTTCCGGTGTTTCATCGAACCCGCCAAAAGCATTGGGTAAACCCGCATTGGGATAGCAACTGATATAGATGGGCGCCACATTGGAAAGTTCTTCAATATAGGGCCGCATTTGCTTGGCCCCTAATGCACAATTAATCCCCACACTCAAAAGATTGGCATGGGAAATAGAATTCCAAAAGGCCTCGATAAGTTGTCCTGATAACGTACGGCCACTAAGGTCCGTAATAGTTACCGATGCCATAATGGGAATTTGACGCTGTATTTCATCGCAGTACCTGGCAATTGCATAAAAGGCGGCCTTGGCATTTAGAGTGTCAAAAATGGTTTCAACAATAAGAAGATCGACACCTCCTTCAACCAAACCCCGTACCTGCTCATAGTAAGCTGCTTCTAAATCATCGAAGGTAACTGCTCGAAATGCTGGGTTATTCACATCAGGTGACATCGAAGCCGTTCGATTTGTAGGACCAAAAGCTCCGGCGACCCAACACATCCTGCCAGGTTGCTCAGCTTGCACCCGAGCAACAGCCCGCTTTGCCACCTGCCCCGCCGCCAAATTTAATTCATACGCCAACCCCTCCATCTGATAATCAGCCAGAGATATCAAATTGGAATTAAAGGTATTAGTTTCAATAATATCGGCTCCGGCTTGAAGATATTGCACATGGATATCTTCAATAATTTTTGGTTGTGTCAGAGTCAGCAGGTCATTATTCCCTTTGACATCACAGACATGGTTGGCATAACGCGTCCCGCGAAAATCAGCTTCACTCAAATTATGGGCTTGAATCATGGTTCCCATGGCACCATCCAGCACAAGGATCCGAGATTCTAACGCCGCTTCCAGTGTGTTCATTCTTACCCCCCTCATCAATCAAAATACATCTAAACTCACGGTCAATAATTCAACCCTATTCCCTCATTTTCAAGCATCATTAATCTTGACTTCCAGGAATTTCAAGAAATAGGATGACAAAACTACCATTCATCCTTTTATGACATTTTTCTTAACACTTTGTAAAAGGCTTACGTCATGGGTTGCCTTTGCCATTTTGGCCGCCCTACTTTGTAACACAGAGGGATTCTTATGGCCTACCCCCGCTATAGCCGAACCCTACTTTGAAGATGGCTATTTGGGTTTAACCCAGGAAGAACTACGCCAAACACTAGGAATACCGATGGCAGTTCGATCACGAAAGGCCGCCCTCCGTGTTTTCAGCTATTATACGTTCCCAGATTGGGAAAAATATTTCAAAAATTTGGTTTCACCAGGAAATGGCGAGGATGTGTACACCTACGTTCGGAATGGTATCCAAGTTCGGTATTCCTTCGCTTATATTCCTGATTTAAATGAAGGCAAAACCATTCCAACCCTGTATGTGCAACGTTGTGAAGTGGAATTTTCCCCTGCGATTCCCATAAAAAGCATTCCTTCGGTCGTCCCTGAATTTATCCCCCCAACAGAACAATCGGCCCCAACCTTTCGATCCAATCTCTGGGTCCTGATTTTTAAGGGTGAGCCTTCACGAGAGGCCGATTTCATCGTCAAAGAACAGGGAAAAAGAAATCTCGCATGGTCTCTAGCCTATCAATTGTTTTCTATTAATGGAATTCCCAGCATTCTTTCAA
Organism: Nitrospirales bacterium; assembly: GCA_021604365.1. Lineage (GTDB taxonomy): Bacteria > Nitrospirota > Nitrospiria > Nitrospirales > UBA8639 > Nitrospira_E. The sequence continues at coordinate 15,608 of BQIZ01000047.1, forward strand.
TTGACACTCCGATCGACCGCCTGGAAATCACCACTCAAAGTCTTCAAATCGTGAAGACTCAGCAACGATTAACCCATGAATCCACTCTCAATCCCTACTCACCTGAATTTCAGAAACGTCTCTCTCCTCCTTCGCCACCGATCAAATCCGTTCCTCAACCTCACTATGATGATTGACTTTCTTTAAATATTTTTTCATGAAACTTGACCTCTCCTCGTCGTTACTCATATCGAAGATCCCGTTCTTCTCCTATTGATAAATACCCCTCGCCCCATTGATTGAGGTCTTCAATATTCCAATTATTGGTATCGCTTTCGAATTTCAATCGAATCCCCCAGTTGCCTCCAAAAACAATAAATGTTGAACCGGAACCGGAATCTTCTACCCTTTGGGCATAAGCAGGCCGTAACGGTTGATCAGCATCATCACCCCATCCGGTCACCGCACACCATTCTCCCTGGGAAATCCGATCATAGGATTTCACGTGTGATACACTCCGAGGAGGGCCCAACTCCTTAAACCGTAGGAAATATGAGCCTTCAAAATTGGGGTTCTGTTCAACTTCAAGAAACATCCAGCTTTACCTTGACCCACCTTAAAATCCACTGCTAGAGTAATGAGCAAATCTCCAATATGATAACACACGAAAATCTAAAAATATCTCCTCCGTCTCTATCTGAAGATGGAAGCAGTTCCCGCCAAGAGACTGAAGAGTTCTCCAAGCCGACAAGCAGCGAATTTCAAATTACGCCATGGATCTGCCGACGCCCAGTTCGGCTCACAATATATGGGTTTTTGGTAGCCTTTGCGCTTTGGATGCTCGGCTGGGGGATCGTACCCCGATTACTCGACCCAACCTTTGAACAGCATCTACAAGATAAATCTGTTATGGCTGGCATGAGTCGTGAGCAAGTGATGGATGCCTGGGGGTCCCCCTATCAAATGAATGTCAGCTATACGGAAAAAGGGATACGACGAGAAGAATGGGTTTATGAAGACTGGCTGGATTCAAGCACAATTAAGCACAGATATCTCTATTTTGAAGAAGGGAAATTAATAGGAGGTTGGTATTGAGAAAGGTCCTTGGGAAACAGATTCTGTGGACAAGCACGACTCATCAGAAAAGGCCAGGGCACTCCCCCATTCTAATCATACCCATGGTTGGGATTTGCTTAAGGAGTTTCGGTAATTTGAGCTCGCCTTTTCTTTCCTGTTCCTCCAGAAATAACTAAGACTCGTTTCCATTCACGGATTTGGTAAATGCCCCAAGCATTTGGTTGCCCCTGGTAAAATGCCAGAGAATCTTCCCCTTTGGCACTTAAGTAGGTTGGCTCGGTAAATCCTTCATCCATCACATATTCCATAAGATTTTCTGCAGTGACCCCTTCTCCACGCAGAGTCACGTTCGCTAATAATTCTAAAATGGCACCAGGATCCGCAAGGTTAATGGGTTGCATTGTTACTGACTCCTTTAATATGTGATAATGTAATTTCATGACATAGGCACTTATCATGTCTATCATAATCCCATGCCTATCCAAAACCTACCTTTTTCTTTTCATGAAAATAGACCGTAATAAGGGATAACCCCTCCATATGAGAAAACTTTCACCAGAACAATTTCGTGATCGCATATTTGATGTACTTCGCCGAAAACACCATTGGGCTACTCCATTTTTGGAAGGAAGCACGATCACCAAAGAAAAATTGAACATTTACTTTCATCAGGAATATGTCGTCTATGTTCGAGATTTTTCTGTGCTTCTCGCTCAAATTCTCGGGAAAAACCCTCCATGGGAAGCTCGCCGACTGCTCGCCACAATAATTTATGAAGAAGAAACCGGTGGGTTTTCACTTGGCCAGCCTCACCAGGAACTTTTTCTCCACATGATGAATGGACTTGGATTTGATCGAGCTGGGTTTCGGGATGTGGAATTGCTGGCATCGAGCCGTGGATATCGAGAATGGTTAAATCTAATATGCCAAGAGGAAGATTGGTCGATCGGAGCGGCAGTGCTCTCAATTTTCATTAAAGGCACCTCCAACGATCCGGAAGAAGTGCTCTATCCGAAGCCGGCACAAAACCAAGAGGAGATTGAAGATATCGTCTGGAAACATTATTTAAGTCAGTACCAAGGCTTATCGCCGGCATTTATGGATTATATTCGCGCACAACATATGTTTTCCGCAGGATCCCGCAAAACTGTCTATGACATGGTTACCCATCACACAGATGAAAGCAGTGATCAGGTCAAAGTTCTCTCTCTCCTGGAAGAGGCATTGAACTTGTGGTCACGCTATCAGGAGGGAATTGCGCGTGCCTGCGGAATTCGACAGATTTAATCACCATCAACTTTCCTTTTCCATTTCAGTCCCAAAAGTTCTAGGTCTTGCCTCCTGAACACCTGGTGAAGTGATCAAAGCATTTCTACATGCATTCACTCCGTCATTACATCATTTCAAGCCGAGAGGATATACCGGACGATGTCTGCTTGTCGCTACCCTAACGACCTTCAACCTGCAGTGCTCTTGGACCCCTGAAGTAGAAACAGTTCTCCAGGATGGGCCTGAGTGCATTATTTCACTAAAAACATCCCACAATTTAAAGAAGACCCCCAGGCATCCAGCAAATCTTTCAGAGTCCCTTATCGCCAAAATTCTAAAAGGAATTGCCATTAGCCAAGAGGAAGGCATACTCCAACAATTCCTGCTTTCAACTCAGGATCCCATTCCAGCATTCTCTCCCTCGCAAATAGATTTTTTGGCACATCATATATCCATGGCATTTTCTCAGGTCACACCGGAGGAAGTTATCCAGTTCAAGTGTCCACCGACCGATGACCAGCTCTTTTCGGTCCAGGGAACGCTCGCCAACTTTCCTCCATCCTCTCTACTGGTGACGTTAAAAGATTCAAAACCCAACCCTGCCGTATCTCCAAAAATGCAACCTTCCTCTCGAAATGTCCAGACAACCTCCCTGACCTTTTCCCACCAGGAAGCTGCCATAAGGGTTGAGGAAGTCCAAGCCTTCATGACAGTTCCATCAACGTATCATAGGATTGCCATCAATTATCAAAATCTCGACCCCTCAAATCCAAACAACAAAGAGAATCAACTAACCCAACCTGGTCCAAAGACAAGCCCTAACAATAAGGCTGAACCACCAATGACAATGGATTCACTGAATTCCCAATTACGAAAACTCCAAAAAATAGTGGACCAACAAGCTGAAGAAATTCGACGCCTTCAGGACAGTTCCTCTCGATAGAATAAATCATTTTCCTACATCCATTAATTTACTGCCATAAAGGAATTCCTATCTTCGTGGAATTGAGTGGGTAAAATTCATCTGCTGATCGTTTAGAATTGGCTCTGGTCAAGGTGTTTGAGATATTTTCTTCCTGAAAAAAGTTGGCAGGATTGCCCCATATGAAACATGGACGACTTATGGACACCTATCGAATCCCTGAATTTCTCCCAAACTCCTCGGTACAGGGGGCTTGGGGGCCTCGAAGGCCTGATTTCTTCCACCGCATCGCCGAAGGGAAAAATGATCTGCAGCACATGCGGCCACGTCCATCGAGTGTTTTATGCCAGCAAGATCGCCTGGATTCGAAATCTTAGCCACCAGATCCGGGGTCTCCAAAGAAGTGCGGAAAGACTGCAAAATGAGGAGTCCCTCCGTTTGAAAATTCTCACCGCATGCTGCCAACCATCTAAATTGCTTAAAATTCACCCACACGATTACGCGAAGAGCCAGGAATTCATTCCGGCCTGGGCATGATCTCTCACAAGAGCTAAGAGGAAAATTTGGAAGATTGCCATCAAAGGGCGATCTTTCTTGATGAATCATGGACCGTTTTTTTGAAGCGCCAATATAGCCCAGTCCATTGTGAGAAATGATAAGAGACAGTTGAGGCTGACCCGTGCAATCACAAAACTGGCGAAGCATCTCCAAGTTATTGTTGGCATTCCAATTTAACCCCATTTGAGGAAATATGCCATCTGAGAAAACTAAGTTGCCAATGACCACAAATTCGACTGAAGGTTTCATGAAATATAAAGCGTTTACCGCCCATTTTCCTTATGGATGCATCCTTCGTATTTCTCAACGACAAAAAGGGAAGCTTCAGGGTGAGGAGCAGCCACGGGGGAAGGCAAGGGACCATTCCCTAACAACTTCATCCATCCTAGCTGAATAGCTTGAGCGAGTTCGATATTAAGGACAATCTTCATGTCCTCATAAAACCTTGTTATGAATGGAAATATACTGATTGATCTGAATTTCAAACTTGCATAATTTTGTTTATGACTGGAATATCTGCAGGAGGAAACTCATAGGAAATCAATTCATGCTTGTGAACCCAGGTAATTTCAGCGGACTCTAACGCTTGTGGAATCCCCAAAATGATGGAACAGGTATAAAAATACAACTCCACCATTTTTTCCGGATACTGATAATGAAGAAAATGAAACCAAACAGGCTCACTAATCTCTACCCCTAGCTCCTCCTTCACCTCTCTGCGCAGGCAATCCTCCAAAGTCTCTCCAAATTCTTTTTTCCCCCCAGGAAATTCCCAAAGCCCCCCTAGATAGGATTCCGGTTTTCTCCTTGACAAGAGAACCCTATCTTTATGCCAGATAATTGCGGCCGCCACAATAATAGGTGGCATTTCCTGAGGCTCATTACTTTTCATCTAAAGAAACGGTAAGACAAATATTCCGCATGGGACATAATAAACAAATCGGCTTTCTGGCTGTACACACCATGGCCCCAAAGTCCATTAATGCCTGGTTAAAATCATATCCTTTGCCCCGGGGAATGAGTTTTTCAGAGAGTAACCATAACTCGGCCTTTTGCTTCTTAGCCTCCCCTTTCCCAATAAATATCCTATGCAATACCCGCATCACATTGGTGTCTAAAATGGGCGCATCTTTATTAAAGGCAAATGACCTGATGGCTCCTGCGGTATAGCGACCAATGCCTTTTAGGGAAAGGAGTTCCTCAGGTTTATTGGGAATAGCTCCGCCATAACGCTCAATCGTCTCACAGGCAATGCCATGAAGACGGTATGGTCGAATATTGTACCCTAGGGGATACCACGACTTTCGAACGTCCTCTGGCTGAGCTTCCGCCAGATCCTGCAGAGTGGGATATTTCCCAAGAAACTCGTGGAATTTAGGAATAACCCTGTCCACTTGCGTCTGTTGCAACATTACCTCAGAAACCAGAATTTTATAGGGATCAGATGTTCTCCTCCATGGAAGATCCCGACCGAATTCCCCATACCACGCCAGGAGGCGTTTTTGAAACTTTGCTTTTTTAGTTTTGGAAATAACTTGAACAACCCTGACACGGGGATTAGATTTTTTTTTATCTGGTAATTTTTTCATCTGTGCCGGCGACAAAAATTATTTTTTATAATTTGGATCCTAGCGACCATAGCGCAAGCCTTTCTTCCAATCACGACAATTTTTTCAGACTACGAAAGAATTAAAAATTAAACCAAAACCTTAACTTAATCTAGCAGTCTAAAAAGTATAATCTATTACATTAACTTTCAAGAAAACCTCACAAAAATTTTTCTAGACAGGCGTCTTTAAGATCGGGTAATGTCCCGTCCACTAAATTTGATCCTTTCATTCCTTTTCATATGCTCTCCCTCCACATGTCCCTTCAGTTTATAAGATTTGGCAGAATAGACGAAGTCCGATGAAATATCCAAACCTTTATTAGCGGTCAACCTTCAGGAATCCCGGGTCTTTGTCCTACTATGCGGACGAATTCCGGATCAGGAACTACCCCTTCCCAGTCCCCCCATCAGGGGATCATTAAGATATTTTCCGTTCACAATCTTTTCGCATTGTCACGCTGTGCATCCCCCTCCCTATCGTCTTGGACGTTCCAGGGAATTTTCGACCATCTGTCTGCTTCAAACACCAAAAGGAGGTTTCCTATGTTCCCACACACTATCCCCCTTTCCCAGTTTTTCCCAAGGAGTGCCACCGAAATTCAAAAACTTTCCCAAAGCACGATTGAACTCATTTCCGGATTTTCAAAAAAAGGAGGACCAGACCCAATAGACTATCCCATGCTAAATACGCTTCTGGAACAATTTTCAGGAAAAAACATACACAAGGTATTTTCCGCTGATCAATTAAAATCCATTCGAGCTGCCTTCGGAGAGGCCCTTTCCCCAGAAACCATTCAAGGTTGGGCGTACCATAAACCATTAGGATATGCAGGGGATTATCAAATCATTGAAAAAATATACAATTACTACACATCCTCAAACCCTTCTTTAACAAAGTGGGACCAGTTTTTTCATTCCCAAAAAGCACCTAAGGCAGTCAGAAATCGATTGTCATTTTTTCTTGATCAATTATGGAGGACAAAAATGGAAACCCCCTCAACCAGCCATATTCTCAACCTAGCCTCTGGCCCTGGTCGGGATATGTATGAAGCCCTCAAGGTTCTTGGGACCTCAAAACTTGAGATCGATTGCGTTGATCAAGACGCGAATGCCATTAATTATGCCAAGGACCTTTGTCGTGACTTCCTTGCTCACATGCATTTTACGCACAAGAATGTGTTTCGTTTTTCACCGAACAAAACATACCATCTTATTTGGTCGGCTGGCTTATTTGACTATTTCAATGACAATATCTTTAAGCGGACCTTAAAAAGATTCTTCACGCTTCTGGAACCAAATGGGAGAATGGTAATTGGAAATTTCACGATTGATAATCCCAGTCGAGGCTATATGGAACTTTTTAAATGGGATTTATTTCATCGAAGCAAAATGCACCTTCGCAGGCTTGCGCAGGAATGCGGGTTTACAGAGAATCAAATTCGCATTGAACAGGAACCCGAAGGAGTCAACTTATTCTTGGTTATCATAAAAAATTAGTCGGCAACCGAGGTCCACAATCTCTCTTCGTAAACCGTAGGCAGAGCATCACTAAAACAGTGGCCACAAAAAAGCGGGAATCCATCACCAATGAGGATTCCCCTTTTTTGAGGAACAACTATTCAGATACCCAGAACCTACCCTAGGCTAAAACGCATGAGGTCGTTTACTCTAATACGGAATGCAGCACAACACTTAGGTCCACAAGATTAAAGGGCTTTGCGACTCTACCCTTGAAACCATATTCTTGATAATTGGCAAGGACTGGATCATTTGAATAACCACTCACCACAATAGCTTTGACTTGGGGATCTATAGTTAACAGCCGACTGAGGACTTCTTTCCCTCCTAATCCTCCGGGCACGGTTAAATCAAGAATGACGGCTGAGAATGGAGACCCGACTTCCCATGCCTCACAAAAATCCCTCAAGGCTTCTTCCCCGTCCTTGGCTGTCTGGTAACTGTATCCACAGGTTTCCACCATCTCACCAAGAACTTTCCGGATTTGAATTTCATCATCCATAATCAGAATTTTGCCTTGCCCCATTTTCACCCGCCTCTCGGGCACTTCGTAAGCCATTTTTGGGATGGGGATAGCGGGTAGAAATAAAGAAAAAGTACTCCCTTTCCCAAGCACGGAATTCACAGCCAACACTCCTCCATGATTCCTAACGATGGAGTAGGAGGTTGCAAGACCGAGCCCTGACCCTGTTGACTTTGTCGTAAAATATGGATCAAATATTTTCTCTAGATTTTCCTTAGAAATCCCAACCCCTTTGTCCATA
>BQIZ01000048.1 GCA_021604365.1 Nitrospirales bacterium
CCAGCGAGCACGTCGGCAAACATTCGACCCACATCATCTTCGCGAATGATGTAGTTTTCGAAATGAATGCACCGTTTCGCCCCGCGGATTGCATCGAGCCAAGCCGGGTAATTCTCGCCCGCGTCTTGGAGCAGTCGGATGATGTTGTCTTCGATCAGAGGTGCGCCGGCGGCGCGCGAGAAAGCCTGGTTTGCAAGTGAGCGAATGGGTAATATCGCGGCGCGCTCAGGGTTGGGGAGTGGTACGGCAGCGCTCATGGTCATGGTCCCTTCACGTTATTGCCACTGACGGCTGAGGACGCAATATAGGTGGAAGCTTCTTCTCGATATTCCTCTGTGGTCCCGTTGAATCAGTCAACGAAAGCAAAGTTCTGTCGGTTACGGCGCATCAACTACGCCGACATATTTCCATCCGGCGTGTACATGATGATGCTTGTCGGAGACTCTCCCATGAGAAATCCCGGCGCAGATCCGTCCACAGGGTTTTCCACACCGGATTTGAGCTTTCATGCCCTAATCAATTGGTCACGCAATGTGTCTTTTATATGATTGCACTCTCTGATGTCCTTACGAAGGCTGCTGCATGTCCTGATCGATCGGGAACATCTGCACGGAAATCAACTTCGCATCCGAAGCGAGTGCAGAAATGTCCTTAAGGTCCAGCAGCCACTTAAGTATGAGTACAGCCATGGCCTTATTCTTGATTTTTTCGACCGGCTGATGTGTCTCTTTCGTGGCCTTGAGTTCCTTCGCACTAGCGGAAAGGCTCGTTCCTGGTCCGCATTGAATAGCGGAATTCATTCCAAGTCGAATATATCCGGTGTACTGCCATGGGGGACAAGCTTGACTGCGGCTCGAAGCGCGGCTCTGTTCACGGAGGCCTTTCTGAGGCTACCGGCAATGCCTACTATTCTCATCGAATCATTCATCGTTCTCTCATCCATGCTTGATGGTCTTGGGTGTATGATTTCCGCAATGTCAGGACGAAGGACAGCACATTTTGGATTCCTGGCTCAGTCAACTAACTGGCCTAGCCCGATGGACGACACCGTCCAAGGTCATCGCATGGGGGAAATCATCCATGCCCCCTATCCCTTTCCTGCTTCCAGGGCCGCTTGCAGTTTTGCTTCGTCTTCATGGGAGAGCGATGTCTGGAGAATTGTGCCCCCCGTGCCGTTCAACTCTTCCAACACCTTGTCCGGCGTCGATTTGCGGACAAGGACAAACAGCACGGAACTGTTGGGTGTCATGGTGGCGGCCAGCCCTTTCATGAACCGGTCATCTATACCGACATCACTCAAGGCGCCGGAAACCGCGCCGGCGGAAGCGCCAACTGCCATGCCCAGCAGCGGGCTCATGAAAATCATGCCGATCAACGTGCCCCAAAACCCACCGCTGACCGCGCCAACAGGCGTCAGATTGACGGACTGGTTGAGCTTAACCTGGCCCTTGGCATCCTTAACGGCGACCACTGCATCCTCCAGCTCAATCAGATAATCGCGCTCCAGTTTGCGCAGGGTGAGCCGGACTTCCTCCGCCTTGTAGGGGGCCTTGTATCCGATCACGACTAATGTGCTCATGGTCTCCTCCTTATTATTACCGGGTTCCGTAATCCTTTCCACTCTGTTTTAATTCCGCAGGGTCAGTACATAGGCCAACAGATCCTGCATTTGCTTCGCGGAGATCTGATTTTTTCACGCCACCGTGCCGGTACGGGGTCTTCGATTTTGAATGGTATCGAGCAACTCGGACAGCGCCTCTTTTTGTTCTCAGGACTGGAAATTTTGGCCGCAGGCGGCTTTAACAGTAGCCCAAGCAGCTCGTCCCCTTTACCCTTTAGACCGTGACACGGTACCCACGCTACCTCAAAAATCGGATTTCCTTGGGGCCATCCCCCTCGGCCGCGAGCACAAACGTTCCCCAATTACTTTGTACCTCCTCTTGGGAGGCCATTGCACTTACTCCTTGAATGTAAGAGAGTATGTGCCGAGCCTAACGTAAAACTTATAGACAGGGATAGGAGTCAAATGTGATGCAGATTGAATTTTTGGGGGCGACACGAGAAGTCACCGGGTCGTGTTATTTACTGCATGTCGGAAAATATCGGGTGCTCGTTGAATGCGGGTTAATTCAGGGCAGTCAAACAAAAGAGCGACACAATCGGGACCCGTTCCTCTTTGATCCCAAAAGGATTGATACCGTCGTGCTCACCCATGCCCACCTCGACCACTCCGGGCGTCTGCCGTTGTTGATCAAGCACGGCTATAAAGGACCCATTTATACACATAGAGCCACCCTAGATTTATGTGCCATCATGCTGGAGGACGCCGGCTATCTGAATGAAAAAGATGTGCAATGGGAAAACAAAAAACGGGAGCGCAAGGGCTTGGAATTAATTGAACCGTTGTATACCCGTGAGGAAGCGCGAAAAGCTCACCAACACTTCCGGTCTCTCGACTATGGAAAGACCGAGGAAATTTTGCCCGGCGTACAACTGACGTTGCGCGACGCGGGCCATATCCTGGGTTCTGCCATCGCAGAGTTGGAACTCCATGAGGGGAATCACTCCCGTAAAGTTGTGTTCAGCGGTGATCTGGGCCATCGGGGGGCACCTATCCTCCGTGACCCGGAAGTCCTGACGCATGCAGACCTGGTCATCATGGAGAGCACCTATGGCGACCGTCAACACCGGGGCTGGGACAAAACCTGGCAGGAGATGGGTGAGATCATTTCCAGTGCCCGTGCCGAAAAAGGCAATATTTTGATTCCCGCTTTTACTGTCGGACGGACCCAAGAACTCTTGTACATATTCAAGCGCTATTTTGATGAATGGGGCATCGGGGATTGGGAGGTGTTTCTGGATAGCCCCATGGGCATCGAGGCCACCCGGGTCTATGGCAAGCATGCAAAGATCTACGATGTCGAAGCCAAACACATCTTTGAACAGAGCGGAGATCCCTTCGACTTGCCGAATCTCCATCTGTCTCAGCACAGCCAAGATTCGATGAAAATCAACCGGAAGCAATCGGGCGCCATCATTATTGCCGGAAGTGGTATGTGTACTGGTGGCCGTATCAAACATCACCTCAAGCACAATATCTGGCGCAAACAGGCTCACGTGATGATCGTCGGTTTCCAGGCTAGAGGGACCCTGGGTCGTGCTCTAGTGGATGGTGCCAAGTATATTCGGTTGTGGGGCGAGACCATACAGGTCAAGGCCCACGTGCACACCATTGGCGGCTTATCTGCACATGCAGATCAACAAGGCCTGATGGATTGGTACCATCACTTCGAGAAACGGCCGCGTGTCGTGTTGGTCCATGGCGAACCTGAGGCGATGGATGCGCTGGCTCACCGGCTGAAGGGTGAATACCGCGCCGATGTCGTGCAGGCAAACTTTCAACAGAAGCTGCCGATTTGAAATGTGAAAACCGTCCCCCCTCTGAGTTGGTGGCGCTGCTCCATCCATAGGTGCAGGTCGGTTTGTAACGTTTGATCCCATGCCGTGACTTCAAGCGATGTTTTTTAGGCATTTTTGAGAATAGAATAATGATTTGCCTTCCGTTTCCATCCCTCGGTCCCACAAACGATCACCGAAGTGGCTCCACGTCCATTTCAGGTCCAGTGCCAGATCCGTTGACCGCTCCAATTCCGTAGGCATCGAACAAGTATAAAATAAGAAAGACACGGAGGCATTATTGTGATGCTTGTTCATGATGGACACCTTTGAACCTCAGGGGGATATGATCGTTTACTTGCTCACCGCAATGGACCGGCGAAACAGAGCCAGGCTGAACAGAAAGAAAATAAAACCGAGCCCCGTGACAGCCACGAATTCAGGCCACACGATGTCAAAGCCTGCGCCTCGATAAATAATGCTTTGCGCCGCGCTCACAAAATGGCGTGAAGGGAGGAATAGGGTAATGGTCTGTAGCCAGTCAGGCTGACTCTCGACCGGGGTACTACCACCAGAGAGCAAATTCAACGGCAGGATGACGAGGATGATGAGAAGAGCGAACTGCGCCATAGAGCGAGCCAGCGTCCCCAGAAAGATCCCCAGGGCTGTTGCAAAAAAAAGATAGAGCGTGGTGCAAATAAGAAAGAGCATCGTTGATCCGGCGATCGGAACCGACAAGATCCCCTTTACAACAAACAGAAGGGATACAACTGTGGCCAGAAGAATGACGAGACCATTCGCCCAAACCTTCGCCATGGCAATCTCGAAGGACGTCAAGGGCATCACAAGCAGGTGCTCGATGGTGCCATGCTCACGCTCACGGATCAAGGCCGCTCCCGTCAGAACGATCGCCAACATCGTGACCTGGTTAATGATGGCCACGATGCTATGAAACCAGGTCCCTGTACGATTGGGGTTAAACGCCGTTCGCGTCACCAGCTCAACCGCACGCCGTGGCCCATTGTTCGTCCCTTGTAGAAAACGCGCAATTTCATCAGAAATAATATTCCGGATATAACTCGCTCCGATGCTTGCCTGTATCACCGCAGTGGCATCAATATTCACCTGAATCTCAGGCTGGCGATCAGCAATGACATCGGCCTCGAATCGAGGCGGGATGTTCAACACGAACATAAACCGGCCTTGGTCCATACTCGAATCAATGGCATCGGCCGAGATGAGCAGGGGCTCGCGAAAAAATGGCGCATAAAAGGCATGGGCAATCTGTCTGGAAAGAGCGGAACGGTCTTCATCGACAAGAGCGATGGATGCATGGTGCACCTCGGAGGAAATTCCCGTCGCCATGGAATACACGCTAAAGGTAAAAGAATACAGAAGCAGAATCACGATAACCGGGTCGCGTTGCAGGCTCCGCAGTTCCTTGATGCCAAGCCAGAAGATATTTTGCCATCGTTCCATCGCTAGCGATCCTGCTTCTTGAGAGCCATGGCACTAAAGATCGTCAACACCGGAATAAACGCCGCGAGGGGAAGAAGGTTTGGCCATAAATCTTGGAACTCGAGTCCTTTCGTGAAGGCCCCGACGCTCATATGCATATAGTAGGTGGCCGGCCAAAGAGTGCCAAGGAACTTCGCACCACCCTCCAGTGTCGACACCGGCTGCAACATGCCAGAGAACTGAAGCGTCGGCATCATGGCCAGGATAGCCGTACCGAAAACGGCCGCCACCTGTGTTGACGTAAAGGAAGACACGAGGAGACCAATCCCTGTCGTCACCGTGACATAGAGGAATGCGCCGAGAGTCAAGGTGAAACCGCTCCCCTTGAGGGGGACCTGGAACACCACCATAGCCATAACGACCAGGAGCGTATAGTTCAACATTCCGATCGCGATGTATGGAAATTGTTTCCCCAAGAGAAACTCGAGCCGCGTGGTCGGCGTGACAAAGAAGTTGGTCATCGATCCAAGCTCCTTCTCTCGAACCACGCTAACCGCCATCAGAATAGCGGGAATCAAGACGAGAAGGATCGCCTGCACGCTAGGCACCATGGAATAAATACTTTCAAAGCTCGGGTTGTAGCGGTAACGAGTTTCGATACGGGCAGGAACGGCAGTTGATGGGTTCCCAAATTCTTGAATGGCAAGGTTCTTCAGATACGCCAAGTGCATGCCTTCCACATACCCTTGAATGGTCTCCCCCCGGAACGGCATGGCCCCGTCAATCACAGCGGACACTGTCGGCTGGTTTCCCCGCTTGAGATCTCGACCGAAGTGCGATGGAATCTCGATTCCGAAAGAAATGTCGTGCGATTCCAGTCGCCTTGTGAGTTCTGCTGGAGAACGCAGAGGCGATTGCTCCAGGAAGTAACGAGGGTTGCTCGAGAGGTTTTGCAAATAAGTACGGCTCTCTGGAGTTTGATCGAAGTCAAGAACGGCATATCGAAGGTTTTCGACATCCGTGGTAATCCCGAAACCGAAGATCAACATGAGAAGTGCAGATCCGACAAATGCAAAGGCCAGCCGAATGGGATCTCTCAGCACCTCTAGGGTTTCGCGATGGCTATAGGCTAAGAGTCTCCCAAGACTGACGACGGACCTCTGACCGGGAGCGTTCGCCAAGGTTTTATTAGACGCCGGTGGCGCCTTCGCTTGGGTTATGGTAAACGCAGTGGATTCTTCTTTTGCCTGACCAATCGCATCCTGAATGAACCCGATAAAGGCCTCCTCCAGATTCGATGCACCCCGACCCGTTTGTAGGGCAGTCGGCGTATCACACGCGAGCACTCTACCTGCATGCATGAGGGAGACACGATCGCAGCGCATGGCCTCGTTCATAAAATGTGTCGAGATGAAGATCGTGACGCTCTGATTACGGGCAATATCGATAAGCAGTTGCCAAAATTCATCTCGCGCCACAGGATCCACGCCGGAAGTGGGTTCGTCGAGTATCAACATTTCCGGTTGGTGAATGAGGGCAACTGCCAGCGAGAGCCGTTGACGCACACCAAGCGGCAACTGGTCGGCCAGTTGGTCCATATAGTCAGCGAGTCTAAAGCGGTCAATAAGCCCGTCGATCCGGGCCCCCATTTTCTCTCGCGGCAGGTGGAAGAGCCGAGCGTGCAGAACAAGATTTTGTCGTACGGTCAATTCGCCATAAAGCGAAAAAGACTGCGACATGTAGCCGACACGTTTACGGGTTTCAAGATTACCCGCTTCCACAGGTTTCCCGAACAGCAAGGCCTCGCCTTCAGAGGCAGGGAGAAGCCCCGTCAGCATCTTCATCGTAGTCGTCTTCCCACAACCGTTTGAGCCAAGAAAGCCGAAGATCTCCCCACGCTCAATCGAAAAACTAACATTCTCGACCGCCGTAAAATGACCAAAGCGCCGAGTAAGTCCCTTGGCGATGATGGCAGGCTCCCCATCGGTTTCCTGTCTTGGCGGAATCGTCAGTTCGCTCCGGGCCCCGCGCTTATCCTTGGGCAAGAGTGCGACGAAAGCCTCCTCCAGGCTCTTTGAATGCGTCGTTGTCCTGAGTTCTTGGGGCGAGCCTGTCGCCAGGATTTTCCCGGCATCCATAGCGATAAGCCAATCAAACCGCTCAGCCTCGTCCATATAGGCCGTTGACACGAGCACACTCATTCCCGTGCGTTCAGCTCGTATGTTGTCGATCAGCGTCCAAAACTGCTGACGCGAGAGGGGGTCAACGCCAGTGGTGGGTTCGTCCAGAATGAGAAGATCCGGGTCATGAATGAGTGCACAACACAGCCCGAGTTTCTGCTTCATTCCTCCTGAAAGCTTTCCTGCCGCTCGATCGGGAAATGGGTCAAGTCCGGTGGCCTTTAAAAGCGTACCGATACGTGCGTGACGTTCGCCGGAAGATTGCCCGAACAGTCGACCAAAAAAATCCAAATTTTCAAAGACACTCAACTCCGCATAGAGATTCTTTCCAAGACCTTGCGGCATGTAGGCGATGCGCGGACAGGTGATGGTACGGTGCCGAGCATCGGCCATGTCACCACCAAGCACCTGGATGGTTCCGGCCTGAATCTTGCGCGCGCCGGCAATCAGGCCTAACAACGTTGATTTGCCGACCCCGTCGGGTCCCAGGAGTCCAACCATACAGGCGGACGGGATCTCCACCGTCACATCATTAAGCGCGCAAACTTTCCCATAGCCATGCGTGACATCCTCCACCAGACTCACGACTAATCCATTTAAATTGGGCATAGCCGACAACCTTATTGTGGATCGCCCGGGTATCGCTTCTCAAGAAATTCCGGCCATGCCACCGAGGCATCGAGCCGCACATAGGCCACCCCCCGCACCCCGGTCTTTACCTTCTCAATGTGCCTCATGACCAGTTCATGGGGAATTTTGACCTTGACTCGAAACATAAGCTTCTCACGCTCACTCAAGGTCTCGACCTGTTTCGGCGTAAATTGGGCTTCCGGGGCGACAAAGCTGACGGCGGCCGGGACGGCATACTCAGACGTCCTGGCGTCGAACACGATTCGCGCTTCCGCTCCAACCGAAAGCCGTGCCGCGTCCCGTGATGGGAGAAAAATCTCCATGTGCACCTCGCTTAAATCCAGTACGGTCAAGACTTTTCCCCCAGCAGCCAGAATTTCCCCTTCCTGGGCCAGGCGATAGAGGACGCGGCCCATCACTGGTGTCCTCAAAAAAGTATCGTCGATCTGCGTCTGAAAATGCCTCACTCCTGCCTCTGCCGCATCGACCGCCCGGCGTTGCGTATGAAGTTTCGCCTTCGCCGCATTCATCGCGGCCACCGCAGTGTCCCGCTGACTCTGCCGCTGATCGAGCGTCCGCTTCGATAGAGATCCCCTACGGACCAGAGGCAAGGCACGAGCCAGTTCCTGCTCGGCCAGTTTAAGTTCGCTTTTTCGTTGGATGATCTCGGCCTCGGCCTGTACGACTGCGGCCTCGGCTTGTGCCAGTTGGGCTTTCGCCTGGTCGATCTCCGCATCGAGTTCGGCCGTGTCCATTTTGGCCAATACCTGATCTGGTTGAACCATGTCACCTTCATGCACAAAAATTGCTTGCACACGCCCCGTATACTTAGGCGCAATATCAACCTCCTCGGTTTCGATCCGACCATTGCCGAAGACAATGCCATCAGCGATACGCGGCGTCTGGCTTTGCCACCAATACCAACCAGTGGCAAGACCCGCCACCAAGATAGCTCCAAATACCACTCGTCCTATCATTTTTCTCTCACGTGCTTCCTCTCCGGAACCCATTAGTCCCTTTGTGCAAGTATTCGATCAACTCCCGTTTGGTTCTTGTAATGACTTGCCACTCCCGCTGCCCTCTGTCGTATTGGTATCGGATCCTGCGATGCCTCCCTCAGGACTCGATTCCGGCGCTAAGTTTTCCCAACCACCACCAAGGGCTTTGTAAAGGCTAATCACGTTAGTCGTGACTCGTGCGTTACTTTCCGCCAGTTGATCTTGGATCGTAAGTAAGGAACGTTGTGCGTCCAAGACCGTAAGGAAGGTACTCTCCCCCCCACGATATTGGTCTTGAGAGATCTCGACGATCCGTCGTGTCGCCTGTTCCGCCTCAACCAATGATTGACGACGGATCATCTCTTTCACATACGCCACCAGCATATCTTCGACTTCCCGTAGGGCATTCAGAACAGCACCTTCATAGGCGATCAATGCTTGTTCTTGCCTGGCATTTTGAACCTTGATGTTAAGACGGATACGACCGGCATCAAAGATATTCCATTGCACGGATGGGCCGATTCTGAACACACGGCTTGTCGGCAGGAAAAAGTCACTCGCACCAAACGACTCTAATCCTACTGAGCCAATCAGCGTGAACTTCGGATAGAGATCTGCCGTGGCCACACCAATCTGGGCTGTCTGAGCTGCAAGTTCCCGTTCGGCGCGGCGAACATCGGGTCTTCGTCGCATGACATTGGCAGGCACACCAATCGCCACACTTGGCGGAGCCAGAGGCACCGGCTTCGGCTTGCGAAGTTCCCTGACGAACGAACCCGGAGCCTGGCCGAGCAGGACGGCCAGACGATGCTTGGCCTGAGCGAGAGACGTTTCTAAGGCAGGAATTTGGGAACGGGTAGATTCAAGATTAGACCGGGCCTGCTCGACATCGAGTTGAGAAATTTCTCCCCCCTCGAAGTTGGCCTGTACAAGTTCTAGTGTCTGGGCTTGTGCGTCACGGTTCGCTTCCGCCACAGCCACCCGTGATTGAAATGCCCGCACTTCCACATAATTGAGCGCCACCTCTGCTAAGAGCGTGACCAAGACATCCCGATAGTCTTCCTCACTCGCCTCCAATGCTGCTTCGGACGCCTCCACTTGACGTTGAAGGCGGCCAAAAAGATCGAGTTCCCAGGTCGCATCAAACCCGCCATCGTAAAATGTATCCGTAGCAGCGATCACATTCTCTTTGCTCGTTCCAAACCGGAAACGTCGTCGGGAAGCTGATCCAGTTGCGTCGATGGTGGGGAAACGATTCGCTTCACTGATACCGCGCTGGGCACGAGCTTCAAGAATGCGTGAGGCAGCTTGGCGAAGATCTAAACTACCGGCCAAGGCACGCTCGATGAGACTCGTGAGTTCTGGGTCGTTCAACGTCGTCCACCAATGACTCAATGCAGTCCTGTCCATCGGGTCCGCACTCAACCCTCCTGACAATTTACTGCTAAACGCTTCAGGGGTGTTTGGTGTGGGCGGGACATAGTCCGGACCAACAGTCGCACAGCCTATAATCTGTGAGCTAAGTAGGAAAGCGATCAGGACACTGAGTGATCTCCTACTTGAACATCCCACACCCATGACGGTTATCCATATCATGTGTCTGTTTTCTCAAAATACAATTGGGATCAACCGTCTAGGGGTCTATGCGACTGGCTCCACGCCCAGGCACGCCCAGCCACGCCCAGGCCTCATTCTCCTGATCTTCCGTAAATGTGCGCATATCCATATCGGCAATCGCGGGATTGACGGTCTCAATGACCTTGCACATCCAACCTGGCGCACCGACGATGGCGTAGCGCTCGACTTTTTGCATGGCGGCGAGCTTGATCGACACAAGGCCGCTTTGCATGAACACGGCCGGATCGATGCCGCCGAAATGTTTGATCCGGTTGAGCAACCGCACCTTTTCCTGACGCTCAAGAAACGTCTCGAATCTTTTAATGACCTCGGGTATTTCCTTCGCCGATATGACTCCATCAATCTCAAAGGCCAAGACATCGTCCTTTGATGTGGGAAGGAAACGGAAAGCCGGCGGTTGGGATTTTGATGCTTTCGGCAATTCCGATGCCCACTTCATGGCTTCATCACTCTCACTATGCGGGAACACCCTCATCTCCACGGTCGGAAATATTGAGGTCATGAAGCCGACCAGGACTTGCGGCCATTCCTTGTCCGTAATAAAAGCGAAGCGGGTGAATTGTTCGATATGCCTGAGAAGTTCGAGATCGGCCTTCGTCCCCTCAACGAATGCATCGGCGTTCATATCGGACAAGCCTGTGAAGTCAACCACAACGCTAAGGTGATTATAGTTGCTCAGCTTTTCATCAAGAATGAGCTTATATTTCTTGATGTCGTCGCCCGTCAATTTATCACTGAGATGCATGGCAATCACGTGATCCGGTGCGGTTAATTGTTTATACATAATGATCCCCTCCGAATGCTTGAGCATATTTGCAATTTGGGTTTTGCAGCGTTGATTAGCTGAAAATTATTCATGGAGCAGCGATCTTGCCAGCAACCTCTCTCCATTATTCAGACGCTCATCCGGAGGTGAGATTCAGGGTAACTTCCATGACATCTCCTTCTACTGAAAGTTGACTGGTAAATCCTGTTCGCCGAGCCAACTCCCGCATACCGGTATTGTCCAGTAAGACTTCTCCAATGAGTCGCTCCGTTCCTCTTTTTCGGCAATACCGGATCATTTTCTCCAGTAATTGTTTCCCCAGGCCCTGCCCTTTCATATCCGAACGCACCACAATGGCAAACTCCGCATTTTGATTGTTGGCATCATTGATAGTCCGAACGACGCCAAGTGTTTCAGCACGTCCTTCTTCAGACGTCCGAACGGCAATGAACGCCATTTCCCGATCATAGTCAATTTGCGTAAAACGGGCCATTTGAGAATGCGGCAACTCATGAAGAAGCCCAAAAAAGCGAAATCGCGTATCTTCAGGAGATAATCGTTCAATAAATTCATGATGGGCAGGTTCATCCTCAGGCCGGATAGGACGGCAGAACAGTTTTTCTCCGGATCGGAGCGTAATCCATTCCTCAAGTTCCTGCGGATAGGGCCGAATGGCAAGATGGTGCGGACCGGACATGCGAGAAGGCGCAATTTTCATCCTGGCATCCAACGCCAGCACCCCATTTTTGTCGGCGAGAAGCGGGTTGATATCCAGCTCAACAATTTCGGGGAAGTCCTGCACCAGATGAGAAATTTGAATCAAGGTCAGGCAAACGGCCTCAAGATTAACGGGCGGGCGTGTGCGAAACCCCTGTAATAATGAGGCAATTCTCGTCGAGTGAATCAGATCTTTCGCCAATTTCATGTTCAGAGGAGGAAGAGCCATGGCATGATCATCCAACAATTCGACGGCAATCCCTCCCTGCCCGAAAGCGATGATCGGGCCAAACGCGGCATCAATCGTCGCGCCAATCAGTAATTCGTAGGCGCCGGGCCGTCGCGCCATCGCCTGTACCGTGACTCCACGCATCTCCGCCTTTGGATGAAGGTGCTCCAGCCGATCTCTCATTCCCTGAAACGCCCTTTCAACGGCTTGAGAAGAATCCACATCAAGCACCACTCCACCGACATCCGTTTTATGGGTAATGTCCGGAGAAAGAATTTTTAACGCAACCGGAAACCCCACCTGTTCCGCCAGGCGAATGGCTTGCTCAGCCGTCGACGCAATATGCGTTTCCACTGTTGGAATACCATAGGCGGTGAGGATCGCCTTGGCTTCCGATTCATTCAGCAAAGACCTCCCCTGCTCAAGAGCTTGTTCAATCACCAATCTTGCGGAAGAGACAGCCGGGCGAAATTCATGAGGAATAGAAGGCGGGGTCTCCATTAACGTTTTTTGGCGTTGAGAGTAGTCCATGAGATGAAGAAACGCCCGCACGGCTTTTTCGGGAGTGTCATACGTCGGAATCCGGGCTTCGGCAAACAGTTGCCGGGCCTGAACGGTTGTTTGGCCTCCGAGCCAACTGGTGAACACATTTTTTTTGGAAGACGATACACGAACCGCCTTCACCACCGCCAATGCGGCCTCCTCGCTGGTGATCACTGCCGTGGGGGCATGAGCCACGATGACCGCATCCACATCCGGAGCCTTCAGAATACTGGTCAAGGCCTGAGCATAGCGTTCCGCTCTCGCATCCCCGACGATGTCGACAGGATTTCCGTGAGACCAGCTCGCCGGTAGCAACGTTGTGAGTTCATGAATCGTGGCCTCAGACAAGCGGGCGAGAGAACCACCGCCTTCGGCAAAAGCATCGGCGGCCAGAACTCCCGGCCCGCCCCCATTCGTGACCACCGCTAATCGTTCTCCCTGCAACGGGCCGGCTCGTTCCAGAGTTTCCACCGCATCAAAGAGTTCATCGATTTCAAACACCCGCAAAATTCCGGCCCGGCAGAATGCCGCATCGTACACCTCGTCACGACCGATGAGTGCTCCGGTATGTGAACTGGCGGCCGTAGCCCCTTCCGGATATCGACCGGCTTTGATTGCTAACACCGGTTTATTGCGAGCAGCGGCTCTGGCTGCAGACATGAACTTTCTCGCCTGTGTGATGGATTCAATGTACAGAAGAATCGCCCGGGTATCGGGGTTGCTGCCAAGATAATCCAGAACATCGCCCATATCGATGTCGGCGCTATCCCCGAGAGACAAAAAATGGGAAAAGCCGATTCCTTGAGAGCGAGCCCAATCCAACACAGCCGTGCAGAGTGCACCAGACTGAGAAACAAACGCCAGCGATCCGGGAAGAGCTTCCATATGGGCAAAACTGGCATTCAGATGCAGCCCGGGAATCAGCAGACCGATCGTATTCGGACCAAGAAGACGCATACCAAAATTTCGTGCAGTTTCAAGCATGATCGTCCACTCGGTATCGCCTTCCTTTTCTGATGGCTTCGGTCTCATGCCGGCTGTCAGAATGACCGCAGCCCGGACTCCCCGTTCCCCTAACTCTTGAATCAGCCGCGGGATCGTCGGGGGAGGGGTGCACAGAATGGCTAGATCGGGACTCATCGGCAAGCCCTGCACATCGGGATAAGCCAGCACTCCACACACGGCTTGATACTTCGGATTCACCGGCAGTAGAGGACCCTCGAATCCCCCCTTCAGAAGATTCTGCATCACGACACGTCCTACTCGATGAGGCCGATTTGACGCACCGATCACCGCAATAGAACGAGGCTTAAACAGATGCTTGAAGTTTCGAATGCTCATGACACATGCCTTTGCTTTATTTATATATGAATATTGTCAACCCCTTTACAATGCGGCTGCGCCAGTTGATAGGGGATCGGGTGAGGAAGTGAGAAAAGAGCTATTCTGCTATCCACTTCTGTTGGCACAAACGGGCGCCGCCAGGATAATGCTCATACAAGAAGACAGCTTTTTTGCTCAAGCTTCCGAAAATTATTTTTTCCTTTTTCTGCGAATGACCGCCACCGAGGATCCGGCGCTACGGACCACCTTGTTGGACACGCTGCCCAAAATCATCCGCTTGACCCCCGTCGATCCTTGGGAGCCCATCACAATAAGATCCGCCTTCATCATTCGCGCGGTTTTCAATATTTCGGTCGCAGGATTGCCATAGACCAGCCTTTTCTGCATCGTGAGGCCAGGCGAAGAGAGTACCGATGAAGTCTGCTCAAGAAGTTTCATCCCCTGTTGCTCTTGTATTTCCAAAATTTCTTCTGCCAATTTTGCAAATTCTTTTTCATTTTCCCTGCCGGTAATCAACGCCCGTTCGGTTTCATACATATGTTTTTTGATCACATGGAGAATCACCATATGCGAGGAATCCGGCAAACCCATCCCATTGACAAAATCGACTGCCGCCCGTGAATCGGAAGATCCATCAGTGGCCAGCAGGATTTTCATCCCTCCATCATTCAGTGATTTGTGCGGCTTATTTCGCGCAATCAACACCGAGCATGGGGCTTCCTGTAACACCCATTGGCTCACACTGCCGAGAAAAAATCCGGCGGCTTTGGAATAGCTCCGTGTACCCAGAACCACCAGATCGATGCCTTTGGTGCGAATGGTTTTTAAAATCTCTTCTCCAGGAAATCCATGTTTCACCATAGAGTGAAACACCACATCCTGCCGCCGTAACGTGTTCTCGACCTTGCCCAAAAACCGCCGCGCCCGTTCATGGACTTCTCCCTGAACCTCTTGAATCTGCTGAGAGATTTTCAAAATCCTTTCCTTTGCCAGCCCCATGATCTTTTGAGGAATGGGATGGACATGGAGTAGAAACAGATCTGAACCAACGGGAAGAGATAACCTGGTGAGTATCCGAATAGCTCCTACAGAAATACGAGTTTGCTCTACCGCTAGCAGCACTTTCATCATTGGGCTCCTTTCAAATTTTTCTTGGAATGCGACCTGAACAACCTAGTCTATCGTATGACACCCTCATTCTCTACTCAGTGACCAAGGACTGATTCCTGAATCTTTCCTCCTCCGCTTGAGAACGTCTCTTTCATTCTGGAAGTTGCGCGAAAACCGCCTGCCGTCTGCCTCGAATTCCGACAGGTCTCCACGAAGAAACACCCACAACATCGAATCAGTCAATCTTCCAGGATCTTCCTCATTCTCACGAATTAGCCGGGAGGAGCATGCCAGGTGCAGAGTCACTCCCCATTGGTTACAATGCGGTGGGGTGGAATTGGGGAGCATCCTTCTTGAGAATAGATCAGAACAATACCGTCCTTGTCCGTCGTATCAATCAGGCCCATGCCCTATGAAGTCCCAGCCGGCCTTTGGCTACCTGCCCACGATGCGCAACAGTTGCTCATAAATGGATATCGATAAGGCATGCTTGATGACACCGAATACGTAAAAATCTTCGTCGCGCTTTTAGCCGTGATCAATCCTTTAGGGGCTCTCTCTATTTTCATCGCACTCACGCCAGGAAAAGAGATGGCCGCTCGGAAGAAGATTGCCAAAATTGCGGCATTCTCCGCGACCCTGATTCTCTTAATGGCCTTAATCGCCGGGGAATGGATGCTCCAAATTTTCGGGATCAGTGTGAGTTCTTTTCGAGTAGGCGGCGGGATCCTCATCCTACTCATGGCTATTTCCATGCTTCAAGCAGAATTGAGCCCCACAGTGCAAACCAAAGAAGAAGCGGAAGAGTCCAACAAGAAACACGATATTGCCGTGGTCCCGTTAGCAACCCCATTGCTGGCCGGGCCCGGTGGAATTAGCACAGTTGTGGTTGAAGCACATAAAGGCACCAACCTGGGGCATGAATTGTTGTTAGGTTTGATCATCATAATTATTGGCCTTTGCCTATGGATGGCTTTACACCTGGCTCCCCTGATCTCACAGCGTTTAGGCGTGACCGGCATTAATATTTTTACACGTATCATGGGTCTTATCCTGGCAGCCATCGCAATAGAGATTATTGCCAACGGGTTAAAAGGATTGTTCCCGGCTTTGGCCGGATGAGACAAAATGAGTGGGGTGAGTCTGCATGAAATCGCAACAGACCAAGACTTACCCATATTTCCGTAGATCTATCCCCCCTCGACTCAGCAGGAAATTCATTGGGGATCGCTCTCAACCCACTTCTTCATTTAGAGCCATTTCGCCTTACCAGACCATTTTTTGACCTACACAAAGCTACGCATGGTCCGGTGAGTATTGCCCTATATTTTTCACCTGGGGGGATAGAATGCCGTACCAGGGAAAGGAATTTCCCTAGTAAAACAGAAAAAAGTCCCTAGGTCCTACCATTCCGGACATGACCACTTACTCTGTCCTCTTGAGCGAAACGAAGGATCTCGCTGAGCCATGACCCCGTCGACTGAAGAAAAGGGGGGCAACCCAATCGGCTCCTCACCCAGAACTGCCACACACTCATTCCCGGTCGATTCCTCTGCAGCCCAGCGCAAGCCAATTGGCAAGAATTTTGTGGATCTCATCCCTTTACCCAATGCCAGGCCTCGTCGGTTTGATCTGGTGTAAAAAATTTCATTTTGGCCGTGGGCCAGGGAACAGAAAACTTTGGGGTCCCCTTCAACATCCATCGATTCCCCACCAACGCAATTCGCTGAAACTCATGAATGTGCCGAAGATGATCGGTCATCTCTTCCCATAAGGCTTGCCCATTCAGGCCCTCAAAGTTTGCCATATCGCATAAGAAATTAATCGGCCCAACATCTTGCATCAGCGTTTCCAAGTATGTATTCAATAGATCATACTCTTCGCTCGACAATTTACCCTCAACCCGTATTCCCACACTTCCTTCTGCGCTTTCATCTAAAATCCGATACATACGATTACCTTTCACCCGTGAGACAGAAAGTCGTTGCCTGCCCCTCTGACGGATTTCAATAGAAGACCACATTGTTTAACGGCTTAACTTTTTCTCACTTTTCTTCATTCTTCACTGGCACTTCCTTTGCCATAGAAACATTTCACCTGTCCCTGAATGGATATGGTCCCGCGCATCTTTTTCTAGCGAGGGTTGTGCCAGGAGAAAGGCTCCGAGCAATTCTCTTTTTTTATAGTGGTTTCTGAAAGCATGGGACAAAGGGGAAGATCGTCCCTTGACCAAAACGCTACAGGAAAAATTGGGGAACTGTTGAAGTTTGCAACAGCGATTGGGAGAAGGCGGGAATCAGACCCATTGGTTAGATCCAAGAATAATTATGAAGACCCCAACCAGGATTGAGCCCTTTAAAGGTGGATCCCCCTTCCTGACAGTCGGGAATCCGAGCAGAATTTGCAGAATTGATATCGTGTATCGACAATTGAGTCTCAAATGTCGGCTCATCGGACCCATCGAAACCCAGCATGATGGGATAGCCTTGGGCTTTCAGCGGCTTGTTCATCTATTTGGCAAATTCAACTTCGTGTGTCATCAGAGGTATTATGGGTTTTGACTTTTATGCAGGCCCGGTCACATGTCAGGAGAGACGGCCTCCATTATCAGGCTTTCACTGGATCATGAATGACCTCACCACATTCCCGACAGAGCAGGTTCTCGGTCCTCTTACCTTCTTCATTGTCATGATTATCCACCATGCGTTGATGAGCGCAGATTTCACTCTTCCCGTTTTTTCTGTTGCCATCGACCTCATCTGACTTCATACTTTCCTCTCCCGCAGATTTTGCGCCTCCCCCCTAGGGATTCAACTTTCAACATGGATCCGCGCCTCGATCAGGCCACATGGAAATGATGGGGGACCTGTTCCCCGATCTTTTTTTTTTGTAAAGACCTCCTGACAGACTTGCTTGAGAGATGTGAGGTGAAACGGTTTCAAGAAAAAGCCTTGCACTTCTTCCCGCAACGCCGCTTCACCCCGTCCAACCTTTCACAGTCATTTCTCGCAACAAAAACCGTATATCCCCATTTCCGTGAAACCTCAAACCAGCACAGCAGCAACGGAAGGGGCATCATCCACAACCAGGAGACAGGAACAGCCTTCCTTGTCCACCCTCTCGTCAAGCCCCAGACTCCGGGATCCTGCTCTGAGTACCTGTAAGGTTTGAATACAGGAATGACAGTAGGTGTGCGTGAGGTCCGGATTAGAGAATTTAAGTTAATTTCTCGCCAGAAAAAACGTCAAATCCCGCCACCTTTTTCGGTGGGATGACCCGTCCGCCGGATCCATGCACACGTTCACACCATACGCACGAACAAACCAACTTGCTACAGGCAGTGGAGGATACGGGGAAACAATGCCGTAACAAATGTACCCAGGGTGAGGGGGACGGCTTCGGAGTTCATCAGGTCTTTCGCCAATATGAAAGAAAAAGTGAGATTCATGAGCAGGCCTCTTTTGTTTAAACGGGTTTCAAAGATGAAACCATCGGATGCTTGGAGTTTGGTCACGGAAAAAAAAAGAGGAACCGATCGGAAGGAAAAAAGGACTTGGGAAATTCCTAGTTCTACGAAAAAACATCCCTGGCTTGGAAAATCCGAAGAATGGCTTATTCCGGTGAAACGAGGCCATGGACAATCGCATACTTTGTTAACTCCGCCGTGCTATGAAGATTTAACTCCCGGATTATCTGGGTTCGATGAAATTCAATGGTCTTGGCAGACACATTCAAGATTGTTGCAATCTCTTTGGTGCTGTAGCCCTCCGCGATGAGCTGTAACACTTCCCGCTGTCGGGGCGTCAACAAGTCCGTCTCGGCCTGGGGAACCGACATCTCTTGAGTGAACGTATCTAGAAAATCTTTGGCAATGGCCGGCGTCACATAAAACTGTCCTTTCATGACCGCATGGATCGCGAGCATCAATTCGGAAGCCGCAGACCGTTTCAAGAGAAAACCGGAAGCCCCGATTTGAAAGGCTTCCTTCGCATAGAGCGGATCCGCATGCATGGTCAGAAAAATCAACTTGATCGCTGGAAATAATTTCTTCAGTTGACGGCCCGCATCCAGCCCATTTAATTTTGGCATGGAAATATCTAAGACAATCACATCCGGTTCCAGCTTTTGAGCAGCCTGGAGGAGGGCCCGACCATCCTCCACTTTCCCCACAAGGTCACAATCCTCCTCAACCAGTTTAGCCAAGCCTTCCAAGACCAAGGAATGGTCATCAGCTAAAATGACACGAGGCCTGGTCACCATACCCAATGCCCGATGCTCCAATACTTTTGACGTACTCGAATAGACATTCCCAACTCCTTTTTCTTCATGCGTTATTCCCTCCCCTACTGTCATTCTCGACACCCTGAAAATCCATCCCCGCCGCTGTCGTGCCCAACAGTGCGTATCGGGAAAGTAGGTTGGATTTGTTGTTCTGTTTTTCATTCCCGACATTTGTAATCGGAAATCTCTCTTTGAAATTCCTCGGATGGTTCTTCGCTTACCGCCGGCGATGATGTTCAAAAGTGTTGGTCATGCTGACCCGTGGCGAAGGATCTGTGCCAAGATGACCCTGCCATGGTTCAGCGAGTTCTTACATTTGATGACGAAGTTAATTGGTCATGCCCAACGGTTTGTATCGGGGAATCCTCCTGAAATCTGTCTCCCCATTGTTGGACCTCACGCCTAACGTCCCCGACTGGGGGTTTCCAGTGATTGAGACCCTGACGCTCGTGCCATGCCCAGGCTGACTGTCCACCAACAGGGTCCCCCTCTACCTGACGAACCCGCACTCTTATGCTGACAAATCCTAAGCCTCGGAAAAGGAATCCGTCTGATTCAAATCCCTGGCCATTTTCATGGAATGAAAGAGTAATCCGCTGACCGGACGCCCGGGAGTGGCTTTCTTGATGAAAGGACCGCCTTTCCCGGACTGTTCAGTTTGCCTATTGGATTTTGGGGGCTTATTTGACTGAGCCATGAAAGCTTTTCCCTTAGGGGTCAGTTTTCAAGCACCTCACAGGGGCCCAATCATATTCATTTTGCCCCGAAAGGTACAACTCTGTAGTTATTTCCCTTCATTAGGTCTGCCCTACTAATGAATGGCATTGGGCATCCGTCCGCGAATTTCCTTGAATGGATCTCCCCACACCCGCTACGGGGATGATGTAATCGAAAGATGCAACCCTCGGTGAGGAAGACTGGGACGTTCAATTCTAGAGGTGTGGGGAAAGATGCCACACTTCCTTTGGCTATCCTTGTGAATATTTCCCTTCTTTCCCAACTTTTACTCAAGCAGGTCCAGATCCACTAACCAAATTTCTTCACTTTTTCTTTCTCAAGGCCTTCACGTTTCTCCACCATCTCAACAGAATACTATTCACTTTCTCCAATCCACCCTTCTTGAAACGTTTTCTTTAAGACCACAAATCAGTGCCTGGCACAAAGCTTGAAACTACCACTTCAGTCATGGGGGAACCAAAACGACATTTTGCCAAAAAGTTATAGACTGATGAACCCAAATGGAATACGCCACTGATTTATTGCTTTAACAACACCCTGTCTGCCGGAGGTGACGCAATGGAATGTCCTCGCTGTCATGGTCTAATGGTCATTGATGCCTGTTTGAATCTGGAAAATGTTCATCACACTGTCTGGATTCATGAATGGCGATGTTTGAATTGTGGAGAAATCTCTGATCCGCAAACTTTGGCAAATCGCGCTCCACGCCAAAAGGATGTCAGCAACCGATTCCCTAAGAGGGTGGCTGAATGCTTCAGTCACGCAAAGGATACCCAATGAATCATCTCCTCAAACTTATTCTGAGGAACGGGAGCCTCGCATTGCTTGTTATAGGCATGGGAATGAGTTCGGGATGGGCACAGGAACAGGATGTCATAGCAGGAGGCAAGCAGCTCTTTCAAAAATTTTGCGCATCCTGTCATGGAAGTCAGGCCAAAGGAAATGGCCCTCTTTCTGAGTCTTTGAAGCCCAAGCCGGCGAATCTGACCAGGTTATCAGCCAACCACGGGGGCTCATTCCCCTTTTGGCAGGCGTACCGCATGATCGATGGACGCGATCACATTCCGAGTCATGGCACCCGTGATATGCCGGTGTTTGGAATCTGGTTCCGGATACCGGATGATGAAGTCTCGATTGAAACCGAGTGGGCCGACCAAGTACGAGGGCGAATCTGGCAACTGTTGTCATACCTGGGATCTATTCAGGAGCCATAAAAATGACTGTAAAGGTTCTGTATCCATGATGCCAGGTAATCCACATCCCTACAGATGAACAAGCAGGAGGGCATGATGTATCAACCACACAAATGCATTGGTTTGCTGAGTTTCATCCTCATAATGGCCTGGCCCATTTTGGCATTAAGCCAGGAGGTTCCAGGCAACCCTCAGAACGGGAAAGTTCTGTTTGAAAAACATTGCGCGAATTGTCACGGAGAAAAAGGGGCCGGTGATGGACCGGACACCAAATTTTTGTTGGTACAGCCCGCAAACTTTCACTCCTTGGAATCACGATCAAAAACCGATTGGGAATTAATGAATGTAATCACCTATGGAGCTATATTTTCTCCTATGCATGGGTGGTCAGAGCGACTGACGGAAGATGAGCGCTGGGATGTTTTGCGATATATCAGATTCCTTGCTCCATTTAACCCCATCGCCAACCTTTACCCTTTACCAAAGACTCACGGATAAAAATTCAACGAATGCAGCCAGATCGGGTGTCCACCATTCATTTTCCCATCAAGGAGGTTCAGCCATGTCGAACATGTTAAAAGTGATCGAGGTGTTAGCCGAATCAGACAAGAGTTGGGAGGATGCGGCTTCGCACGCCGTGATCCAGGCAGCCAAAAGCGTGCATGGCATTAAATCGATTTACATCAAGGATATGGAAGCCAAAGTAGAAAATAACAAGATCACTAAATATCGCATTAACGCCAACATCTCTTTCCTGCTGGATTAAAATGAACAGAAGGACAGATGGATTCCCGCTCTTGGTCATCCTGCCCCATTCGGCAAACCTGCCCTGAGCGTAGTCGAAGGGGTTCAGGGCCAGGTCCACCGAAGGACCTGGCTGGACCGAAGCGCCGTCAACCTGGGCACAGATCCTTCACGATAAACTCAGGATGATAACAGGGGAATAACACGCATGGACGGCCTTGAGTCTTCAACACGGTGGGAACATTTTCCCCATGAAGCGGATATGGGCATTCGCGGGTTTGGAATTACGAAGGCCCAAGCCTTTGAACAGGCTGCGTTAGCGCTGACGGCTGTGGTCACGGACCTCCAACGGGTGGCTGCTCGTTTGGAGCGCCATTTCACTTGCGAAGCCCCGGATGATGAGCTCTTACTGGTCGATTGGCTGAATGCCCTCATCTTTGAAATGGCATGCGGGCATATGATATTTGCGTGGTTTGATGTCACCATCACCGATCGTCACCTGGAAGGCATCGCCTATGGGGAACCAGTCGATCGAACGAAACATGAACCGGCCGTAGAAATAAAAGGGGCGACCTATACCGAGCTAGCTGTCAGGCAGATTGTGGGAAACGGTTGGGTTGCCCAATGTGTCGTTGATGTCTAGTCTGGTGAGGTACATATCACAGGCATGGTAAGCCGACTATGTCGGGGTACCGATTGATCCACTCTTCCTTTTGCGAAAAAACGTATGGACCTCAATCTCCTATCCCGAGTCTCTGCGTATGAGTGGCACATTCCTCAGAAGGGAACAATGCGCGTGCCGGGAATTATTTACGCGGATGAGTCACTCATTCGTGACATGGATCTGAAGGTGTATGAACAGGTCGTCAATGTGGCCACACTCCCGGGAATTGTTCAAGCCTCGTTTGCCATGCCCGATGCTCACTGGGGCTATGGGTTTCCGATAGGCGGAGTCGCTGCCTTCGACCCTCAACAGGGCGGGGTGGTGTCCGCCGGCGGTGTCGGGTTTGATATTTCCTGCGGCGTACGGGCTCTC
>BQIZ01000049.1 GCA_021604365.1 Nitrospirales bacterium
GTACTTTTTTCGGGATGATCAGTACATCCGCTTTGATGTGAAGAGGCACCGGGCTGACCCGGGCTACCCGAAGCCCATTGCCGGCAATTGGCCAAATTTCAAGTTTCCAGGCGGAGTCGATGGTGCGGTGGCCTGGCCGACGCCGTTCGAGGGAAAGACGGTTGTCTATTTCTTTAAGGACAATCAGTATATGCGGTATGACGTTATTGCTGATCGGGCCGACGATCAATCGGGGGGAGGGCTCGGCTATCCTGCCCCTGTTGCCGGGAATTGGCCGGGCCTTCTCATAACCACACCGGGAGGAACGGATGCCCTTGCAGCCTTTGCCCGGGAATGCGATCAGGCCATCGGCGTGTCTGTTCCCGATTTCGATGTCGATAGCCCTTTGGGGACAACGGTTCCAACGGATCATCTCACTCCGGCTAGCGCGACCTATCCCAACGGCATCTGTGATCGTCCGAACGTGCTCAACGGAAAATGCGATCGTGGCAGTCGTTTTCGGGTGCTGATCAATACGCCAGACGCCTATGTGGTGGCGCATGCTCGAAAGATGGGCCTATCCCAAGGGCAGTATGGCGATGTGGCAATCATCCAGCACAATAAAGTCAATGGCAAAACCTGTTTTTATCAGGGGGCGCTAGAAGAAGGCTTTCACTTAAGCCACGACGGCAAGGTCAAGGCGCCCTCCAAGGGAGTGGGCAATCCAGCTTTCTGGATGACACCGTCACAAATTGTCAACAGTAAATTCCCCTGTGTCAGTTGCCATGACAATGGGCCTATCATCCGATCCCCGTATCTCGCACAGTTATCGGGCCCCAACCAGTTGCCCGGTGCGGGTGATGTCACCTTCAACAGCGACCCCGAGCCCTATTCCTTTGTCGGGGCTGATTTCGCCTCATGGAAAGCCTATAAGGTTGAGGTCAACGACAATCTATGCAACAACTGTCATCGCATGGGGGTCAACAACGTGAGTAACACCGGCATCGTCGGCAACAATGGCACAGCCCTCGATCTAGGCATCAAGGCCACAGCCCGTTCACAGGTAAATAAGCACCCACACTCATCCACATCGCCGATATGGATGACGCCTGGACAGGTCACCTTTGACCAAGCGACTGCTGATGCTGCGCTTGCAATCAAGCAATGCGCCGAGCAGTTCCGTGCAGGATCGTCTCTGCCCAATTCGCCAAGCTGTAAGATTACGCAGTTTACTACACCGTAGACGTCATAATGATATTCAGAGATACAACTTAAGAATCCGATTTTTGTTTAAACGATATTCCATTAGACAGGTATGGAGGTCCCACTCACATGCTCATACGACCCCTGACACCACAGGCTGTTTTATGACAATTTATTGGTGGAGCGAAAGAGTGTCGTCCGAGCCATTAGCTTAGATCTCCAGACGTGACACGCTTAAATTCTGCGATCAAAAGTGCTTAGCGTGTAGACATGCGACGGAGGATCAGCTCCTTTTTCTTTTCCACATACGACGTGGTCTCCGTGGGTTGGTGCCGAAGCGGGCTGGGAATAACCGCTGCCAGGCGGGCACCTTCATCCATAGAAAGTCGCGAGGCCGGCTTGTGGAAATAGCGCTGGGCTGCAGCCTCAATGCCAAATACCCCGGGACCCCATTCAATAATATTGAGATAAATTTCCAGGATACGTTTTTTACTCAAGGTGGATTCCAGCATCCAGGTGATGAGGAGTTCTTTGCCTTTGCGAATCGGATCCCGGGAGGTTGAGAGGTATAAGTTCTTCGCCAATTGCTGGGTAATAGTCGAGCCCCCCCGAACAATCCGTCCTTTTTCCAAATTGGTTTCAATAGATTCCAGAACCTCATGCCAATCTACGCCGGTATGCGAATAAAATGTTCCATCCTCGGATACCAGAATGGCCATGCGAACGTGACGCGGAATGCTTGAGAGGGGCGTCCATCGGTAGTCGATTTTCAGCGTGGTGCCTTGAGCATGTGCTTCGTCGATGCGTTGCCGCATAAGCGCGGATTCTGTGGGATTTTCCGTGGGCAACCGGGCGATTGAGAGAAACGGAAACGTGAGAATCTCAAATAACACATAAAGGCCGAGGAGAATAAATATCGTTTTAAACGGAATGATGCGAATCCATCGGAATCGCCGAACACGAGGCTTTCTATGCGAACCGATATTCCAGAGAGGTTTGGGAGGACGGGTTTTTGTGGCTTTCGGCCTTGATCGCTTCATGCTGATGTTCTTGACTGACCTTCACCTGTCCCGACGGATAGGCTATGATGCTTCCCTGATGAGATCACAGACTCAATGATGCCCGAAGTACGTATCAATTTCGCGGGACGGTTGTCCAATAATTTCTTGAATCAGTGTGCTCCCATCTCACAAAAACACGAGTGAGGTAAAACTCAGACCGGATTGCGTTTTATGAAATCGCGGCTCCACCTGGGCACAGATTCTTCGCCACTGGCTCAGAATGACAACTCTGCTGTCATCACCGGGGCGTCGGGCGTAAGATATCCGAACTAGGGTCAAGATGAATTCCCGATCACGAATGCCCGGAACAACTATGATAGATGACAATGCCGGATGGATCGGCATCATCTCTTTGCGCAATACATGAATGGGACAATCTACATTTTTACCCCATAGGAGTGAATGATGAATGCCATGATCCTCGAACAGGACGCCGATGTCGCGACGGGTCCGTTACGCGCGCGTGATATCTCCAAACCGGAACCGGGTCCCGGCCAGGTTCGCATTAAGGTTCATGTCTGCGGAGTGTGCCGCACTGACCTGCATGTCGTCGAAGGCGAACTGCCACCCTCCACCCGTCCTATTGTCCCTGGACATGAAACCGTCGGGATCGTGGATCGGGTGGGACAAGGAGTCAAACAAATCAAAGAAGGTGATCGAGTAGGCATCGCCTGGCTACAGGGAACCTGCGGGACCTGTGAGTTCTGCAAGGCAGGGCGGGAAAACCTTTGCGCACAGGCCACCTTCACCGGTTATCACGTCAACGGTGGCTATGCCGAATACGCACTGGTCTCTGAACAATTCGCCTACCCTATTCCATCCGTGTTTACTGACGAAGAGGCCGCCCCGCTGTTATGTGCCGGGATCATCGGCTATCGGGCCTTGCGCCGCAGTCAGGTGAAACCCGGCCAACGGCTGGGACTTTACGGGTTCGGGGCCTCGGCCCATATCACGATTCAAATCGCACGGCATTGGGGATGCGAAGTCTATGTGTGTTCCTTACGGGAAGAACATCGCACCCTGGCTCGTGAATTAGGAGCGGTGTGGGTCGGAACGGCTTCGGAGATGCCGCCGGACACCCTTCACTCGGCCATTCTGTTTGCCCCGGCGGGTGAACTTGTGCCTCCAGCCCTCCGGGCATTGGAAAAAGGCGGTACACTCGCTTTAGCCGGCATCTACATGACGCCCATTCCATCCTTGGACTATACACGTGATCTGTTTCAGGAACGGACACTCCAAAGCGTTACCGCGAACACTCTCCAGGATGGATTGGACCTGTTGAAGGAGGCCGCCGCCATTCCCATTCGCACCCACACGGTTCCTTTTCAATTAGAAGAAGCCAATCTGGCCCTCCAACAATTAAAAGCCGGAACCATCCAGGGCGCGGGAGTCTTACATGTCAGATAAAGACCTCAACGCTCGCTTGAAAACCAGGCCGCGATTGCTATCGCCATACCGCCCCTTCCCCAGTGCTCCCACTCACATTGAGGGGCTGTTGAAAAAAGCCCGCCAGCGGCGGTCCCTGCCTTCGCCGGGCCTCCTTCGCCGAAGTAGCTACGATGGCTGAAAGCGTGGCATGGAACGTCAACAGGATCCGGGCATATACCGTATACGTCCCATCTTTTAGCGCACACTTAATAGTTTGAATAGGTAAATTTTTCATGCCCTCTCATTCGAATGATCGCACACATACGATCCTCAAAGTTCTCGTTGGGTCTCATGCCCATGGGTTAGCCTCCCACGAGAGCGATCGGGATTACCGTCGGGTCTATGTCATCCCGACAGAGGAGATGTTTCAGTTGGGATTTAAATATCCCGCCTCGCAGTGGACCAAAGGTGATGGCGATGAAACGGCTTGGGAAGTTGGACAATTTCTTCTGCTGGGGATACAGGGCCATCCGCTTATTCTTGAGACGTTGGTGGCCCCGGTCATCACAGCCGATGCCTGGGGGGAACAATTGCGCCTGCTGTTGCCGGCACTATGGTCCCCCCACAAAGCCTTTGAGGCCTTTACCAACTATGCCAACAATCAACGCACCAAATTGCTGGATAAGAAAGATGGACGTCCGGCAAAGTATGCCGCCACCTATATCCGGGTTCTCTACAACCTATGTGAATTGCTTGAGTCAGGAAGTTTTCACATCCGCATTGCAGACACGCCGGTAGGGGAACGGCTGTCTCGCATTAAAAATGGGCAATACCGGTTGGGGGAAGTGATGGATTGGGGCGAGGAACTTACAGCGCAGGCGCGTCGATTAATCGCTGTATGCCGCCATGAAAGCAATCTGCCACGCATTAATCACATTCTGGCAACCATTCGCCGGGCATTTCTCGCCCCTTAACAGAAAGTTGAAAATACCTGCCCTTTGCCATGATAGCGTTTCTTCTTCCCGGGCCTTTCGATAATACATCACAAAAAAAGGGGATCATTCGATCCCCTCTTTCCATACCCCTGCTCCTGACTTCGAGTTCATGGTTTCGTGTTTGAACGTTAGCGGCAAATTACTTTTCGCTCTTGTTATTGTTAGCCGATCCTTGAGGCGCATTCTTTTGCTCCTCATGAACCACATTCGGGCGAATCTCATTCATGGGGTTGATTGCCTGGGCATCATGAAATGCTGCGGCTTGTTTCAAGCCCTCCTGCGGTGATGGTGGGGTTTCTCCTGGGTCATTGGCCGTCGGGATGCCTAGGACAGGGTCTTTGAAATTACCCATGGGATAGCCCGGATGTTTCGGAAGCATGCCCGGATTTCCAAACGCCAGAGACCCAATCAATAAAAAATTGATTACCAGTATGGCAACGGCCATGAATCTTTTCATACTGACATTCTCCTTTCTCTTTTAACCGAAGCAGGAACAGGAGCGTGGAACTATGAACTCAACAAGGCCCGTCCAACGGCGGGCTGCAGAAACTCTGCGTTAGGCGCTTACCCGCTCGTCACTTAGGCAAATGGTACGGGATTTTCGGTAAGACCCCTGTTGCTCCCCTGAACTTGGAGCATCTCCAACTAACAATGCCGTGAGGGCTACCATGATACCCGCCGTCAAACCTATGATGGCGATCACGCCTTCAACAAAGTCGCCCATAACATCCACCTCCTTTCATCGAAAGGTTAAATCATTTTTCATTGCTGTTTTTTTAATAATTTCTGACAAAAAAAAGTCAAGAGGGGAAAAACCTGGACCATGCCTTCCCCGCAATTGGCTGAGTACACATGGCATTCCACTCCCCGTGTGACGGCTTGACTTTTTTGGAAAATGAATTAGCTCTATTATTAAAGTTGCTGCTAATGAAGGAGTTAAGCATGGCCGGCCACATTTCACCGGGATGTCATAACCAGTGCGCGAGTCATGAAAACCCTTTCTTCCAGTACAGATTTTTAAGACGAAAGGAGGACATCCATCATGGAACTCAAAAATCTTCTTACTCCATGGAATTGGTTCAAAAAAGAAGAAGAACAATCTCAAGCTGCGGGAATTCCGAATGCTATGAGGTCACCCGACCATCCTCTGGCTCGGTTTCATCGTGACCTTGACCAACTTTTTGAGAATGTCTTTCAGGGTTTCCCTTTGTCGCCGGGACGTAAGGAAAACGGAAGTTCGTGGGGAGGCTTAATTCTGCCACACGTTGATATTGGAGAAGACAAGAAGCAGTACACCATCACCGTGGAAGTTCCAGGGGTTGCTGAGAAAGATATTCACCTGACGCTCACGGATGGGACCCTCATGATTCAAGGCGAAAAACGATCAGAGCAAGAAGACAAAAATAAATATTATCATCGGATCGAACGTTCGTACGGGTCATTTCAACGAATGCTGTCCTTACCAACTGATGCGGATGAAAATTCGGTGACCGCCAAGTTCAAAGACGGCGTTTTAACTATTCGCCTTGGGAAAAACCCTCAGGCGAAATCGCCTGTTCGGCAGATTGCAATCAACTAGGTGGCGAATGCCGGTGGAGGGGTGATCCGTTGAACGAGTCTGCCCATGGTTTGAGGAATCCGGCAATACTCGAAACAATAAGAATGACCACTTTTGGCGCAAGGAGGTGTAACTATGTTGAGGGAAGCAACCTTCGCCATGTTTTTTTAATGTTTTCAATGTGGGCCATCGCCATTTGGGCCTCCTTCAAAGAAGATCTCAAAAAAGAACCAGACTCAGGCCACTATAAAGGGAGAAAAGCAGGTTGATCACCCCACAAACGAAATGGGTGTTGGTATGCCATAAAAATGTCCCTGCCAATAGCAATTTGCTTAGCTGGCTCGAAAACCTATGAAAAGTGTGAAGGGAGGGATCTAATGTTCGAGTTGCTGATCATTGGTTGTATTGGCGCGATCATACTTATAAATGCACTGATTCTGAAATGGTTTATCGGGTTTTTTGAATAAACCAGATAACAATCAAACACATTTGTGAAGAGCTCAGAGCTTTCATGCTTGGGTATTGTTAATTCTCAATTATTCCAATCGCATGAGCACTCCCTTCACACACTCGAAATTACTTCGGGAGGTCCAACGATGAGCCAATCCTCACTCATTGAAAGTTGGAACAAACGGCGCCTGATCATGTTCACCTTCATTGGAATAGGCCTGTGAATCGCAGGTATATGCTTGGAACAGGGAATCACTGCGGACTCAAGTCTCTTGCCCGGATTACCACCACAATTGAAAGGGAGCGCTGGGCCTCTTTCGAATTCCTTTCTGACTCCATGCTGACGAATGCACGTTCGTTTGGGCAAGAAGACGCCCAGGCTCAGAGCACCGCCCTTATTCGGGTGGCCAAGCTGGCGCGTCCCGCTGTCGTCAATATTTCCACAACCGGCACCGCCAAAAGTTCAAGAACATTGCCATCCCCATTTTTGCATGATCCCTTCTTCCGTCGATTTTTTGGGGATGAATTTGAACGGCGGTTCGAACCGCCTCCCTCCTCTCGTCAAGAAGGTGGAGGTTCCGGAATCAATTTGAGTGATGATGGGTATATCGTCACGAATAACCATGTGGCTCAAGAGCTGCCATGGAATGCTTATTAAAAAATTGGCTCTTGTCTTCTTTTGGTGAAAAAGGCTAGCTTTACAGTTACGAGGCATCATGCTGTTTTCTATGGGCCTGGACCATTCTTAAACTAGTCAAGGATTTTCATCTATGGCATCCGCACAACAGGATTTTTACGACATACTGGGAGTGAAAAAAAACGTCGATGCCAAAGAACTCAAAAAGGCCTATCGTCGGCTGGCACGCCAGTATCATCCGGATTTACATCCCGGCGAAAAAAAGACGGAGATGGAAAAGAAATTCAAAGAGCTGAATGAAGCCTATGAAGTCTTAGGGGATGAGGAAAATAGAAAAAAATACGATCAATACGGCATGAACTGGAAGGAAGCCGAAGCCTATGAACGGGCCCGCCAACAGGGCGGAGGAGCGTATCCAGGAGGAGGGCCTGGCGGATACAACCAGGGAGGTGCTGATTTCAGTGATATCTTTGAGAGCATGTTCCGGCAGGGGGCTCAACGGGAAGGGGCCGGCTTTCGGGGATTCGCCATGGCGGGGGCGGACCTGGAAGCCAATCTGCCGATCTCACTACGAGAAGCCTTCACGGGCACACGCCGGGCCTTAAATCTTCCTGATGCAAACGGAATTCCTCGTCCTATCGAAGTCCGCATTCCGGCCGGAGTGCGGGATGGCGAACGCCTCCGCGTAAAAGGAAAGGGCGCACCGGGTCGCGGCGGAGGACCACCGGGTGACTTATTATTTCATGTCCAGATAGCCCCTCATCCCGTGTTTCAACGTAAAGATTCAGATATTGTGGTCACTCTCCCCCTTTGGCCGTGGGAAGCCGTATTGGGCACCGACATGCCGGTACCCACATTATCCGGAACGGTCCGCCTGAAAATTCCGGCCGGGAGCCAATCTCAACAACGAATGCGATTAAAAGGCAAGGGACTGCCCAAACGAACCGGAGGGCATGGGGATCAGTTTGTGGTTCTTGACATTGTCACCCCTGAGACTCCTTCTCCCGATGAACAACTGCTCTATGAGCAATTAGCGAAATTTGATCATCCCGATCCCCGTTCAACCCTTCTTCGGGAGGCCACCCATGACTGAAGAACCCCAACCCACCCTGGAACAAATTACTGCGGAAATTATTACCTCCGGAAGTATCCGCAGGGAAGAAGTGTGTGCCCGATTGGGAATTGGCGAAGACATGTTGGAGGTCTGTCTGCGATGGGAGATCATTCAACCACCGGAACCGGACCCGGACGGAACAGAAAGTTTTCCAGAAGACGCGCTTAACCGATTGGGTCGTGGCCTCCGGTTACATCGGGACTTAGGGATAAACTGGCCTGGAGTCAGCGTGGCATTGGAATTATTGGACCGCATCGAAGAACTGGAACAACAGATCCACAATCTTTCAAACGAGTAACCTCAAAAGATTCCTCTGTTTACCAGATCGCCTCCCCAAAACTTCCTGCTGGAACTGGAAATTCGAACAAAATCACTGTGCCATTCTCCCTGTCTTCATTTCACGTATCGAGCATGGATTTAGACTGATTACCGTACCCATTGCGGAGGCCTTTCAGTTAAGGCTAAGGCGACAAGTCACCTCAGTTATCTTCACGATTTTCGCGGTCAGACCGCATCTGAACAGGGCAAAATCCCACCCCGGTTGGATCCCCGGCGATTGCGAAACCCCACCTGACTCTATTCTGGGGGTGATGGGACCATGTTTCCCTTCTTTTGAGTCATATTCATTTCGGCCCTACTCCAGCTATAAATTGCAACCACTACGGGACTCCTTTACATCTGGAGTTTTGTGAAGATCAAATACTCTATTCGCTCTCAAGAGAATAATTGAAAGGCTCACGGAAGGCCTTTAATAATGATTGGATAAAGTAGACTAACCATAGAAAAAGAGAACGCCATGAGATTTCTATTCATCATGTTCATCAGCATGCTGTTGTCAGCTTTAGTGGCAACAGCTATTGGTTCCTTATCGGGGGAACTGATTAATCGCCTCTTTTTAACAGTGAATGAGATATTGATCCAATAAGATTATGCCTTTCGCACAAATCAAGACAGCTCAAAGACCAACACAGCCCTCCACAACGACCAGGCTATAGTCCTCACGACATACCTTGACACCGTGGCCAAACTGAAGCCTGCAACCCAAGGCGATGATGGGCATATCCTCTCATCGAAATTGGCCGCCAGAACGTTGGGAACCATTTCCCTATTTAATTTCGCCAGGCCTCGGTTGAAAACCCATCACCACCTGCGACTTGATTTTGGGGAAAAGTGGGACGGATGAACTCTTCCGGCATGGGGCATGATGGTACACTTTTTATCCGTCTTCCAATCCGACCAGATAGTCAACTTCAAAAAAACCCTGTGCGGGCCTTTTTCCATTAATTCTATGCAGAACGATTCGGGTCCAAATTACGGCATGAAAATTGGATTCATCTATTCATAGGAATGCAGGTTACACCGAAAATGTATTCATCATAAAATCGAGGGAAAGATAATGGCGATACCCAAAAGGCAAAGGTATTCTATTTTGTACAAGAAGAAAGAACTGACGGGTGAGGATCCCTATTCAATGAAGATGGCTCCCAAAGACTTACTTCAATGCCCTGAATGTCAGGCGATATATTATCGAAAACGTTGGAGCCTTCCGGACACGTCCTCTTCTGATTCCTATCAATCAGCCCCAGGAAGCCTCAAAAAACCGGTCAGGCAAGTCGCACAGGTCCTGACGGGGCGGATATCGATACGACCACCAAACACTTTGCCCAACACCTGGGCAAATACCTTCATCGGGCCTTCAAAGAGAAGATCACCACCCAATGGTCGCATAAAGACAAATTGGCTCGAGTCGGATGGCAAGGACCCAAACCCCCGACAAGCCCGCGCTGAAAACCCAAGATATCACAAACTAAAAATAAGGATGAACTCCGTCCGATCCCATGTCTCACTCGATTATACTGCATGGACACTCACAAGGAGAGACACCATATGAAATCTCACATCATGCTTTGGAGTTTGATTTTTTTGATCGGGTGGGCCATACCCAGTGGAGCCCAGGAGCTGCAAGTCGATCCCTTCCCAGGAGAAGCCGTGTATCAAGCCCATTGCGTGAGGTGTCACGGGGTCCAGGGAAAAGGCGAGGGGCCGGACGCGGCCACCCTCATCGTGCCACCCGCCAACTTTCAACGTATGGAATCCCGAGCCAAATCGGAAACGGACCTTCGCTCAGCGATCATCTGGGGGCTGGCGTTCAGTCCAATGCACGGATGGTGGGACACACTCAGCATCCAAGATATTCGCGCCGTCACCGCCTACATCAGACGAATAGCGCCTTATGAACCTTCATCGCCCTAAAAGTACCCCCAAAAGAGGATCACGCTGATTTTTCCGGGGGCTAGCTTTCGTGGATTCAAACAGGCTTTAATACGGCTAACTCAGACGGTGCGGCTTTAATCTCATCTTTTCTGAAAGGATTACTATATGAGGGTCGCGACATTATTCGTTATCATACTGCCAGCTGTTTTAGGATTAGACTCGATGTGGATGAGCGAGGCAAAAGCCCAATCAAGCCCGTCCTCTCAAAACGACACCGCGATTATGGGCACCTCCGAATCGCCCACGGTGTCCAGTGAGCAAACCCTCAAAGATGATCCAGTATGCGATCCGACCTATCGACCCACAATCACCAAAATCGAACCGGATGAGTTTCAGGCCAGCGCTAAAATAGTCATTATGGGAGAACATTTCGGAAAGAAAAAAGATTGCCTGCATGAGGTCACGTTTGGACCCGTAAAGGCGACGGAATTCACCCTCAAAGGTGATGATAAAATAGAAGTAACCGTGCCCGACAGCGTCCCCACTGGAATGGTATTTGTGAGCGTGGTGACGGGGGGAGGTGCGGCAAAAACCGCCGTACTGGTCAAGAAATAGTCAAGGGAAGACACATTCGCCCGTGCACCATTCCGGCCGATAACATAGCGAACTCGACCGGGACGGTGCACATTCTTTTTCTGCCCATAAGGGATGTTTGGTGGATTCCGGAATCTTTTTTCCATGAGACGCTTCAGCCCATTGATGTGCTTCGTTCTCCTGATCACAGCCATGGGTATAATTCCCCTTCCCCCGGCTTTCGCTGAACAGGAACAGGCACAATCGGCCAAAACACTTTTTCTCCAATATTGCCAGGACTGTCATGGCCCACAGCGGGACGGCAGAGGCGCCTTACGTCCTTTTCTGGAACAGGACCCAGCCAATTTAACC
This sequence comes from Nitrospirales bacterium, assembly GCA_021604365.1. GTDB lineage: Bacteria > Nitrospirota > Nitrospiria > Nitrospirales > UBA8639 > Nitrospira_E. The sequence goes on from BQIZ01000049.1 coordinate 11,525, forward strand.
TCGCAAATGACTCAGACCAAAACCGACCAGGAACTCTTTTCCATTATCAAGAAAGGAAGGGGCGAAATGCATGGCTGGGCGGACACCTTCACCGATAAACAGGTCCTGGACCTGGTGCATTATATCCGTTCGCTCTCTCCATAAACTTTTTGCCGCACAGCATCGCTGGAGGAGGTGAGGCGGACGATGCAGCTTGCCGCAGCACTCAACTATCCCGAACTCCATTCCAGATACACCGCGTAGACAGGCGTTTGGAGATTCGCCAACCATACCTCCCCTTTAAGCAAAAGTCCTGAAACTCATGGTGTGGCCTTCCTGCTCCGCCCGCTGGATGATCATCACATTACTGGCCGCAGCAAGATCATCAGACTACCCACAATTCTAATACCGGCAATCAAAGCTACAAGGGATGGAAGAAAATCACGGACCTCAAACCCCAGAGGTAAATATCCTAGCCCATCAGGAAATGTTCACAAAGAATGATAGACGAAAGGGGGGCGGAAAATTGCAGATTGTTCTCAAGAATTATTCAGTAAATGGGAGTTTGGGAAAAGGAAACGTCGTTGAAAAGCGTAGGGCAATGCCACGCATAACTCCCCTCTCTGCTTTGTCACTCCAGATGCGCGCGCACCAAACACCTGAAGGGTGGGCCACGAATCTTATATCCACGACCCCCCGGTGTACTACCGGCGATCCAGAAATTTTATGATATCGTCTTGAATTTCGGGGGTAGTGATCAATTCGGTATGTCCCACCTCATATTCCCGTATAGTAGTTTGAAAGGCTCGACGATAGGCTGTCGGAAGCCATGCGGATGACACCGTCACCGTTCCATCTCCATCAGCATAGACAGTGGCAAACTTTCCTGGAGACTCTGTCCCTCCCAAATCGGAATCATCAAAGAACAGGGAATCAATACCTGGACCGCCCTCATTCCCCGTCCATACACCCTTTGCCAAGGTCGATGTGCCTTTCGCGTACAGATAGATAAGGGAAGGATGCTTTGGGCTTGGTGTGGAGAGAGGCATCTGAAGGAGTTCCAAAAAGCGTTGCGATCGATGGAGCCAAAAGGACGTATAGGTCGCACGCCGCTCAACGATGTCGTTGGGAAAACCTTCCGTATTCCTGAGCAGTCCCCATCCGGACCGTTGCCATTGCCCGGCATTTCTGATCACCCCTTGCAAGGGCTCCCATTCCGAAGTAATCAGTTCATCCGAATCGGCAACCGGTAAGGTATAGTAACTGGCCGGGAAGGACGCGTAGGCTTCGTAGCTAAGCAGTGAGGAGTTCCAACCGACGGTCGCCCCGTAGTTCATGTTTCGAAACGAGTTCATCGCTCCAAGAAATGGTACGCCGACCAACACCACGCGTTGGAACTCCTCAGCGCCCTTCCAGGTTTCCACAGCCATGTCGATATTCTGAGTGCCATACCGTAAATAGTAGCTGACAATCAGGCCACCCATACTATGCGCGACAATGGAAATATTCTGCTTCCCCTCATCTCGTAACCGGCGTATAAGAACATCCAGACTTCGAACAGCCTCCATCAGATCTCCCCGCCAATCATACGTAAATGAAATCACCTCCTGCCCATTGATGTTGGAAAGTCGCAGTCGGTCCAGCAAGGAGCCATAGACGTCAATGGAGTACAAAAGCGGGACGACTCGAACCTCATCAAGAATGCCATCGGGCTGCAAATCGCTTGTCCCCTTAAATCCCAAGTCAGGGACGGGAAGTGTTAACGATTGACGACCGAACAGCACCTCGCTGAACGAAATAAACACCAGACTGCCATCCGACTCTCGAACCAACTGCGTCCCATAATAGCCGGGTACGACAATGACTGCTGAAGGGCCATTCCCGGTATGATCAGGCGTGGGAACTGAGTTCAGGCCACAGCCTGACAACATCATGATCCCCATTAAAAACGGCAGACATTTCATGAAGAATTGGATATCTCGTCTACGTATAGAGGAAACCCGCGATTTATTCATGGAGAAAAAACCCTGGATAGGAGAGGGATACCGAGTGTGGAATACAAGCAGTAGGCGGCGTGAACGATCTTCAAAACCACCATGATGTAAGGTTGTTGTTGATGGCCTTTGCACCAGGATTCAGCTAATCCAAAGCGTCATGAGGGCTTTGAGAACAGAGCAGAGATGGCTTGGTAAAGTTCTGGGACGGTGCCATTTTTTTGCAGATAATCGACCGCGCCGGCATCGAGCATCGCCGCCCGAATCTCTTTCTCAGCGTGAACGGACAAACCAATGACCTTAATAGCCGGCCATTCGCGGCAAATCTGTCTTGTGGCCTCAATGCCGTTGAGTTTTGGCATATTGTTATCCATCACCACGACATCCGGCATGAGCTGAGGGACCACCATCACCGCTTCCTCTCCGTCATTGGCATTTCCCACAATTTCGACATCCTGATAACGTTCCAGTAATTTCTCCATACCTGTTCGAAACATCACATGGTCGTCGACTAACATCACCCGGATCCGTGGTTTCACTGAAGTATGTCCGATGCTGGCGACCTCTTTGAATTGTGGATTGACGGCCCTGTGTTCCAATCCGGGCGACGGTGCAATTTTTTTTCCGCGCGGCGATTCCGTCTCAATCTCTACTGGAGACCCCTGAATCGGCAACACCAACCGGACAGAAGTGCCTTTTCCTGGAGCCGAAGTGAATCCCACTCTTCCTCCCATCGCCTCCATCCGCTCCTGTACCGAAAACAAACCCAGATGACCGGGTTCCATGGCTTGCTGCATCGCACCGCTATGCAGTCCCTTTCCGTGATCTTCCACCGCAATGCACACCTTGCCGACCTGTCCCGAAGACATCCGCACTGTCGCCTCATCCACGCCGGCATGCTTGAGCACGTTGAATAATAATTCGCGTACCGACTGAAACAACAGGATCACCCGATCCTCGGACAGATGGATCGTCTGATAGTCACTGGTGTTGACCTCCACCCGTAGACCATGTTTTTCCATTCTTTCAGCCAGCCACTTCAATGATACCGCCAAACCGGTTTCATGCAAGGCGGGGGGACTCAGTTCCGCGATAGTCGTTCGCGAATAGATCAATGCCTGCTGCAGCACGTCTTCCACTTCCCCGGTCAGCACCTCCGCCTCAGGCGAGAGCGGCACATTCTCCTTCAATTCATGTAATTTCATTTTTCCCACCACCAACAATTGCACGAGATAATCGTGCAAATCTCTCGCCAGTTTTCGACGCTGGTGCTCTTCCGTCAAACTGAGTTGGGCGGCCAATGAACGCAAGCGATTCTTGGAAGACAGCAACTCTCCGGTTCGAGTTTGCACACGGACTTCCAATTCATCCTTCCAAAGTCGCAAATCCTCCTCAGCCTGCTTGCGCTCGGAAATATCCTGAAACACGATGACGACACCCGCAATCTTGTCATTCTGGTCACGCAGGGGTGAGGAGGAATAGGAAACCGGAAAATAGCTCCCGTCATTTCTGATGAAGGTATCTTCGAAGTCTCTTAAGACTTTGCCGTCGCGTAAGACTTGAAAGCCCGCGCATTCTTCTATCGGAAATGGTGAACCGTCCGGATACTGGTAATGTGCCATCTGATGCATCGAGCGACCCAGCAATTCTCCGGATGTCCATCCCAATAATCGTTCCGCCTCCGGATTCACATAGGTGACGAGACCCTGCGAATCGATGGTGTAGAGACCCTCTCCCATATTCATCATGATCGTCTGATTCAGCGCTAACAGGCGGCGCGCCTCACTCTCGCTTTCCAGGAGCAACTGTTCCGTCTGCTTCCGTGCGGTGATATCCGTTTCCGAACCGGCCATTCGGATAACCATTCCCGCCTCATTGCGCTTGGCGATGCCCCGATCGGCAATCCATACCCAACGGCCGTCCTTATGTTTGATACGATATTCCTCATGAAATACAGCGGTTTGCCCTTGGAAATGCACCTGTACGCTGTTCAGGACGCGTTCGAAATCGTCGGGATGAATCCGGCTGCTCCATTCTTCTTCACGATTACTCACCTCCGCATCCGACAGTCCGCGTAACTCTTTCCAGCGGGATGAATAGAAAACGCGCTTTGCGGGAACATCCCAATCCCAGATCGCCGCTTCCGTGCCAGTGACGACCAGATCGTATTGCTCATTCCGTTTCCGCAAAGCATCCTCAGCCTGCTTCCGGGCGGTAATGTCAATAGCCATTCCGCCGATCAGGACCGGTCGCCCATCGACCCCCAGTATGGGAAATTTGCTCACGATCGCATGATGGAGCACCCCATCCTGATGCTTGAGTGTCTCGACCACCTGCACACCCGCTTCGCTGGTCAACGCCTGCCGGTCGTTTTCTTTAAATCGGTCGGCGACGTCCTGAGGAAATACTTCTTCATCGGTCTTTCCATAGAGCCGCTCACGCGGAGCCTGAAACACTAATTCCGCAGCCTGATTGGCGTATACATAATGTCCGTGCAGATCCTTGATCCAGGCCAAACCGGGCAAATGTTGCATGAATTTGCTGAATCGATGCTCGCTCTCCTGCAAGGCTTTTTCGGCCTGCGAACGGTCCTCCACGTCAAGACATTTACCGATCCATTCCCGCACCGTACCATCCGCATTCCGGATGGGCACACCCCGTGCTTCGACATGACGATAGGCATTGCTTGAGGCATGCCACAACCGCCCGGAAAATTCCAAGAACGTTTCGGAAATGCAGGCCGCATTCCAGACGCGTTGAATGATCTCCCGGTCATCGGGATGAATCGCCTCATGCCAGCCGAATTCCCGCAATTGTTCCCAGGACTGGCCGGTATAGGCAGTCCACCCCGGTTGAGGAGTCACGAACCGGCCCTTGGCATCGGTGGTCCAAACGATAGACGTGATCGCCGCCGTCAGCGAGCGGTATCGCTCCTCGCTTTCGCGCAGAGCCTCTCCCGCACGTTTGCGTTTCGTAATGTCCGTCAGGGTTACTACTATGCGATCAAACGATTGATCGGGGGGAGGGAAGGTGATGGTAAACAAGACATCAAGACGATCACCCCGCAGCGTTTTCAGGACCGTTTCCGATTCAAAAAACTGTTGATGTTCAGCAATGCTGACCAATTCCTCAAGAAACACCAGGTGGGTCTCCGGCAGAAAAATTTGATGAAGCGATTGCAAAAGTTCCCCACGGTTTGTCGCACCAAACATCCTGACCGAAGCCGGGTTCACATCCAGAATGCGAACAAGCCCAATTGCTCGTTCCACCACATCCGGATGTTCAATAAAATAGCGACGAAAATCTCTCACCCCTTCCGCAGCAAGGCCATCGACCAATATTTTGACGCGGCTGAAATCTTCCTCCCAGATGGAAATCCCCACTCCCTCAATAATGTTGCGGAAATGTTCTTCATTCATGGGCATACGTGGCCCTTACAGTCGGGAACAGGTGCGGATTCATCCCGACAGACGTTCCACCGACGATACGTCCGGCAAAGGATGACAAGAAAGATTTGAACGTTTGGGGGAAAATTGGAAGTGAAGGACTGCCTGGCCTGGGGTGAGAGGAAATCCGGCAGAGTACAATCCATGGCTATGCTTCCTACAGGAATCTGGCCGTACTCCGGGAATGCCCTTTCAGGATGTTGTTACGGGCACATAGGTCAAGGCGATCTCAAAACAATACCCGTTAGCCTTTTTAATGGGGGAGGCGGAGTCATTGTAAATGTTCCCGCCATTAAACACAATCTGAGTTGATCCGAGAAACCCGATGACCACAGTCAGGATACGAAAGACCAGGGGGCGGAATGAAAAGAGCATTCATTCCGGAAACCCACAAAAAGAAATGACCGTTAGCAGATTCGACCCCATACCTCCTGCATCAACATCTCATAGAACAACACCTCTCTCCATGCGCAATAATGATCGATCGTCTACGTTTCCTCGTCACCCTCAAGACAATTAGTACATTCATCCAATTTTGGGTCACCATGACGGCTACAAAAATGACGGGCGCATTGCCGGCAGGTCATAAAACTCATTCGAATTAAATCCGCATTCTCACACACATAACAATTCTTTTCTCGTTTCGCTTTTGGCATCAATCTTCTCCTTAATGGCAATCTTCTCAAAAAAGTTCAAGACATAGGGCGCACAAGCCACGTCCCGAAGACACAGATACGGCGCCAAAGATTCAGTGTGTCATGGCCAAGAGCGGCCTTAGACCATCTTCATGCAATTGGCGTGAACGTCAGGGAGGGCGTGCATCTCGCAACAACGCAGGGAGCGGACGCTGATCCGTAACAGGGAGGGGGAGCCTACCGCATGATCGAACCTCCTGGCAATGGGAAGCCAACCTTTGTCCCCTCTACCGCGGGAACGGGATGGAGGGGACGGAAAAAATCGCAGGGGGTCTAGCCTCGCTCAGTGGATGGGTTTACAATCCATTATTCTCAGCTCAAAAGACACCTCAGCCATTCTTGGGATATCGATAGGGAATCCGACCTTGTAAATCGCTCATTTTTTTGGCAGAGCGTCATTTTTCGATTGCAAATTTTTGACATTTTGGGTATGTCTATCCACCCTAAACTGGTGCCTGATTGAAATGTTTCTATCTTGTTCACAGACATGAACGAAAGGCAAAAGCAGAAAGTGATACAGATCGGGTAATTCCCCTAAGGTGGCCTTGAGGAGTATGGCCACATGCCGGCAGAGAGTGTAACGCTGACCCATAGTTTCCGGGTCCATTCCATCAACAGTTGGATCCCTGGGAGAGGGAAGACCGCTTCGCTTTCCAGGTTCATTTCACAATCATCGATTGAAATTTTCTCAATGGTTCACGGAGGGATGGGGAACCAGAAATTTTCCGGTACACCTGTGCCACTTTTGTATCGGTCGCATATTTCCAAATACGGGTGATTCCCGGGTTCAGTTGTCGGTAAAGCCCAGCATCAGATCAGGGAAGATCTCAGGGAAGGACTCGAAGGGAATGAGGCCTTCCCAGTGACAACGAATGTCTTTATCAAGAAAGGAAGTTGTTTATGGCCTGTAAGCGATGTGGTGGACTGATTGTGAAAGAGTCCGTTTATGATAGAGAGGGCAGCAGTCAGTTAGTCCTCATGGACCGTTGCCTTCAATGTGGCAACATTGAGGATCCCGTTAGCGCCCGCAATCGTTCGAAATCCCATGTCACTCCATCTCAGAAGGGCAAGGCCCGTCGCATTCCTGAGCATCCACCCACTCCACTGGAGATGGCCGAGGGATAAGCATGGAGCTACGGCGGCACCAGAAGGAATTAACGGACATTTGCGACCAAATTCTAGGCGGGCGAGGCCTGACAGACATTGTCTGTGCCGTCACACCCGGTGGAGGCAAAAGCCTGCTGCCTCAGATCCTGGCTTCCCGTCTGATTCCAGCCATTGCCGACGCCCTGTGCTGGATTGTCCCTCGCAGTGTCTTACAGGACCAGGGTGCGCGCGGTTTTCAGGACCCCAGCCACCGGGCGCTCTTAGGGCATCGGCTGGAGGCCATGATGACCACCAACCAGGAACATCCCACAAGAGGGTGTGCGGCCTATGTCACCACCTATCAGGCCCTGGCAGCCGACACGCGCAAGATCAACGCCAAAGAATTCCGCCGCAAGCGATACATCCTCGTTCTGGATGAACCACATCATCTCGAAGAGGGTGGTCTGTGGCATGAGGCCATTCAGCCGCTCTACGACCGGGCAGCACTGCGAGTATTGATGAGCGGAACGTTCGAACGTGGTGAAGGCACACCCATCGCCTTCCTGCCGTATTCCACCACCGACCGGGGAAACCGGCTTGATTGGGACAACACAGAATCCCGGGCCGTCATTCATTACACCTTAGCCGATGCTCTGCGGGAACATGCCTGCATTGATTTGACCGTCCATTACGCGAACTGTCAGGCAACCTGGTTGGACGCTCAGGGCGCCGAGCACCATGTTGAAAGCCTGTCACATGCAGGAAAACAGACCGCAGCAGCACTTCTGACGGCGCTGAAAACCGAAGCAGCCCTGGAACTCTTGAGTACGGGCGTGAAAGATTGGCAGATACATCGCACTACCCATTCCCGCTCGAAACTGCTGGTGGTGGCCGCCAACATTGAGCAGGCGCAAAAGTATACGGCCTGGCTTCAGGAACGGGGCGTGCCGGCCAGAATTGCCACGAGCGAGGATTCCACGGCAGCCTATCAGGCGATCAAAGCCTTTAAACGACAGGGTAGCGGAGCCGTGGATTGCCTGATTACGGTGGCCATGGCCTATGAAGGCCTGGATGTGCCGGCCATTACCCATCTTATCTGTTTAACCCATATCCGGACCAAGCCATGGATCGAACAGGTCGTGCATCGAGCCACACGCATGGATCCGCTGGCGGGACCTTATGCAGAGCAACGGGCTTATATTTATGCTCCGGACGACAGGCCATTCCGGGAATGCTTGGGATATATCCTGGCCCAACGGACCACGGCGCTTACCGACAGCCCCTCACCGACACGGCCTCTCGAAGAAGGGACATCCCCCAATGGACAGAACCTCCTTCCGACAGATCGGGCCGAATCAAGCATTCAACCCTTACGGTCAGGCGTCCTCGAAATGCGCAATCAGGGATTGTGGGCGAACCTGGCCGCACCGGGCCAAATGGAAACCAACCAGGAGACCCCGAAAGAACGCTTAGATCGTTTGCGGAAAAAAATTGAACAGCATGTCCGTGCGCACGAGCAATCAAAAAAATTGTCCCATGGCACGGTGAATCGCGCGGTCTATTCGCAGTTTCGAAAATCACGTACAGCCATGACCGAATCCGAACTCCATAAAGTCATGCAATGGGTCCATAAGATTTATCCCCTCTGAAGTCATTTTTACCAGGAAGCCTATTCCACATGTCCATACAATGGTTTCCCGGCCACATGAATGTTGCGCGCAGAGAAGCGGCCAAAGCGATGGAAGCCATCGATGTCCTGGTCGAAATACTGGATGCGCGCATGCCGAACGCCAGCAGCAACCCGTTGATCACGGAATTGCGGCTGCACCGCCAGCGTCCCTGCCTGAAAGTGCTCAACAAAGCCGATCTCGCCGACCCCGCCGTCACGCAAACCTGGCTAAACGAATTCAACCGGGAACCCGACGTGAATGCCGTCGCGCTCTCCTGTAACCAGGCCGGCCAAGCCGCCAAAATACCCGGTCTGTGTCAACTCCTTGCCCCGCACCGTCACAGCACCAGCAAGCCGCTTCGCATGCTGATCATGGGCATTCCCAACGTCGGCAAGTCCACGCTCATGAATAGCCTGCTCAAACGACGCCTCGCCAAAGTCGGCAACGAACCCGCCGTGACCAAAGTTCAGCAACGCCACACTCTGAACGACCACATGACGCTCATCGACTCACCCGGTTTATTGTGGCCTAAAATCGAAGATCCTCTGGTGGGACTCTTGCTCGCCACGATCCATGCGGTCACCGCCAAGGTGATGGTCGAAGAAGAAATAGCCGAGTTCCTTATCACCATCCTTCTCGCGCGCTACCCTGCACTGCTGACCAAACGTTACGGCTTTGTTGTAGACGGGTTGGATAGCACGGGCGTGCTCGAAGCCATCGCTACCAAACGCGGATGCCTGCGGAAAGGCAAGGGCGGGGAATTGGATCGGGAAAAAGCCGCAAAAATTCTCTTGACGGAATTCCGCAACGGCACGCTGGGCCGCATCAGCCTGGAGACACCGGAAACCCGAGACGCTCTTCTCTAATATCAGACTGCGTTAATGGCTTAGTGGTTTAACTTCTTTTCGTGTTTAGCACCTTGGCTTCGCCCAGGGCAGATCCCTCGAACTCTCCCCTAGATCCAGCTATTGTGACAAATCAGCTTTTTTCAGCACCCCTCTAGGGAGGGTTGAATAATAATAATTTCCAAGGGCATATTGATCCACAAGCAAGTTGCATGTCAGCGGCCTCGGGGCGGTTCAAAAAAGTTCGTGCAGCAAGGCCGCAGTCATTTTTGCGCGCAGAGCGTACTTCCAGTACGTGAGCACGGAAAAATGGCGAGAACGCCGCTGACGGCTTTTTTCAACAGCCCCCTTTAGGTTTTTTCGTTCCCTTCAAGACATTTGATACATTCATCCATTTGGGGGTCGCCATGAAAGCGACAAAAATGCCGGGAGCATTGTATGCAAACCAAATAGCTTAGACTTTCAGACCCTGATTCCTTACACAAATAGCAGGGCTTTTCCCGTTTCGCATTGGGCATATCTTTTCTCCTGGAAAGGAATTGTGTAAGCGAATAACCAAAATTCCGAGGCGCCTGCCAACTCACCGATATGACCAGCATCAGGCCAAGGATCAGGACACGTCACGGATGGAAGAGAATATGGAGAACCTTGATATAGAGATGTGCAGAGGGAAGGAGCATCATGGCAGGAGTGAACAGACAAGAGTCTCATGAAGAGAGAGAAGGACTGTCTGAGTCGAGACATTTCCCTCTGAACTTGAAGGCAATCGCTAATCAACATAGTTGTTCAAAGCGAAATCACCGCGAAGAACATTTCAATTTTCAGGCTACAACACCACCCTAACTTTCCATCATCTCCAAGCGGGTATCAAACTCATGGCCGCAGGACACGCACCGGATACAATCCGATTCAACCACCGGTTCATCATCCCGAATGCCCATACCGCCACAATCCGGACATCGTGCCAGGTGCAACACTTCGTCCTTGAGGTTTTCATAGCGGGTGCCACGTAAGCAAAAAATCGGTTGGCCATCGAGCAACCACGGTTGACAGTCTTTATTGACCACAGGGAGCACCAGATAATGATGAGCAGCATAATCCTGGATCGACTCAGGGGTAGGAAACCCATCCTTAATCAAATTAAGGGTTTTCGCATCATAGATCCCACAGTCTTTTATGACAGCTTTCGTTGGCCCCATACGATACCTCCTTCCGACAGGATGAATCTGTTCGTCAACGGTGATCACCGACAAATCTGCTCTACAGACTTGATATGAAAGATTATGAGGGCAAAAGGCCTAGCTACTCAACCACGATCATGCAATGAAACGGTTACGCAATGGAAGGCAATCTAGGCCTCACCCCTTGGAGATCAGAAAAATCACGCATTGCCGGCTCGATGCCAAATGAGTGGAAGAGCAGGTCACCCTCGCTTCTTCTTTTTGGGTTTCCCCCACGTTTCATTCAGGACCGATTTCCACTCATCGCGGGATACGGCCGGCATCGTCTTAATGCGAATATGTCCCATTGAAGCATTGAGCACGCCGGCCTTCATGGCGGCGCGATTATTGGGAAATTCTAAAATGGCCACCACATCATATTCCCCCAGACAATAAAAGGCATGAAGCATTTTCCCGCCCAAGGATTCGACATTTTTCTTCACCATGTCCGACCGCTGCACACCCTTGTTCTTCATAGTCATGAGCCCGTCATGGGTAAAATTCACTAAACTCACATAGATCGGCATGATG
>BQIZ01000050.1 GCA_021604365.1 Nitrospirales bacterium
TCGTCGCGATAAATTGCGCGCATCAAAAATCATGCAGGACCGGGCCATCAACAATGAAAAGATCGCCTTTCAATGGAATAGTGCTCTTGAAGAGGTCCTGGGTGATGAGGTCGTGAAGGGAATCCGGGTCCGCAACGTCCAAACCAACCAGGTTGAAGAGATTCCCCTATCTGGCGTCTTCGTGGCCATCGGCCATACGCCGAACACCAGCTTGTTTACCGGACTCATCGATATGGACGAGCAGGGCTACATCCGCACTCAGCCAAATCGCTCTACCACCAACATCCCCGGCGTTTTTGCATCAGGTGATGTGCAGGATTCACATTATCGCCAGGCCATTACGGCTGCCGGATCGGGATGCATGGCGGCCATCGACGCCGAGCGATACCTAGAATCACTCCACTAATGCTTCATGTCCTAGTGCATTATCATGAACTCGCCCTCAAGGGAGGCAACCGGAAACATTTCGAATACCGGTTAGTCCACCATCTGCGAGGAGCCCTGAAACCCCTGGCACATGTGCATGTCGAAGCACTCCAGGGACGAATACGGGTGAGCTTCGAGGATGAGGCGGCGTGGCCGCGCTTACAGGAACAGATCAAGCGCGTATTTGGTATCGTCAATTTTTCTTTGACCAGAGCCGTGCCATTGGCTTACGACCAATCCGATCTCGCGGTTCTCAAAGATGCGATCGTTGCGCACCTGCCCACCCATCCTTATGCCACCTTTCGGGTCAGTGCCAAACGGGCAGACAAGCGATTCGTCAAAACATCAATGGATGTGGAACGGGAAATCGGGGCCACAGTCGCTGACCATACCGGCAAGCGAGTCAACCTTTCACACCCCGATATGTCGATTTTAGTCGAATTAGTCCCGCCCTACGCCTACTACTCCTGTCAACGCGATGCAGGACCCGGGGGACTACCGACGGGAACCGGGGGAAAAGTCGTCTGCCTCATTTCCGGTGGTATTGATTCTCCAGTGGCAGCCTATCGCTTGATGAAACGTGGCTGTAAAGCCGTCTTTGTGCATTTTCACGGTCGCCCCTATCTCTCACGGGTTTCTGAGGAAAAAGTCCGCGATCAGGTCGCGTTGCTCACGAAGTACCAACTGTCTTCCCGTCTTCATCTTATTCCCTTTGGTGATATTCAAAGCCAAATTGTCATCAACACGCCGCCCCCCGTGCGCGTGGTGCTTTATCGTCGCTTGATGCTCCGCATCGCTGCACGAATTGCCCAGCAGGAGGAGGCATGGGCCCTCACGACCGGAGACAGCCTGGGTCAAGTGGCGTCCCAAACGCCGGAAAATATTTCTGTCATTAACGAAGCGACGTCACTTCCCATTCTTCGTCCGCTTATCGGGATGGATAAACTGGAAATCACGCAACAGGCTCAAGCATTGGGATCATTCGAGACCTCCATCGAACCTGACCAAGACTGCTGCACCCTCTTTGTCCCAAAACATCCACAAACACGATGCCAGCTACCCCATATCCTCAAAGTCGAACAAGCTCTCGACATTCCCGGGCTGATTCAGCAAAGCCTAGAAGGAAATGAATTGGTTACCTTCTCCCATGCAGAACGGATGGATCGAAGGGCACCACAGTAGAATGTTTCTTCCCAGGTTAAAACCACCGCCCACCATCAGACGGTAACCGTCAATACTCTGAATAGGCGATATGATCAATCATATTTAGCGAAATGCTCGAATCCCACTTTCTAGTTTCAGTAAAATATCAGTTTCCAACCCTCCTACATTGAAAAAACCATAATCAAAGGAATATCTTCAGTGAGGAAAACGTGAGCATCATGCCTTCTACCGTCCTGTTTACCTGGCTCTATCGCGTTTTTGTCGGGGTACTGCTTATTCAAGGCCTCTGGGAACCAATAAACCACGAACTGAACCTTGGACTCCCTTCCGCCTGGGCCGAACCATACAGCATTTCGGAGAAAGAAACTCACCACAATCACCCCGCCCACCACCAGATCGCTGCTCCGCAGGTCGGACAATGGGAAGGCTCCCCGGAAGGGATTGCGTATAGCGAATTCAACCATGCGCTCGTTGGAGTCGGTGTCATACTGGTGGGTCTCAGTGAATGGCAAAGAGTAATGGGCTGGCAAGCCTTAATGTGGTTTCGTTGGCTGTTGCCGAGTTCACTGATTGGATCAGGAATCTTCCTGTTGATCTGGAGCGATCATTTGGCATGGCCCATTGGCTCATGGACATTAGCCGAAACCTTATCCGGAAAAGATCCTGAAATGCTGCAACACAAAATATTCGGCATCCTGGCCATGGCTGTCGGCCTGGTGGAAGGGTTTCTTCGGGCTGGAAAATTATCTCACATGTTCTGGCGATCACTTCTACCGGGCTTTGCGCTGGTCGGTGGCCTTATGCTGTTTCGCCACATGCATGGTCTTCATCCATCGGGCCACGACATTCAGACGCATCATAACATCATGGGCACATTGGCCTTGGCAGGTGGCATAGCCTGGTTTGCCGGCGAGTTCATGCCACGATCCCAGGCCGCATTGCAGACGACCTCCCGCGTCAAATTTGGATTCAAAATACTCTGGGCTCTCCTGGTCATCACCATCGGCATGCAATTACTTTTCTATTCAGAGTCCTAATGAGGTTCCCTGCCTAGATAACAATAAAGGAGAACCCACTCATTGATCAGCTTCATACCGAATACCAACGGAGCGAATGAGTGACATCATTCGGCGCGTGAATCAACGATACGGACCAAGGCCGAATTCAAAGGCAGTCTGATGAGCGACCAGTACCCTACCTATTCTCAAACAGTACTCCTTCCCCCCGCATCCTCCACACACCAAATATGCAACTCCCCGCTCACCAAGAGGATCAGGACACATTTCGAACACCATGAGTTTCCGGAATTCTCTCACCCAAACTCATGGTGTTCTAGAAACCAGTGAAAGGCCTGTTCCGTATTCCCATTTTTGGGACGGTTCAAATATGGCGTGAGCCTTTTAAAGGACATACTAATCGCCATCAGCAGCGCAATACACGCTACGACAATTCCCGATAAAATGTCGGGGACGATATGAGTATGCATGAGATGGATCCGTGGCCGGGAATTAAAATCCCCCAATTCCGTTCGTATTTTTTTCCAACTCACGAACATAAATTTACCGCTTGAACAAGCCATAATGAGAATGGTGAGGTCTGAAATGTGTCTTTGAAGATGTTCCTTCGGGTGGAAAGATTAAATGAGGCATGAGGAAATTTTTTCTGAAAATCATAAATAAATGGCTTATGGTATTTGCACACGAAGCGAGGGATGAATTTCTTCTTCCCCGAGGAGTTCCAACCCGAAGCGTGGATTTTCAGCCATTTCATGGACACTCCTTCTCCCCTGGGGCGCATCGAATCCTATCTGGACTGAGACCGACTGATTGGCCTTTACCATAACGGATTGCTCAATGAACTTATTGATACCGGGGTGCCAGGCGGAAAGGGTGTATTCTCCCGGCGGAATATCACCGATTTCGAACTTTCCATCTTCTTTCGTGATGCCATAGTACGGGTTATCCACGACCAACCCCCAGGAGAACATATAGGGATGAAATCCGCATTGCATGACAAAGACATTGCGGCCTTTTCTAAGATGAATTGATTCCACCATAGGTTCACCGGCCAGATGTTGGTGACCCAAAACCCCTGCGACTTTATGAAAAGGGTTCATTGGTAACGGCCGATTAAAAAGAACCCGGGCACCGCGAGTGCGAGCCGTTTCATACCCCTGGATATCATGTTCGATGGGATCCATATTGACCACGGTAATTTCCGTTTGATCCCGTACCACATTCACAAACGGGAAAAAATCACAATCAATGGCCTCAATCCTGGTTGAAATGTCTTTAAAAGGTTTGCCTTTCGAAACCTCCTTGAGCACGACGACGACATCCTTGAGAGCTGCGTCAGGCCCAATGACGAAATCTTCCACCAGGCGCCAACCGGTTCCCGTGGAAATTCTTCCGCAATACACTGGATCAGGAATCGTGACCAAATTAAAAGCCATCGGCCTCGGTTTCGCTCCTTCAATGGTCACCGTTCCGGAAATCGCACCTCCATTGGAGACGTGGACTTCTTCATAGGCCCAGGACGGACTGACGCCGAGAATCAAAAATATGGCAAGTACGGGTAATAATACGCTCATGATAATCTCCCAAAAGTTAAAGACCCCTAAAAATCCGGCAGCCGGCCACTACCGCCCCGTTTAAAAAAATTTTCTGGCCACAGGAAATCCTCGTGAACCGGTTAACTGTGAATGTCACAACGTCTTTATGGTTCTCCCGAGATTTTCCTAAACCACCTGGTAAAGGTCGTTTCGCCTTTTCGAAGCTCCGTCAGGGCCTCAATAATTTCGGCCGGGCGCGGAGGACATCCGGGGATGCGAACATCAACCGGAATATGTTGATCGACCGGACCAGTCACCGCATAGCTACCTTTGAAGATTCCACAATTGATTGCACAATCACCTAAGGCAATGACTAATTTTGGATTGGGCGTGGTTTTGAACACATCCTTCAGCGGACCTTCCATATTCACCGTAACCGGTCCAGTCACCACCAAAGCATCCGCGTGACGTGGAGACGCGGCAATATGAATTCCAAGGCGTTCGATATCATAGACAGGATTGGCTAAGGCATTCATTTCCATCTCACAGGCATTACACGAACCGGTATCCACTTCACGAATGGTGAGCGACCTTCGAAACAGTTCCGCCTTTTTTTGAGCTGTTGGCGCGACAGAGAATTTCTGTCCGGAAGGAGCAGGGGGATATTGGCCGGTCACTATTCCTGTTTTGAAACTTTTTTTAAGAATTTTAAACATGGTCTCTCCTAATTCTGGCGAGGCATAAGTCCGAATGCGTCACAAAACAAATAAAATGCCTTTCCGTCTTTCCCTCCTCGTTCCTCTTGTCTCGGTCCAACTGTTGCATCGGCTATCCGCCCATCCCCTCCTTTTACAAATCATTCCCCGCATAAGACAGACTGAAGCTTTTATTAATGAGAGGAAAGTCTGGAATAATATTCCCAATCACTGCCAATTGAATCGCCGGCCAGTTGACAAAGGAAGGATCACGGACCTTACAACGATGAATCCCTTCGTGTTCTCCCGCCATGAGGAAATACACAATTTCACCACGCCATCCTTCAACAGCAGAAAGCGCCCACGCTCCGGGATCAGGAACCACCTGGCGACTACCCTTCAGCGGGCCATCAGGGAGGGTACGCTGAATCTCCCCAATCAATCGAATTGATTCGTGGATCTCTGCCATCCGAACCTGAACCCTGGCCCGTACATCCCCATTTATAGAACCCGCCACACGGACGGACAGCTCATCATAGGCTGCAAAAGGCCGATCTCTTCGAAGATCCCGGTCAATCCCCGACGCCCGGCCAACCACACCCACTACCCCATGGTCCCAGGCTGTCTGTTTCTTAAGAATACCCGTGTTCTCAAACCGATCGATCAGCGAAGCATTGACGGCGATAATCTGTTCCAGTTCGGAAAAATCTTTTTCAATACGTTCAAGTTCAGTCACGGTGTCGGATAGTTGAACCGCCGGGGGATCGATCCCCACCCCTCCCACGCAGTTCACCCCTCGAAGGAACCGGGAGCCCGTCAGATGGTCGTTCAATTGCATCACTCGTTCTTTCAATCGACTGCAGTGGGCATGGGCCAGCGCATAGGCCGTGTCATTGCAAATACCTCCCACATCACCAATGTGGTTGTGGAGCCGCTCCAATTCCAGAAACAAACTCCTGAGATACCTGGCCCGTCGAGGCACATGAATGTCCATTAACGATTCCACAGCCTGGCAATAGGTCAGGCTATGCCCAAAGGTCGTATCCCCTGAAATTCGGTCAGCCAATACCACGCCATCGGACAGCGTCTGTTCTTCGAACAGCTTTTCCACACCACGATGTTTCCAAAAATGTTGGAGATCGAGGTGCATAATCGGTTCTCCTGCCACAGTAAACCGGAAGTGTCCGGGTTCAATGATTCCCGCATGGATGGGGCCCACCGGCACTTCGAACACGCCTTCCCCGTGAATGAAATGACCATCGACCGATCCGGGAGGTTGGCGCCATTGCAAGACCGAATTCCATGGGAAATTTTTGTGTAAGGGGTGAACACCCTTGGGCCAATGATTGTGCCGGACCAGGCGCCGAAGATCCGGATGCCCCTGTGCGATGAGGCCGAACATATCCCGGATTTCCCGCTCATACCAGTTGGCCGCATGAATTTTTGGTGTGATGGACTCATAGAGCCGTTCATCCCCCAGGAGATCGGTGGAAACAATAAGCCAGTCCTTGTGCTCACAGAGCGTAAACAAGTACCAGAGTTCGTAGCGCAGGTCACGAGGACGGCGATCGACAGCCCATAGCAAAGAAAGAGTTCCTCTGAGTTTCTCATTCCCATGAATATATCGGGTAATCGGCAAAATCTGATTGGTGTTCACATGGAGCACAGGAATACCGTGATCAGTGGAGACACGGTTAATCGCCGGACCGAATATGCTTTCCAAGTGTTCAACTGGATGAAATACCGGTTCCATGTTTCGTTACCTTCCTATCACCACGTCGGTGGCCCGTTGTAAGAGAGCTTCAACCTGGGTGGGAAGAGAAAATCCCATCCACACCAAGGCGAGGACCGATAAGGCAAGTGGGAGTTGCCCGATGTGCCAGGCCTCCCCTTGCCTGACCCCTGCAGGTGGGGTGCCCCATACCATGCCGGTCAGCCGGTAGATAAATCCTCCGAATAACGCCACTGCGAACAGAACAATGATCATGATGATTCCCAGGCTCCGAATTTCATGTGAGACGGTGATGGTTAGAAATCGCCCCAGATGAAACGAATCAAATTGAAAGGTCATTTGCGCCAGTGAAGTGATCACTAGCAGCTCACTGTTAAATAGTGAAAACGGGGGCATGCCCACCAAAGCCAAGCCACCGGCTAGAAAGGCGATTGCGGTAATGGGTTGGACTTTGGCCATGCCCTGGACCTCATGAATCTGTCTGGTTCGATAACGGCGAAAAATGTTGCCGACGGCAAAAAATCCCAGCGATTTGGCCAAGGCATGGTTGAGGAGATGCCAAAGCCCACCGAAGGTTCCTAGTGGTCCCCCAATACCAAACCCCAACATGGCCAAGCCCATATGCTCGATACTGGAGTACGCAAAAAGCCGTTTGTAATCGCGTTGAATCAGGATAAACAGCGCTGCCGTCCCAAACGAGACCAATCCGATTAAGATCAGGAGGTTCCCTGTAAATCCTGGCGAGACGGCCTGATCCACGATGGATTTACTCCGCAGGACGACATACACCGCAACGGTTTCCAGCACTCCGGCCAGCATGGCGGTGACCGGGGCCGGCGCTTCACTATAGGCCTCAGGCAACCAGGTATGCATCGGGACAAGACCAATCTTCGTGCCGTACCCGACCAGAATAAAGATGAAAGCCAACTTCAGGACGTGTCCATCCATTTGAGCAGCCACGGGCAACAAACTGGTCAGGTTCAATGCGGCGTTTTCTTCCCCAAGCACACGAATTGACGAATAATAGGTCAGGACCGTTCCGAACAAAGCGAGGGCAATGCCGACCGAGCAAAGGATGAGATATTTCCATCCGGCCTCCAAACTTTCCCGACTCTTGAAAAATGTAATGAGGAAGACCGTTGCCAGCGTCGTCGCCTCTACGGCAACCCATTGCACACCCAGACTGTTCGCCAGGGTCGCGACGATCATGGCAAACAAAAATACGTGATACAGAGGAAAAAAGGTCCAGAGACGATGAGGTTGAACTAACTGTTGAATAGCCTCATCATCAAAATACGACCACAGATAAATCGAACAGGAAAAGCCAACACCCACCACGATTGAGAGAATGAAAATCGAGAGGCTGTCAATAAACACCACATTTCCGAGTGCCGTGAAGGATTCCTCACGAACCACGGTTGCCCAGAGAACCAGATCCGCTACCACCAGGATGACCATAGTCATCACGTTCAAGCCGTGAAGCGTGCGAATATTTTTGATGAAGAGACTGAGTGTTGCGGCAACAACCGGCGCAGCCAGGACCATCAACGTCACATGGTTCTCGTCCGGCATTTAGAAATACTCTCCTTCCGCATGAAAAAATGGCAGAATCGCCCCGATGAGATCATGAAGGCCCGCGGGGACATGGAGCCCTAAAAAAATCAGGGCACCCAGATTCACTGCAATCGCGGCGGTCGAAAAGGCCCGGCACCGTGGCCCCACGGTGGAGGTGGCCGTTTCCATGGGCACACCTAGGACCATTCTCAAAATTTGAAACAACAGCGTCGCAAAAGCCAGAGTCAATACAGCGAGGAACCCATACGCGATCGATGGGGTTGTGTTCATGGCGTTCGCAGCGATCGTGATTTCACTCACAAACAATCCGAAGGGGGGCATGCCGGCAAGAACAAGCCCTGCGACGAATAAGGCCACTCCCGCGACTGGATGCTCACGTAGCAGGCCAGGGACACGAGCGATAAACTTATGTTCATGCGTAATCAGGACAAGGCCAGCGCCATAGAACGCGGCGGATTTTGCCAAGGCATGATTCAGCAGATGCCACAATCCTCCAAATACTCCCAAGCCCCCCAGACCAAAACCAATTAATGCGATACCGATATGCTCGATACTGGAATAGGCTAGCAGTCGTTTGAAATCTTCTTGAAGCAACAGGACAATCGAGGAGAGCGCGACGGAGAAAAATCCAAATCCCAGAAGCAAGGTTCCTGTGAAATCCGGCCCCACCGCCTGATCGGTCAGGATCTTGAATCGGAGAATCGCATAGATCGCCATGGTCAACATATTTGCGGAAAGCATTGCACTAACGGGAGTGGGGGCTTCTCCATGCGCATCGGGTAACCAGGTATGCATAGGGACCAGACCCGCCTTGGTCCCGTACCCAACCAAAATGAAAATAAAGGCAATTTTCATCACGGAAGGATCGAGTTGGTCCCCAACCTCATACAGTTTTGCCCAGTGTAGCGCTTCTTCGGTAATCCCAAGGAGTTGCTCCGAGGAGTAATACACGAGGATCGTCCCAAAAAGGGCCAACGCAATACCGACTGAACTGAGAATCACAAATTTCCATCCCGCCTCAAGGCCTCCCTTGTTCCGCTCAAATCCGATCAGCAGGGCGGCCGACAAGGTCGCTCCTTCAATGGCAATCCACATCATCCCAAGATTTTCAACATTGACGGCCAACAGCATGACCCCCAAATACAGATCGAAAAACATAAAAAATTGACGAAACCGTTTGAGCGACATGTGCCCACGGTCATACTGCTCCCCCACATACCCTACGGCATATAAGGTTCCCGTCCCTGCCACGATCCCGATCACCAAATCAAACCAGGCGCTGATGGCATCGACATGCAGGAAGTATAAAAAAGAAACAGGTCCGCTCAGGGACACCTCATCGACCAATAAAATTGACGAAACCACCATGATGCCGGCTTGCACGCAATGCAGGACGTCCAACGTCTGCCGATGACGTACGACAAGCCCACTGACGCCAATCAAGAACGGGGTCGCAATGAGAAGAATTATCGGCCAAATCATGAGACTTACTCTTTGAGAGCCTTCATTCGGCTGGTATCCACACTGCCGAAGGTCTCCTGAATCTGATGGGTATAAATACCCACGATCAAGCCGGCGACCAGCACATCGAAAAAGATTCCCAACTCCACCATTAACGGCATCCCATAGGCGGCAGCGGTGGCTGCGAGAAACAGCCCGTTTTCCATCACGAGAAACCCGATCACTTGGGTGACGGCTTTTTGCCTGGACACCATGATAAAAAATCCGATTAGCACGATGGCCAGGGCAATCGCCAAAGAATCTTGAGTCAGAAGAAAACCGAGATGAACAATCGGTTGAGTAATAAAAAATGCAAGAATCACCAATCCCCCGCAGATCAACAAACCCGTTGGAATGTTGACATACATGCTGACCTCGCGCTGAACATTTAATTGCCTCACGATCTTCTTTAAAATCCGTGGCAGGATAATGGCTTTAATGGCGATAGTGAGTATTGCCGCCAGGTAAATATGGTGGATGCCGGTCAAATACGCCACCAGCGTGGCGGTCACTGCCAAAAACCCTGACTGCAACGCGAACAAGTCCACGCACGCCATCAGGCGCCGTTGTGCGACGATGGCAAAACACGTCAGCAACAGGAGGGCCGAGCACAGATTGACCAGGTACGAACCAATATTGACCGGGAGAGTTGGCATGTCACACCCGCAGGATATAAAAAAACACCAGGGCTAATAATGACAGAATAAAGGCTGCCCCAAGTAATTCCGTCACGCGAAACAACCGCAATTTGGCAAACATACATTCAAACACACCAATCACAACGGCCAACCCCACCACCTTCCCCACAAAGACCAACACCCCCAAGCCTAGAGCTGACGGGGACAAGGTGGTGGCAATGCCCCACGGCGCAAAAATGTTGACCAGCAAGGTCAAAAAAATCATGAGTTTCATTCCGGCTGCCCACTCAACCAGGGCCAGATATCGCCCTGAGTATTCCAAAATCATCGCTTCATGAATCATGGTCAATTCCAAATGCGTGGCCGGATTATCCACGGGCACTCGGCCGGTTTCGGCCAGCGTAATGATAAACAGTGCCACCAAGGCCATTAAATGAGGCGGAGGATCCAGCACAATACCCTGCAAGATCGCCGTCTTGTACACGATGGCGCTGATATTGGCCGAGCCCGCCGTGAGAGCCACGGCAAACAAGGACAGAATCAAGGCCGGTTCGGTTAGTGAGGCGACAATCGCTTCGCGACTGCTGCCCATTCCACCAAAGGCGGATCCGGAATCCAGGCCTGCCAGCATCAGGAAAAAGGTCCCTAGGGCCAGAAGATAGACCAGGGCAATAATATTTCCCGCAAAATTGAGCGGCATGGGCGCAATAATGGTGGGCACAAGCAGACTGGCAGCCAAGGTTGAGGAAAACAGGATGTATGGCGTAGCTGGGAAAATCCACGAGGCTGTTGTAGAGATCACCGGTTCCTTGCGAAAAAGTTTGGCAAGATCCGAATAGGGCTGGAACACGTTCGCCCCATGTCGACATTGCATGTGGGCTTTCACTCGTCGAATGACCCCCACGATCAAGGGAGAAAGCCCTAAGACCAGAAACATTTGCAGAATAATCAGCAGGAAATCGATTGCGCTCATGAATACGCCCTATCCCATTACCACCAGTAAAACCACCAACGTCACAAAAATATAAGCCAGGTACAAAGACAAATTTCCTCCTTGGATCACCCGGGAACGATCAGCCAGGGTTGAAAAGAATTTCAGAATTGGATGATACAAATACTTGAGGAAAATGGGTTCGATGGAAAATTCGAAATGTCTCTGCTTGGCAAAATAATGCGATTCTTCAAGAAATTCTGTTTCGAGTTTGACCGTCGGTTGATAAATGGTGCTAAATACCCGTTTAATGGGCTGGACGAAACCGGTCGCGGTGTATTCCATTCGTGCGGTCACATTCAACCCACACCCCCATGTTTTATAAAACCGGGTTTTCCCTTTCCCTCCCAGAACATAGGCGAGCCCCCATCCCAATCCTGTGAGACCGACCAGGATAATCGCCAGAACTGGAGTGGAGAGACTTGAAAACTCTCCGCTCACCGGTGCGAGTGTCCAACCACCCATTTCAAACATCCTCCCGGCAATTGATATCCCCGCAAAGGGTTCACTCACCCGATCAAGGAGGGGCACCACGACTGCAGGAGCCAACCCTAAAACCAGACAAAGGCCGGCGAGAATTCCCATCCCGACGCGCATAGGGACAGGAACCTCTTGAGCTTTTCGTGCGTGGGGGCTTCGCGGAAGGGCCAGGAAGGAAATCCCAAAGGCCTTAACAAAGCACGCCAGAGCCAACGCGCCAGTAAGCGCAAGCAAGGCCGCAGCGATGGGAAGCATCAATTTCAGAAAAAGAGAGGGGAGTTCCAAGCTTAAAAAGAGCCCCTGAAACACCAACCATTCACTGACAAATCCATTCGTCGGCGGGAGGGCCGAAATGGAAACGGCCCCAATTAAGAAAAACAGGCCCGTCCAGGGCATTCGTCGAAGGAGTCCCCCATATTCTTCCATGTTCCGGGTGTGGGTGGCATACAGGAGTGAACCCGCGCCCATAAAGAGCAAGGCCTTAAACACCGCGTGATTGATCGTGTGGTACAGCCCGGCGATGATTCCCAATGCTGCCAGATGGGGCATGTCATAGGCATAGAACACCATGCCTGTTCCTATTCCCAATAAAATAATGCCGATGTTTTCGACGCTGTGAAAGGCTAAAAGACTCTTCAAATCATGTTCCATCAACGCATACATCACCCCGAGAAGGGCCGACACCGTGCCCACCAACAAGACCACAAATCCCCACCACCAGGGAAACGGTCCGCCAAGAAAATCAAAATACACCCGAAGAAGGCCATAAATCGCCGTTTTAATCATGACACCCGACATCAACGCGGAGACATGAGATGGTGCGGCGGGATGGGCATAGGGTAACCAGACATGAAGTGGCACAATGCCCGCTTTGGTTCCAAAACCGATGAGGGCTGTCCAAAAGACCAGGGTCCGCAACCCTTCCGGCAGGGCTTGGTCGGCGCTTCGAAATGCCTCAAAGGCAAACGAACCCGTCTCCTGGTAAAACATGAGAAACGTCACCAGAATAAATGCCGTGCCCACATGGGTCATAATTAAATAAAACAATCCAGCAAAACGAACGTCCGGTTTTTCATGCTCCGATACCACGAGAAAATATGAAAGGAGGGACATCAATTCCCAGACGATTAAAAAGAAGAAGGCATTATCCGCCGTGACAACCAACAACATGGATAGAAGAAACCCGTTATAGAGGAAGCCGAGAAGACTGACAGGAATACGTCCGTAAAATTCCTGGACGTAGCCACTGGCAAATACCGACACCGCCAACCCCACAAGGGAAATCGTCAGGACAAAAAAGGCACTGAGGGAATCGAGCCGGAGAGAAAACGTCAGAAGAGGAATCGAAGAAGACCAAAACCAAACCAGCGGCTCAGAGGCCAAAAGCCCAATCAGACCAAGGGCTATCCCCAGGCTACAGGCCACGGACGCTGATCCATGCGCAATCACATTCTGAATATGCGGTCGACTTGGGAAACAAAGTGGGAGAAGCATCCCACACGCATAAGCCAACAGCAGAGCCAAAAACAGGATTGTCGTCATGCCTTGATTACGATGTCACTTTCAGTGACCAAACGGGCAAGCGGAAGTGTCAAGACAATTGGCCTCACCTGATTGAGAGAATAGAAATATCCTAAGGAATGTTGGTCATCAGATCGTTTCATGACCGTCGCATAAAGAGACACATGCTTAGAGAAAGAAACACCGAATGTCTTGGTGAGCAAGCTTGTTGGGGGCAAAAAAGTTTTGGTTTCCTTGAAGGGGTGACCCACGCAACTAACTATTGGGGATTGGGGAAATGTCCACGCTAGGAAAGAAACAACATGCTGATTGCCTGAGTCGAAGATTGGCATTCTCACTAGTATCTGTTTAACCGTCCCCTCAAATTCTCTTATGGTGTTTTGACTTTCATGCACACATCCATGTCAGTGCAAAAGCTATACCTTGAATATTTATTCTGTTCTTGCTCCAATATTCTTCGAAACACCGGCACAAGGCCCTAGGGATGACTCGAAGTCGGTTAAGGAATTCAAAAAAACAAAACCATTTCCGTATCCCGTCTGCAAACCTTGCAGGTCGTAGGTTTAGATGATTCATCTAGCTGATGTGCGACACATTTTCAGCCAGGCCAACATACCAATAGGGATGCATTTGGTTTTGAGATAGATACAAGGTTCCAACAAGGCTTTCGTCAGTAGGAATCGACCTCCTCCTGCCCATTGCCTTTCCATCAAAATGGCGACAACAGACGTTGACCACATCGCCATGTACGAAAAAAAAACAGTGTACCCTTGATCCAGGTAGACTCTATCATCCTGAAAAGCTTTCTCAGTCATGATGCAAAATTTGCACATCTATGGTTATGCCTATTCATCAAAACTTGCTATAGATTAAAGGCTTTTCAAAATACCTTTCTCCTAAGGCGATCTTCCTCATGCAAATTTTGCATGAACACACTGCTTGATAGGCGAGTAAAAAGCCATCAAATCCGTAAAAATTGAGGAAAAGCTCAGTTCTCCTTCAAAAAACGAAGTTAGACGTCTCATATGGCATTTGGCATGTCCATTGCTCAGCCTAAGGTTCAAACACAGTTATGAAATTCCCATGACCATGCCAAAGCCCAAATTAATATCGAGAGAAGGACATTGGGGGGAAATAGTTCAACGCAAGCACATTAACTATGACCTGGGGGAAGGGATGTAGTGCTACGGGGTTATCTTTGAAACTCTAACGAATTGAAATACCAATAGGAGAATATTTCAGGAAATATCCTTGTCCAACCAACACTGCTCTTGTGTATATCCTGATTTTCGATACGTTCTGTCAGGGTACCTGCAGTTTGCGATTAAGGTAATGCAGAAATTCCAAAGTGTGATCAACGATGAATGTTGTCATTCACTTAATAACCTTTGTTCTGCAAACGAGGTCACATTCCTTTGAAGATCTCTGAATAAGTCATGCCTCGGATTGCCAATAAAGGGTTTTGGGATATGGCCGTCTACTATTCTGCCAAACATGTGCTGGTCGTTGACGATACCCTTTCCATCCGGCGGTCGATTTGCAAAGCCCTGCAGGCAGAAGGGTGCGAATGCCGTCAGGCTGTGAATGGAACTGCGGCTCTCGAACAACTCAAAAATGAGCATTTTAATTTGGTACTCACGGATTACCACATGCCGTTCATGGATGGAATGGAATTCCTGGATCAGTTGACCGAGCAGCAAAACTCAGACGACTCTCCACTGGTCATCATGATGACCAGTGATTGGGATGAGACCCTACAAAAGCAGACAATGAAGGATGGCGCGTGCCTGGTACTCAAAAAAACCTATGACCTTCAGCAATTGGTTGCTCAGGTCATGAAGGTTCTGGCATTAAAACCTGATCCATAAGAGATATGCCGCAATAATCAAAAATGGGCAAGAGACCCAAAAGACCATGAAACCGCTTCTTCATAATCCTGGAATGACCTCATTTGTCTCAGAAAGGGAAAGGCCATGCTCTCAACTTTAAACATGAACCCCTTGTATGAAGCCTGGGTCAATAGCCAGGAGACTATACTTCGGAGGTTGATCAACAGAAAATGTACGGTGATCCAATATCGATATTTTCTCGTGTTTCTCCTAATAGCCAATCGACGGTATGGAAAGGCCAGGGAAGAATGTGAGCGCATCCTGAACATCTACCCGAATGACCTCATGGCCAGAGCTGTCATTGACAACTTTCGGATGAGAGCCCGTGCCCATGTGCCGCGAAAGCGGCATCGCCGCAATCACTATATCCCACGGATTAAAAAATGCGTAAGATGTTTTCCGGATCATGAATAGAGAATTTCGGGAATTACGCTTTTGTATCCCGATATGATTTCGAACCCACCCACCGATTCACTCCTCCATAACCACAATATCGACCATTGCGCCTCTCTTGTTCCTTGGCTATGGTAAATGTGAAGGATAGATAAGGATTCCACAGGAGTTTCTTGAAGTAATCAGAAAAAAAAGAGAATAAGAATGTTCCGTCCTCACCCTGAAACACCACTTTTTCAAAATCTCCTTATTCGCCAAATCGTGCCCATTCTTATCATTGTGGGTGTCGTGGTTGGCGTGTTATTGGTCTTCAGTCTTGAGCATCAAAGTATGGTGGTGGTTGGTCTCACAGAGGGCAAAACCGTATCCTCGGAGTTGAATGCTGCAGTCGGACAATCCCGCCGGGATTTAATCGCCATCACGCTTCTGCTCTTCATCGTGGGTGGGGTTGGTATTTCCGCAGTCGTCACCTATCTGCATTACGCCAACACCAGACAAAACCTTGAAGAGGTCAAAGGGCTCGCCCGGCACATATTGGAAAGTATCCCGACTGGGGTGTTAACCGTCAGTGAAGATGGTGTACTTACCGCAGCCAATCCAACAGCTGAAACCATTCTTGAGCGCCCTGCAGCTTCTCTATTGGGCAAGCATTATGATGTGGTGTTTGGGGAAGGGCATCCCATTCAGGTGCTCCTTTCCCAAATCCTCCACCATGGCGGATCCATGCATTCAAAAGAGATTACCTTCGATTCCCAAAATGGAGAGGTACGGACGATCCGCATTAGCAGTGTTGATTTGACGGAAGATAATGGCAAATCGGCAGGAATGATTTTTCAACTGCACGACGTCACAGAGTGGCTAGCCCTCGAAAAACAGGTAAACGAAGCCCAAAGATTGACTGCGCTTCATACGTTGTCAGCCGGTGTCGCTCACGAACTCCGCAATCCTCTCAGCGCCTTGGATCTCAATCTTCATTTACTTGAAGAAGAACTCCGAGAGACCACCGACTTGTCCAATCGGGCCAATGACTATTTCCAAGTACTGAACACCGAATTAAACCGGCTGTCGGCAATTTTGGACAATATCATGCGATATGCACAATCACGGCCTGCTCAATTTCAGAAAGTGAACATTCAGTCCCTCGTGTCGCATGTCACACAGTTATTACAACATGAGGCCGAGGACAGGGATCAGCAGCTTCAGGTTTCAGTACCCACGAACCTTCCGGATGTCCAGGGTGACGAAACGCAGATCGCACAGGCTCTGATCAATATCGTGATCAATGCCTTTCAGGCCATGTCGGCAGGTGGGGTCTGCCGTATTATCGTCCAGGAACGCGAACGACAAGAGCGGCGCTGGGTAGAGATTGCCGTTCACGATACTGGACAAGGTATTGATCCTCAATCGCTTGTCCATATCTTCGATCCTTTTTACACGACAAAGGAAACCGGGACCGGCCTTGGCCTGGCCGTCGCACATCGAATTTTACAAAATCACGGCGGCCGAATTGACGTGGCCGCTCTTCCCGGTGATGGCACCTCTGTCACGTTGAGCTTACCGGTGGTGGTGAATGCCCCTACCATCCTCGTGGAGGGTGCGTGAAACAAGACACTCGCATTCTGATTGTCGATGACGAAATCAATATTCGCAATGCGTTGGTGACAATATTGGAGAAGGCTGGTTATCGCGCCCAGGGCGCAGACTCTGCGGAATCCGCACTGACCCTAATGAAAGAGTCACCCAGCAACCTTCTTATTACGGATGTAAAAATGCCCGGTATCGGTGGAATTGCTCTCGTCCCACAAATAAAATCCCTTTGGCCAGCCACCGAAATCATCGTCATCACGGCCTATGGTTCTATTGAGACAGCTGTGGAAGCCATGCGGTTGGGGGCATATGATTTCCTCACCAAACCCATTGACCGCGATCGGCTTTCGATTGTGGTTCAAAAGGCTCTGGACCGGCACAGGCTTGCAGCCGAAAATCAGGATTTACGTCACCAACTCGAGACACGAAAACGAATCGAGGAAATGATTGGCGAAAGTGAAGCGATGCGTCGAATACACCATGTTATTGGAATGGTTGCCAAAAACGACGTCACAGTTTTAATCGGCGGAGAAAGTGGAACAGGAAAAGAGTTGGTGGCACGCGCCATTCATCAACAAAGCCAGCGGTCCCATGAACCTTTCATCACCATGAATTGTGGTGCCCTTCCCGAGTCTCTTTTTGAAAGTGAATTATTTGGATACGAAAAAGGGGCATTTTCCGGGGCGGTTGGAACCAAGCCGGGGCGATTTGAGATGGCCGATGAGGGAACGCTCTTTCTGGATGAGTTAGGGGAACTCCCCTTAAAAGCCCAAGTGGATTTTCTCCGGGTCTTAGAGACCGGTGAATTCCGGCGGCTTGGAGGAAAAAATCTGATCACCGTCAATACCCGGATTATTGCCGCCACCAACCGCAATTTGGCTCATTTGGTCGAAACCGGACAGTTCCGTGAAGATCTTTTCTATCGAATTAATGTGGTGCCGATTCATCTGCCGCCCTTGCGAGAGCGTCGTGAGGATATCCCTGTCCTTCTTGACTATTTTCTCAAGGAATTTGCCCAGAAGCACCGGATTCCACTCAAAACCCTTTCTCCCGCTTCCCTGAGATTTCTCGTTCAATATCACTGGCCGGGTAATATTCGTCAACTCCGGAATGTCATTGAACGTCTGGTCGTCACGGTGAAGGAGCATTCTATTCAGCCCGATCATCTTCCAGATGAAATTCGAACGAGTGTCAATCCCGGAAACAGGATGGAGATCTCCCTCGGAACCCCTCTCGAAGACATTGAACGGGAAGTCATCCGCCGAACCCTCGTGGAAGTCACCCATCACCGTGAACAGGCTGCGAAACTCCTTGGGATTAGTGTGAGATCGCTCCAATATAAAATCAAAGCATATGGGATTGAGGAGTAGAACTCCTAAGCCAAAAAACGGAACCAGGTCAAAAGTAGGAACCTGATCTTCTGCGACTTGCGTATAAAGAGAAATAGACACTGGTGACCTCGGGACCATCTCCTATGTGGATGTGACATCGATAAAGACCTCGTGACATTCCACGCTACGAACGGGGATAATTGATGCACGGGAAGAAAATCACCGAAATATTTTGTTGTTCTTCCAACTTTACAGTGCATAAGCAAGAGCAACAATTCCCGCCACGTTTATACCTCATTCACCTCTTCTCGCGGGCACGGTTACCCGGATTTGCCGTAATAGGTGGCATAATGGTGTTTACCCATATGCACGGCCCCCCATCCGAACGGTCATCACATACAGAATCACCACAAGATCATGGGTTCCTTGTCCTTGTGCGGACTGACCTGGTTCGGTAGAGAATACCTGTCCACGTCATAGGTCTCCGCCCATACCGCATAAACATTGCCGTGTGGAGATTAAGAATGTAGCGGATGAGGCCGATAATTCCTAAAGATAGACCAGGAGAGATCTGCCATGGGAAAAAGGCAGACCAACATCAAAAAGGTATATTTATGGGAAATGTTGT
Organism: Nitrospirales bacterium; assembly: GCA_021604365.1. GTDB lineage: Bacteria > Nitrospirota > Nitrospiria > Nitrospirales > UBA8639 > Nitrospira_E. Next base: position 19,102 of record BQIZ01000050.1, read on the forward strand.
TCTAGAAAAGCAAAACCAAATTTCCGGAAAAGTCGTGGTCGGCGGATTTGGAGTGTTGTTCATGTTAGTCGTTGGGATGGTTTTGGCCTTTGCCACCGGCATAATGGAGACCTTGGGTTATGAATCCCGTAACATCGATGGAAATGGACTTACAAATACTCAATCAGGCTATTCCTGGGGCCTTCACACATTTTATTTTGCAAAAGGCCAGGACTTTTTCGCTGAGTATGAGACGGTGATACACAAAGGATCCCTCATCATCCACCTGTATAAAATTGGATCTGCGCCATCTGGCGACACGCCCTACCATCAGATGGTTTCTCAATCCGGGAGAGGCACAGTAACATTTCCCATTCAAGAGAGTGGCCTCTATCGTATTTCGTTCAGCGGATCGGTATTGGGAGGGACACACAATGATTGGGGTTATGATTTGTCTTATCAGATTCATTGGGGCATCCGGTAAGTCAGGATGCCTGGGAGAGAGTCCATACTCTCATTGCCATTTATCGACCTACCTTTTTCCTTCACAAGCTTTCTCCTAAATGTTGTGAATTTTTGTCCTTCACGGTAACCTTCCTTCCACAGCTTGTTCACCTTTTGCTTGTTCACCTTTTCAATCCCTTCAATGTTTTTCTCTGCCCTTTTATGTCGCAGGAAACGCGCGATCTCATCTTTGTGAGTTATAGCCATCGGGACAAAGCCTGGCTGGAAAAGCTCCTTATCTTCTTGAAACCCTACCAGCGCAAAGAACAACTGACGGCTTGGGCCACCCCTATATTGAAGTCGGAAATGTTGGGAAGCGGGAAATCGATCATGCATTACCGCAAGCCAAAGTAGGCCTCTTGCTAATCAGCCCTCATTTTTTAGACTCAGACTTTATCATGAATCATGAAGTGCCTCCGCTTGAGGAAGCTTCGGAAAACGGGCTCATGCATAAGTTTTGTGGGCCGATCAGTTCCAGTTTGGCGGTACCCACGTGCTTAGATAAATATCAATGGGCTCGTCCACCAAAAGAACCGTTGGATCTGTTGCCGGAACCGGAACAACATGCGGCCATCGTGAGGATTTCCAAAACCCTCGTAGAGATCTTTCCAAAGAAAGCGAATGTGTCGCGGTTCATTCCCGGGCAGATCGACGTCATATCTCCCTATCAGCCCATTGCCGTCACTCCTTCCCCTGTGCCCCTGCGAATGTTTTCCCAGCCAGTACATTTGAATCAAGAAAAAACGGATCCCCTTGGCATGCTGTATGGCGTGCCCTCTCAGCGTCCACACTCAGGAACGGCCAGAGGAGCTTAATTGCCTGGTTTGCGTTGCCGGTTGTCGACACCAATGGGATACTCCCTGGCATTGTCACAGCGGACGATGTCTTTGATGTGGCCACGAAAGAAGCGACCGAGGACATTCAAAAAGGGGCGGCCGTTGAACCACTCAAGATGAGCTACCGTGAGGCAAGTGTCTGGGGTCCTGTATCGGATACGGATTCCCTGGCTCATCGGACTGGTTCTGGTAAATCTAGGCGCATCTGTGGTACTTGCCGCGTATGAAGAAATGTTCGCCTCGGCCATAGACCTCGTCTTTTTTTTCCATTGGTACTGGCCAGCGACGGGAATACCGGAAAGCAGGCCGCCACATAAATAGTACGGGCCTTGGCCACTGAAGATGTCAAAGGTAGCCAATGGATCAAGGTTTTGGTAAAGAAGTCGGGGTGGGAAGTCTGTTGGGCCTCACCATGGGAATGGGAGTAGCATCATCGGCTTTGGCCGAAGCGATTGGAGTATTGGACTCGCTGTCGGAATAGCCACGACGACAATTGTTCTCGCCTCCAATCTGATAGGCGTCTTGTTTCCTGTCGCGTTGATTTTTTTTCGAATCGATCCTGCCGTCGCAAGTAGCCCCATGGTCACTTCGACTGCCGACATGACAAGCCTTCTTCTCTACTTTTTGATTGCTACGGTTATTTTTGCCGGCGGCACAGGATGATGGATGTAAGAAGAGAGCTTTTCCCTCCATAGTCTTTTCGAAAAGCATTGCCTTCTTCTCCCACATAACCACATACAGGGTCGAAGGTTCTTCTCTCACTAAAAACCTTGCCTGGATATCCCTATTAATTTGACCAGCTATTAATGGAGCAGCAACATTCAAGGATTTTCTAGTGAACGAAGGGACACACATGACAAACTGACTATCCGGAAATGATATGCTATAGGTTAAAATCCCATTTGTGTAATGGAGCCTGATCGCTTTAGTTTTAATCATTCAGATATGTTGGTTGGCATATTCCCTGTCGGTCTTTGTTGCCAATCCACCATTAGAAACATCCACTATGAAAAAACTGTACGTCTCGCAAAGCCTCATCGACGTGGAATCCCGCAAAGAACTGTTGGATCAAGCCCAGATACCAGCCACGATCAAGAATCAACGCTCGGCGATGTTGGGAGGGGAAGTGCCATTTGTTGAGGTCTTCCCGGAACTGTGGGTGCTGAAGGACGAGGATTTTGACCGGGCTAACAGGTTACTTGAAGACTGGGAACAAGCTCAGCCTCTCGAAGCAACGAAATGGACCTGTTCCGGATGTGGGGAATTGCATCAAAAAGAATTTACCACATGCTGGAAATGCGGGCTGGAAAGACGGTAAAAGAATTCAGCCGTGTCTCACCAAGGCTCTCTATGTTCTTGAGGGTCCCATCCTCTTGTACTCTTCGGCACACACATGACAAATTCCATATTGGATCCCTGAATTCTGTCGTTTCCACCTTGGCCCGAATTCCTTGCCCTTGGCTCAGGAGGCCAGGGTGATTTAAGCTGAACCAAGGCTTCACGTGTGTCTCCAATCGCTACACCTGGATAATCTGCAGTTTGACACCTCCATGTTTTCCACAAAGTTAATCTGCAGCAGCATTATTATCCTTTTGCTCCTTGTTGGGCTGCCTCCCCTGGGTATTGTCTTATCCGGCCAAGCTCTTCCCCACAATTTGACCCTATTAGCCATTCCCCTACAGGCAGGAGAGGCGTCTCTTTCCTGGCCGATTTTTAGCCTGCTGGCCCTGGTCATCTCTGGAACCCTTGCCCCTTTTCCTTGGCGTTATGGGAAAACCCGGTGCCTCAGCACAGTCAAATCCGTTCGCACCGAAGGGTTTCCCTGGTGGGGTTGGATGGGGGTTGGATGGACAGTTTTCGCCTGGATATTAGCCTGGACACGCTTTTCCTGGTTTCAGGAATGGCAACCCCATACCTTCCCCCTACTTTGGTTCGGTTATATTGTCGTCATCAATGCCTTATGTTTATCACGAACCGGCCAATGCCTTCTCATGAATCAACCCAAAGTTCTCGTCAAACTCTTCCTCCTCAGCGCCGTCTTTTGGTGGATATTTGAATACCTCAATCAGTTCGTACGGAACTGGCATTACGTCGGGGTGACGGAGGCGCATCCGCATCTCATATACTTTTGGACGACCACCGCATTTTCAACCGTTCTTCCCGCCGTCCTGGGTACCTACGCGTACCTCTCTTCATTTGAGCAGATGAAGACACCATTTGAGAATTGGTATGCCACCTCCATATTCGATTCTCCACAAATTGGATGGCTGATGTTCAGCCTTGGTTGTTTCGGCCTTCTGATGATAGGGATTTGGCCCACGCTGCTGTATTCTCTTCTCTGGGTGAGCCCGCTTCT
>BQIZ01000051.1 GCA_021604365.1 Nitrospirales bacterium
AATCAGCCGGATCCCTTCCGTCGATTCCATGGCGCCCCGCTCATTCCGCTTCCTCATCTCGCACTCAACGAAGATCCGCTTTCTCCATCGTATGAGTCGCTCTTTCATCCGCACTCGATTCCCTCACAACCCATCACCCTCAACACCGTCTCTCGCTTCTTCGAATATGGGTTATCCCTCACGGCGTGGAAAGCCTATCACGGAACCAGCTGGGCACTGCGGAGTAACCCCTCAAGCGGCAATCTCCACCCCACGGAAGGCTATCTCTTCACGGGTTCTCTCCCTCAACTTGCAATGGATTCTGGGCTTTACCACTACGCCCCGAGGGAACATGCCCTCGAACACCGTTGGGCTCTTCCACCTGAATCCGCCCAATCGATCCTTCAAGGCATGCCTTCTGAGGGATTTCTGGTAGGCCTCACGTCCGTTCATTGGCGGGAAGCATGGAAATACGGAGAGCGGGCCTTTCGATACTGCCAACATGATACGGGCCATGCGATCGGCACCTTGCGAATTTCCGCGGCGACCTTAGGCTGGAATTTGTTGGTGTTGAGTGGCACGACGGACGAGACGATTGCGCGGCTCTTGGGTTTGACTCGAAAACAGGACTTCCATCAGGCCGAGCGGGAATACCCGGAATTGCTGGCGGCAGTCTGGCGCAGAGACCTTCAACCCCCTCCCACGCTGAATCTGGCATTCAACGATCTTGATGATACGGTGCTCACTTCCGGAGAATGGAAAGGCACGGCGAACCGTTTGAGCAAAGATGAACCAGTCCTGTGGGAAATTATCGATTCGGTCACGGAGGCGTCTTGGAAATCGACTCAAGAACCCGGACGCATTGCCTTTCATACTTCAGGTGCTCCCATGAACGAAGGGAAAGTGATTGAATCTGAACCCTTGGCTGGTCACATCATCCATCAACGACGGAGCGCCGTCGCATTTGATGGACGAACCAGCCTCCCCGCCGATCGTTTTTTCACCATGCTGCAACGGATCATGCCAAGAGGGGACTGGCCTTTACCGGATCGTCCCATGCCCTGGGATGCCATTCCCTGGGACCCCACGATTCACCTCATCTTGTTCGTTCATCGAATAGACGGCCTCCCGCCTGGACTGTATTGGGTCAATCGAAATCCCGACCTCCAGGACCTCATGTTTTTCAAACACGCGATGCACGAGCAGTTTGCCTGGTCGACTCCTGAAGCATGCCCCTCCAATCTTCCGCTCTATCTCTTGGAAGAAGGTAATGCGCAAAATTTGGCTAAACAACTCAGTTGCGGGCAGGACATTGCCGGAGACAGTGCCTTTGCGCTTGGAATGGTAGCCGAATTCGACAAGAGCTTAGAAACGCATGGGCCGTGGTTTTACAAACGGTTGTTTTGGGAAACCGGGGTGATCGGACAAGTGCTCTACCTAGAGGCCGAAGCGGCCGGCATCCGGTCAACGGGGATCGGCTGTTTTTTTGATGATCCGGTCCATCGGGTGCTCGGCATTCATCCTCAAACCAAGTGGCAATCTCTTTACCATTTCACTGTTGGCGGCCCGCTGGATGATGGTCGTCTCACGACGTTGCCACCCTACGGCCCTCACGTCACATGATGCATATACCTCCCCTTTGTAAGGGGGACAATTCGAACCATCCCAATCCCTTACCCAGACTGTTTTTTGAGCGGCCAACGTTGAACGTTGCGTCAGAACTGGTGGGAAAGGTGCTGATCAAACAGACGCCAAACGGGATCATCCAGGCCAAAATTGTGGATACGGAAGCCTACGTGGGACCGGAGGATCGAGCCTGCCATGCCTCCAAAGGCCGAACGAAACGGACAGAAATTATGTTTGGCCCTGCCGGCTTCACCTATGTATATTTGATTTATGGAATGTACCACTGTCTCAATATCGTAACTGAACAAGAGCAATATCCTGCCGCAGTCTTAATTCGAGGACTGGAAATCTTGGAAGGAGATCATTCGCCGGATTTGCCCAGACGCATCGACGGTCCCGGCCGGATCTGCCGATTTCTAGAAATTGATCGCACCCATAACGGATTGGATGCCACCATCGGCACCACACTTTGGATCGAAGACCACGGCTTGGCCGTTTCATCAAAACAGATTCAGACTCTGCCTCGAATTGGCGTGGACTATGCGGGAGAATGGGCAAAGAAACTGTGGCGGTTCTGTCTGCCGGCTTCCACTCCACCACAGACACGTCGGATCATCCAAAAGTAAATGATTTCGAATCCTTTTGTCAGATATCTTGAACAAGATAGCCGGTCTACGTTACGCTAAGGCACCAGATAGTTGTTGGCTACATTCTGTAAGCCACATGACACAACCCGCTTCTCATTTCTACGAACAATAAAGGAGGAAGACAATGGGCAATCCGCTCGATACGATCTCTGGCACCATCATTGCTGGCTTTGTATTGACTGTGGTCCTGTATGGCCTGGTCAAAATGCTGGTGTGACACCTCTCACCTCCAACAATTAATTTAATCAACCTAACGAATACGAGGACATTTTATGGAAAGTTTATTAGCGTGGGGGCATTTCCTCGCGGGCATTACCTGGATTGGAATTCTTTATTACTTTAATTTCATCCAAGTGCCATTTCTCAAAGCCGTCACACCCGAAACCAAAGCTGAAGCCTTTAAACACCTGGTGCCCAATGCGCTCTGGTGGTTTCGCTGGGGAGCTTTGTTCACCTGGATATTTGGTGCCGCCTTACTGATGAATCAGCATCGGATGGGAAGTGCTTTTATGCTGCAGGGACAGGATGCCGTGATCGGCATGGGCGCTTGGCTTGGGACCATTATGTTGCTGAATGTGTGGGGAATTATTTGGCCCAATCAAAAGAAAGTCCTTGGGCTAAAGGAAGCCACACCTGAAGAAAAAGCCAAGGCCGGACGGATGGCCTTATTGGCGTCACGCACCAATACCTTACTATCCATACCTATGCTATTTTTCATGGCCAGTTCCGGCCATGCATCCGGCTTATTCTGATCTCAATATTTCATATCGAATCGGAAGCACAACAAAAGCCGGGGTCAAAAGACCCCGGCTTTTGTTGTATAGCATCGTTTTTTCTCTCGGCTTACCAGAAGCGCCTGGAGTGATGGTAAGTATGAGGAAGCAACTGGATACAATCTGGAGCAATAGGCGTTCTCCCTCTCATCCACAATCCTCAGTTCATCCTGGGCTCTTGCTCCCACCCCCTTGAGTCGTCCTCCGCTTCTACCGCAAGGATAAGGGAAAAAGCTATTCCTGGACGACGATATGGGTGTCGGTTTCTTCCACTCCAGGGATTGTGTGGATTTTGGCCATGATAAGGTTGGACAGTGCGCGGTCATCAGGCGCATTGACCAGACCAAAGATATCCGGCTGACCGAAACAGGCATGAGCTTGCTCCACGCCAGAAAGGGCTTTGAGGGTCTCTAACACATCTTGGACTTTTCCTGCTTTGACTTTCATGAGAATATACGCCTTGGCTGCCATACATACCTCCTTGATGAATGGGGTTCGGAATTCTGTGATCAATAGCAACGTTGATTTTGATAGACAAAAGACATGACCGATTTTGCTTTGCCGGATCATGATGAAAGTACCTTTGTACCATAGATGGAAGGTAGCTTCCATTGTCTTCCCCGGCTCCCTCCCGAACAGCCCACGCACCCGAAAAGAAGTTGCGGACGCCCTGCCTTCCTCAGGTAGGATGAGCAATTATTTCTCCCTATTCCTGTTCACCTTCAAGGAAATATTATGTCGTCTCGCATTGTGTCGTTGATTCCTAGCGGAACGGAAATGGTCTGCGCATTGGGCTGCCGCGCTCAGCTTGTCGGCCGGTCGCACGAATGCGATTTTCCTTCGGACATTAACCAGCTGCCTGTTTGTACTCAAGCCACGGTGAATTCTGAGGAAAGCAGCCAAGCTATTCATGCCCAGGTCTCAAAGCGTCTTCAGACAGCCATTTCCATGTATGAGGTTTTAGTCGACCAGATGCAGAACTTACGACCGGATATCATTGTCACCCAGACCCAGTGTGAGGTCTGTGCAGTGAGTGCGATAGAGGTACAGCGGGCCCTTCACGACTTAGTTGGGTCGTCACCCACCTTAATTTCCTTGGGCGCACAGGACTTATCAGGGGTTTGGGACGATCTGACCAGAGTGGCGGACGGCTTAGGACAGCAAGCTGCAGGACAGGCATTTCTGAAACAGGCCCACCAACGCATGGACGATATTGCCGACCATTCCCAACAACACCTGACTCCCCCCACTGTTGCCTGCATCGAATGGATGGAACCCCTGATGGCTGCCGGCAACTGGGTACCCGAACTGGTTCATCTGACTGGAGGTTTTTCGATCTTTGGACAGCGGGGGAAACATGCCCCCTGGATAACCTGGGAAGCCTTGGCGGCCTCGGATCCGGATTTCCTGGTTTTGATGCCGTGTGGGTTTTCAATGGCTCGCATTCAAGAAGAAATGCCGGTCATGACATCCCATCCTTTTTGGCCAAAGTTACGAGCGGTAAAAAATCAGAAGGTGTACCTGACAGATGGGAATCAGTTTTTCAACCGTCCGGGACCGCGCCTGGTTGAATCCCTCGAAATTTTGGCTGAGATCTTTCATCCCACTCATTTTCAGTTTGGACACGAAGGCCAAGGATGGCGGCAGTGGGTTCCTAAAGAACGTTAACTATCTCTAAGGCACGATCCACCGAAGTACAGACCCTCACAATTTCGTCTTGGCTTTGCTTGCCCCAATGCAGTCGGCGGACTTTGGTTGACCCCCTCGTGAGATCTTTGTTAAATAGTAATTATTCTTAAATAGGAATAAAATGGATATTTCTTTTAATGACATTAAGCAGAAGTTCCAGGGATGCGGATTGAAAACGACTCCGCAGCGAACGGCGATTTATGACGCACTCCTCCGCAGTACTGCGCATCCGACAGCGGAAGATCTCTTTGACCAAGTTGCTCCGCAATTTCCCATGATGTCTCTGAACACCGTCTACTACACACTTGGGGTCTTACGTACCTCCGGGTTGATCCATGAAGTCAATATTGGCCATACCCGGGCTCGATTTGACGCCAACCTGTCTCCCCATCACCATTTGATTTGTGTGGAGTGCCAAGCCATTGTCGATGTCATGGATCCCCGATTAAATCGCCTGACCTCCCCGGCCGGCATTCCCAAAGATTTTGAAATTACCAGTTATCAAGTCGCCTTCCGTGGATTTTGCGGCTCCTGTCGCCGCCACGCCGGGCGCTCAATCAACCATTCATCATCGGGGTTACACCCCACAACCGTTAAAGGAGGACTCCATGGGAAAAGCTCTTAAAGGCACGAAGAGCCATGAGAACTTAAAAGCGGCGTTTGCCGGCGAATCGCAAGCGAATCGGCGCTATTTATATTTCGCCCGACGCGCGGATATTGAAGGCTATACCGATATCGGCGGTCTCTTTCGTGATACCTCGGAAGCTGAAACCGGACATGCGTTTGGGCACTTGGACTTTTTGAAAGAAGTTGGTGATCCTGCCACCGGCGTGCCGATTGGCAACACTGAGGCCAATTTGAAAGCGTCGATTGAAGGTGAGACCTATGAATACACCCAGATGTATCCAGGTATGGCGAAAACGGCTCGAGATGAAGGCCTTGAGGAACTCGCCGAATGGTTTGAGACATTGGCCAAAGCGGAACGATCACATGCGAACCGGTTCACGAAAGGGCTGGAAACTCTGAAACAGGGCTGATAGTTTCGGCATTATGACGCATGGCGGCGGCTGATGAAAAAGGCTGCCGCCCTGCAATCACTCTTTCAAAGCCTTTCAAGCGACATCACAACCTGTGCAAAAATTTAACCTTATTACTCCAGGGTGGACCCGGTCTCAGCTCGAAACCGAGACCCGACGGATCTTCGATGTCTGTGACGGATGTCGACGATGCTTTAACTTATGTCCGTCGTTCAATACGCTTATTGACCGGATTGATGAGTATGAGAGCGACTCAACAAAATTCACCCCACAGGATTTCACAAAGGTTGAACAGGAATGCTATTACTGCAAACTCTGTTTCAACCACTGTCCTTATTCTCCCCCCCATCAATATGATTTGGATTTTCCCCGGCTCATGGCTGCCTGGAAAAAGCAACGGACGGCTGAAGGTGGCGCCACATGGCGCGACAAACTCCTGATCCAAACCGATTTAATCGGAAAGTTGGGCAGCCTGACCGCACCACTAACCAATTGGGCCCTTCGCACTCCTTGGCTTCGTAGTCTGGCTGAGCGAACGGTTGGCGTGCACAAAAACCGTCAGGTTCTTCCGTTTCAATCCCAGACCTTCACCCAATGGTGGGACCAGCGGAAGCCGGCTCCTGTATCCCGCAGCCAGGGAAAAGTAGCCTTCTTTCCAAGTTGCCTGGTGACGTATCAGGTGACTGATATCGGGAAGGCCACAGTGCAAATTTTGGAGAAAAACGGCATTGAGGTCGTGGTGCCTCCTGACCAGCAGTGCTGTGGGATGCCACGGTTTGACTTGGGTGATACCGATGGAATGGCCAAGATTGCCGAGTCCCAATACCGACTCTTTGCGCCCTATCTCGATCAGGGATATGACATCATTGTTCCAGCCCCCAGCTGTAGCCTGATGTTCAAACGGGAATACCCTTACCTCAAACCCACACCTGAAATGAAGCAATTGAGCGAGCGCACATTTGATCTTTGTGAATATTTAATGCGGCTCAAACGGGAAGGCAAGCTTTCCCTTGATTTCCAGCTCAATCCTGGACGCGTGGCCTATCAAATTCCCTGTCATTTACGTGATCAGAATATCGGCTTCAAATCAAAAGAATTGTTGGAGCTGACCGGGGCCACGGTTCATCTGATTGAAAAATGTTCCGGCCACGATGGGGCCTGGAGTGCCAAGACTGAATTCTTTGATCTCTCGATGAAAATCGCCAAGAAGGCCGTGAGAGAGATTCAAGAGGAGCCGTTCGACGTCGTCGCCTCCGATTGCCCTCTGTCGGCGCTACAACTAGACCAAGCGCTTCAAGCTGCACCAACTCAATCGACCCTTCATCCTATTCAAGTCGTTCGCAACGCCTATGGACTAACACCATGAACCTGCTTACACCACAAGACCTCCTCTCAGCCGCTCAATATGAAGAAAACCGTACGGCCATTCGTCAACGAATTATTACGCTTAAAAAACGGCGCCGTATTTCTGTAGGAGAATTCGTGACCCTCGTTTTTGAGAATCGCGAAACTCTGCTATTTCAAATACAAGAAATGATTCGAATTGAGCGCATTTTTGATCCCGGAAAAATTCAGGAAGAATGTGACGTGTATAATGCCCTGTTACCAGGTCCTGATGAATTGAGCGCGACACTGTTTATCGAAATCACTGATTCCGAAAAAATTCAATCGCTTCTGGATTCTTTTCAGAATATTGACCGGGCCGATACCGTGGGCATCAAGGTTGGAGATACCTCAGTTTTTGCAAACTTTGAGACCGGACATAGCAAGGAAGATAAAATCAGTGCCGTGCATTTCGTGCGATTTTCTACCACCCCAACCTTTCGAGACCTCTTGGCCCATGATGAAACCCCTGTCTTTCTAACTATCCTCCATCCTCAATATCGTGTAGAAGTCCCAGTTTCTCAGGAGTTGAGGCAAGAATGGCTAAAGGATCTCGAGTGATTCATCATTTTGCAGTTCATGATTCCGAGACCTCGCAATCCCTCTATAAATTGACAAGCTTAAAAGTCGTGCTTTAAGATGTAAGCTCAATGTTTGACTCCTTTCAACCGATTGAAAGGAAAGATGAATTTACAAAAATTATGTGATCAATAAGGAGGATACAAACACTATGGTAACCATTACCCCGATTGCAGAACAGAAAATCAAGGAACTGATTAAAGAAGAAGAAAATTCCGTCGGCTTGCGCATTTACGTCAAAGGCGGCGGATGCAGCGGCTATCAATATGGAATGTCATTTGAAGATAAAACCAGCGACGATGACACCATCATTGAAAAAGGCGACGTGAAGGTCATTGTGGATTCCCAAAGCGCCCCAATGCTCAGCGGCGCGGAAGTCGATTACGTGGATAGCCTGCAAGGGTCGGGATTTGCCATTAAAAATCCTCAAGCGAAGTCCACCTGTGGATGTGGAAGCTCATTCTCGACCTAAAAATATACCATCAGAACCCTAACCAATTAGGGCTGGACTTGGATTTCCATAGGTGACCAAGATCCAGCCCTTTTCTTTTTTTAAGAGATTCCCCATGCCTAAAGCGACCCTCACCAAACGTCTAGAGTTTTGCTCCTCTCACCGCTACCACAACCCTCAATGGGACGACGCAAAAAACCGTGCGGTTTTTGGCCTCTGTAATAATGTGAATACCCATGGCCATAATTATTTATTGGAAGTCACCTTGCGTGGGGACATCGATCCGGTCACAGGGATGATCATTAATTTATATGATTTAAAAAACATTTTAAATGCGGTTCTGGAACAATTTGATCATAAAAACTTAAATCTTGATACTCCCTATTTTTCTGAACGAATTCCCACAACCGAAAATTTTGCAATTATCCTATGGCACATTTTAGAAAAGCATCCAGACCTTCCTAATCCAGATGCACTTCGTCTTTACGAAGACGAAACCCTCTACGCTGAAGTGAACGCGAGCTTCATGGATGGAGATCTCCAATCCTCCAAAAGAGATTCGGCCTTAATCGCTCGACGCTATGCATTTTCTGCAGTGCATCAATCCAGGACGAGTAATCTCCAAGGGCATGATTATGACTTGTGGATTGCCACCAAGGGCCTAATTTCCGCCGACACAGGACAGGTTATGAATTTACAGACAGTGGATCAAATAATCAGAACCCACGTCATTACAAGGTTTAACCAACGAAATCTGAGCCAGGATCAGGCCTTTGCCAACATCCCCGTTACAGATTCCGCGCTTGCAAAAGTCATCTGGGAAACACTGGTGCCCCACTTCGAAGCACCACCTCTCTACCAAGTCTCCGTGAGCCAGCAACCAGGCGCTGTGGCTGTTTATTCTGCATAGCTCTGTCTCAAAACCCTTCAACGCATTCAAAGACCTGTCACTGGGGAAAATGGGTACATTCTGCTGGTCAAAATGAAACCACTGCCAGCCAGGTGTGGAATATGGATCAATATAGATCCACCAAAACAGAATCTAGGCTTGAATAGAGAAAGATTGCCGAATCAAACTGGCAAGTTCGGCGGGTTCTAGTTTGCCCTCTTTGGTGAGCACAAGCATTCCATTGGAAAAGAAATGGGTGGTGGGATACGTTTCAAATTGATGCCGCTTTTTAATGGCGCGGCATCGTCCCGGAACATGCATTTTGGCTTTTCCAAATCGCACATTCGAATACTGTTGAGCCAAATCTGCAAGAACAGGGTCATAAGCCTTACAAGGTTCACAGGTCGCAATGCCATAAGCCACAACTGCAGCCGAAGCCTCGGTAAACCCTTCATAATTGTCGTCGCTTACATCTTCAACAATACCGGACATCACAGCCTCGCGATCAAGGATTACGGACCGAAGGAGTAGGTTCAAGAACCACCCCCTTCGGTCAGACCATCCTCAGGATTAATTCAACTTTTTCAACGCTTCCAAAATTTCTTTGTCGTCACGAGCGGTTTTGATATCTTGAACCTTCGCATAGGCTACTTTTCCATTTTTATCCACAATGACAGTAGCCCGCTTTGAGCAATTCAACGGCTCAAAATATAATCCATACGCCTTAGACACCGTCCGATGCATATCGGCGAGTAATTGATGCTTAAGATCTAAGGAATCAGCCCAAGCTTTGTGGGAAAAAAAGCTATCACAGCTTACGCCAAAAATTTCGGCATTGACCGATCCAAAGTTTGGGAAATCATCGGTTAAACATTTATTTTCTCCTGTACAGACAGGGCTCCAATCCAGAGGATAAAATGCAAGAACCACGTTCTTCTTTCCACGATAGTCGCTGAGTTTAATATCCTTTTGATCTTGGTCTTTTAATGTAAAATCCGGGGCCACGTCTCCCACTTTAACTTCTGCGGCAACATCTGTAGACATAATTTCTCTCCTTCGTTGTAATAGAAATGCCGAAAATTCACTTGACCTTTGGTGGTACCATGGGGTGAAAAAGTTTGTCAATCTGGCAGAAGACCTACAGGATTGTCCATTTAGCCCCAAACTACATTCCACCCAAAGCCAGTTTGTCGAGTAACAGGGCAGTGAGGATTGAATTCTGCTATCACCCTTCCACCCGATTTTTCACACTTCCAATCCCAACATCGTTTGTATACGCCATGGCCGCCAATTGCCGTCTGCAGGAAACCGATATTGATCTTGTGTTTTCGTCTATCTCGGGGTATCGTAAATAAAAGGCCAGTGAAATTTTCTTCCTCATTGATACCATCCAAAATCTTTCCAATCTCTAGGCCGTTTTTGGTTACTTATTTTCTATGAGTAAATTCCGGACGTTCTTTTCCCAGCTACGCGGCTGGTCCTGGCTTCGAATTACAATAGTCACCACATTTCTTGCCTTGTGTATCGGGATAGGAGGTATTGCGGGAATTCTCTGGATTGCGACGCGTGACCTCCCTACGTTCGACTCCTTTCAAGACTACCATCCTAGTTTAGTATCAAGAGTCTATGCAGATAACGGTGAAATCATTGGGCAATTTTTCATCGAACGTCGTCTGTATACCCCTATCGACAAAATCCCTCAAGCCTTCACACAAGCCGTGATTGCAACAGAAGATACTCGCTTTTTTGATCACCCTGGACTAGACATTATCGGCATCGGGCGGGCGGCATGGACCAATATGAAAAAAGGTGGTCGTTTCCAAGGGGCGAGCACCATTACTCAACAATTGGCCCGAGCCCTTTTTCTTTCTCCGGAACGAACGTATCAGCGAAAAATCAAAGAGCTCATTCTGGCGGTAAAAATGGAATGGGTGCTGACCAAAGAGCAAATCCTAGAAATGTACCTAAACCAAATTTATTTTGGCCACGGTGCCTATGGAGTGGCAGCCGCCGCCTTAACCTATTTTGATAAAAATGTCTCGGATCTAAGTCTTCCTGAATCAGCATTTTTGGCCGGCCTTCCTAAAGCCCCGAACACCTATTCTCCCTATCGGAACCCAGATCTGGCCAAATCGCGGAAAGAATTGGTTTTGGGTCGTATGGTAGAAGCGGGATATATCACCAACGAGGACGCCCAAGCCGCCATGGCCACAACCCTATCCTACCGCCATCAGTCCATTGAACCGATCGCGGCTTATTTCCTGGAAGAGGTCCGTCAGCACTTGGTGGATCGGTACGGAGAAACCCTCGTGTATAGGGGTGGGCTACGAATCTACACCACTTTAAATATTGCCATGCAAAAAAGCGCGGAGGAAGCGGTTCGGACAGGTCTCCGTCAATTAGATAAACGGCAAGGCTGGCGAGGACCAATTGAACATATTGCCTTCACCAAAGATTACACACCTCCCGATACCTTCCCGGAGCTACAGAACCCAAAGGCGGCCTTTGTCCATGGCCTCTACCGAGCACTTGTTACCAACGTGACCAAACAATCTGCTCAAGTTTTGATTGGAAATACCTATAAAGGCTCTATTCTTTTCGAGGATATGCGCTGGGCCCAACGGCGATTGAAGAAAAACGGGGACGTCGGAACGGCGGTCGTCCGTGATAAAGCCTCACCGCTCCAACTTCTGAAGGTGGGGGACATTATTGAAGTCGCTCCCAAAAACGGCACTGTCGAGTCTGGGGAATTTATCTTAGAGCAAACTCCAATTGTGGAAGGCGCTCTTATCGCCTTGGATCCCCGGACTGGTGCTGTTCAAGCCATGGTGGGAGGATATGATTTTACTCGGAGTCAGTTTAATCGTGCAGTGATTGCCCGTCGACAACCTGGCTCAGCATTCAAGCCACTCATTTATGCTTCGGCACTCCAACAGGGCCTGACACCGGCAACCCTAATTCTTGATGCCCCCGTGGTGTATGAAGACGAGGATTTAGACCGGATATGGAAACCAGAAAATTATGAAAAACGATTTTTTGGGACAATTAGCCTACGTGAAGCGTTGCGCCATTCTCGCAATGCGGCAACCGTGAGATTGCTTGAACAAATTGGAGTCCCCGAAGTCGTCAATATCGCCAGCAACCTGGGAATTCGAAGTCCACTCAGCCAGGACCTCTCCCTGGCCTTAGGATCTTCCAGCGTGACCCTCCAAGAAATTACCTCCGCCTATGGCGTCTTCGCGGATCAGGGATTGTGGCTTGAACCTTACCTGATTACTCATGCAAAGAACCTCAACGACGAGATCTTAGAACAGCATCTGTTCGAACCTCGACAGGCGATGACCAAGGAAAACGCCTACTTGATCACCAATATGCTCATGGATGTCATTCAAAGCGGAACCGGAAGACTCGCCAAATCTATTGGCCGGCCATTGGCAGGAAAAACGGGAACCACCAATAGTTATAACGATGCGTGGTTTGTCGGGTATGCTCCGAATTTGGCAACAGGAGTATGGGTGGGATTTGATGGGGTTCGGACACTGGGCAGATTGGAATCCGGAGCACATGCGGCCCTACCAATTTGGACCCGGTTCATGGATCAAGCGCTTCTCAACTCACCCGTTATGACCTTTCCCATCCCTAATGATATTCAATTCGCACAGATCGACACCACGACCGGTGATTTGCCATCAAAGAACAGTCGAAACATTAGTACGGAAGTTTTTCGTAAAGGGACGGAACCAGGAAAAGCAGATCCTCAGAAAGCGAACCCTATGGATTTTTTTGAGTTCGACCGGTTGAACCCGGAGTCCACCAACCAGCTTTCCCCATTTTAATTGAATCTCCGGCAGGCCGAATGCAAAGTATTTCGCACTCTCAGGACTGGGCGTCCTGATACTCTTCATACCAGGCCATTTGGATGGCCTCCAGCTTTTTTTCATTTGACGTTTTGGGATCGTCTTTAAATTCAGGAAGAGCAACCACCCACGCATGCAAATCCGTAAACCTGACGGTTAACGGATCAAGGTCAGGATGTTCTTCCTGCAGCCGAATAGCAATATCTTCGGTATCACCCCACATGAATTCCTGAGCCATACGTTCTTCCCCTTGGGTTAATGATTTTTTCCCTGCGGACAGTCTCCCTATTGAGGGGTTATTTAATGATATCAGATAACTTCTTACTTTCGAGAGCTTCTTTCAACGTGGCATCCATCAACACTTCGGCCAAATGGTGAGTCGTCTTTTCAGCCTCAGCAATTTTCGCACGAATCACACGATGATCCTCCCCCTCTTTGACTTCACCAAGCTGCTGCAAAATCCGGCGGATGCTTTCAGTTTCCTTGTCATTAATTAAATTCGTTGCACGCACCAGAGCTTTTTCGGTTGCCACAATGATCGCATTGGCTTCATTTCGGGCTTCGATAATCTGACGGGCTTTGATGTCCTCTGTAGCAAATTGGAAAGAATCCCGAATCATACCTTCCACCTCGTCGTCGGTCAGTCCATGGGAAGGCTTCACCTGAACCGACTGAGCCTCACCTGTCCGTATATCCCTGGCCGTCACGTGGAGGATCCCATTGGCATCAATGAGAAAATTGACTTCCACACGAGGCACCCCTGCCGGCAAAGGTGGAAGTTTTAATTGGAAACGGGCCAAACTTCGATTATCTTTGACCAATTCCCGTTCTCCCTGGAGGATGTGAATATCCACTGAGGTTTGCCCATCGACATAGGTAGTAAACATTTCCTTTGCACTGGTTGGAATCGTGGTATTTCGACGGATCAGCGCACTCATGACCCCGCCCATCGTTTCGATTCCCAATGACAAGGGAGTAACGTCCAGTAACAACAGATCCGTGGTATGCCCCCCTAAAATATCCGCTTGCACAGCCGCCCCCAACGCGACGACCTCGTCAGGATTAAGTTCAGAGTGAGGCTTTTTGTCAAAAAGTTCTTCCACTTTTCGCCAGACCAGCGGCATGCGAGTATTCCCGCCGACCAGGACCACTTCATCGATTTGATTAGCATGCAATCCAGCGTCTTTGAGCGCGCTTCGACAGGGAGCAAGAGTACGTTCCACCAAATCCATGGTTAGCGCTTCCATGTCCTCCCGTGTCCACGTCTTTTCATATTTCCCATCGGGAAGCTCAATGACAGCCTTCGTGTGCGTTTCATCAGACAGCCGAACTTTGACGCGTTCCGCCTCCAGCCGAACGGTTTGCATCAAATCGGGAGACTTGCCAATATCCAAGCCCTGAGTTTTTAAAATTCCATCAACCATGACATCAACAAGCCGTTGATCGAAATCATCTCCCCCTAAATGAGTATCCCCATTCGTGGCCAGAACTTCAAAGATCCCGTCCTTTAATTTGAGGATAGAGATATCGAACGTCCCACCGCCTAAATCATAGATCGCAATCAGCCCTTGTGTTTTTTTCTGTAGGCCATAGGCCAGCGAAGCGGCTGTCGGCTCATTAATGATTCGCAAAACTTCCAGCCCGGCAATCAGCCCGGCATCTTTGGTGGCCTGTCGTTGACTATCATTGAAATACGCTGGGACCGTGATCACGGCCTTGGAGACGTCTTCCTTTAAAAATTCCTCGGCCCGCCGCTTTAATTCCTTCAGAATCATGGCAGACACTTGAGGCGGAGAATAGGTTTTATCTCCAATTTCAATGCGAATCACCCCGTTTTTTTCATGAAGCTGATAGGAAAAATACTTTAACTCATCCTTCACATCGTCTAACCCCTTTCCCATAAACCGCTTCACGGAATAAATGGTACGGGAAGGGTCACGAATCAAATGGGCTTTTGCGGGCTCACCCACGATCAACCCATTATCCGTTAACCCCACAATGGATGGGACTTTGGTCTGCCCGTCCGGACCTGGAATGACATGAGGCCCTTCTTGATCCATAAAGGCAACCAGCGAGTTTGTCGTTCCTAAATCAATGCCAACAATACGACCCACAACATGTTCCTTTTTAATGATGACGGTTAGCCCGTCGTTTCCAGCAAATCGTCAACCATATTCCGCACGTATGTTCGATTAGAAAGAATTTCCTGCATACCTCGCAAAAGAGTATTTTTCTTTTCACGAGTTTGGCTCAAATCAGGGGGGTCTCCCTGCAATTGATCCCATTCCCTGAACTTATGTTGCAGGGATTTTTCCATTTCGGCTTGTCGTTTTTCCAACCCTTCCCGTTCGTCCTGTAACTTTGTCCGAAGCGCCTCAAGTTCCGATGACGTGCCATTGGGGGCCAATTGGCGGAAGGTTTCCAAATCCTCTTGTAACTCGAGAACTTCTTCAAACAGATCAGCAGGGGGATTCGATCGAATATCTTTTACTGCTCCAGCCTCTAAGCGGATCAAATATTCGGCCCGTTGAATGGGATCTTTGAGTATACGATAGCCGGTATTCAAAAACGCCGAATTCCCCAAACTAATGGCTTTTTCCGATTCATCTTTAGTCGAATAAAAATCCGGATGAAAAGTACGACTTAATTCATAAAAAGTCTGCTCCAATTGTTGTTCATCAATGTTCAACAAACGAGGCAGTTGAAAGCAGGAAAAATAATCCAAATCTTTCGAAAGTGGCTGAACTTTGACGCATTGGCCACAGAGGTATTCTCCCGTGACTTCGGATTGGCAGTGCCAGCACATACTGCGTGCCATCGGAAGTTCGCGGGATTTTGTCGTGGCTTGGTATTGGGGTTCCATGATTTCCGGCTCTGACGACTCGGGCACGGGGAATAGCCCCATGCCCGAGTGGTTACGTCACTATGTGGTTGAATGAGATTGATTTTACGCTGAAAACGACTCTCCGCACCCACAGGTCTTGGTGGCATTGGGATTAATAAATTTAAAGGCTCCACTCACCATGTCCTTTTGATAATCCAAGGTCATGCCTTGAAGATAAATGGCGCTTTTTGCATCAACGATCACTTTCACGCCATCCACCTCGGTAACGGTATCAAACTCCCCGATCTTGTCATCGAAGTTGACGGTATAGCTCAATCCCGAACAACCGCCACCCTTCACTCCCAACCGAAGACCTCCTTCAGTAATTCCCTGAAGGTCCAATAACCGCTTGACCTCTTTCAACGCCTCATCGGTCATGGCAACCGTTGAATTGCTTTCCGTAGTTTTTGTTTCCATCACCATTTCTCCCTACAACAAATCGTGAACAGTTCCCTAAGCTAGGATGAGGTAGTGGCTGCTTCCGGCTTGGGTTTATTCTCTCCCGATTTTTTCTGATAATCACCCAAGGCCGCTTTAATGGCATCTTCCGCCAACACGGAACAATGGATTTTGACGGGTGGAAGGTTCAATTCATGAACAATATCTGTATTTTTAATCTTTTGAGCATCTTCTAGGGTTTTCCCTTTGAGCCATTCGGTCGCCAAACTGGAACTGGCAATGGCCGACCCACAGCCAAACGTCTTGAACTTCGCATCCACAATGGTGTCGTTTTCGACTTTAATCTGGAGTTTCATTACATCGCCGCATTCCGGGGCTCCGACAACCCCTGTCCCGACATCATCGGCATCTTTTTGAAAACTTCCCACATTACGGGGATTGTTGTAATGATCAATGACTTTTTCACTATAGGCCATGGACTATCCCTCCCTTTGTTGTATGGTATGACAGTGTGTGTTTTTTTAAACCATTCGAACTTTTCTTCATTAAGTATATCAATTAATGAGCTGCCCATTGAACACTTTTCAAATCCACCCCTTCCTTGGCCATCTCATAAAGCGGGGACATTTCACGAAGGTGTGTCACAGCCTTGATCATTCGATCAATGGTGTATTCCACCTCCTCATCGGTATTAAACCGACCGAGCCCAAAGCGGATCGATGAATGAGCCAAATCCGATCCAACTCCTAGGGCACGCAACACGTAGGACGGCTCAAGCGTAGCCGAAGTACAAGCCGAACCGGAAGACAGCGCAATTTCTTTGACTCCCATGAGCAACGCCTCTCCTTCAACATACGCAAAACTAATATTGAGATTATTCGGCAACCGTTCCGTCGGGTGCCCGTTTAAATAGACCTCATCCATCTTACTCATAATGCCTTCTTGAAGGCGATCACGCATCTTGGCCATACGAACAGACTCCGAAGACATCTCCTGCTCGCATAGTTCGCAGGCTTTTCCAAATCCAATTATGAGCGGCACAGGCAAGGTTCCCGATCGCATACCCCGCTCATGCCCCCCGCCATACATCATCGCCTCCAACCTCACTCTTGGCGCCTTACGTCTGACATATAAGGCTCCCACGCCCTTGGGACCATAAATCTTATGGGCGGTAAAGGACATCAGATCAATTCCCATTTCCTGAACATTCACAGGAATTTTTCCCACCCCTTGCGTTGCATCACAGTGGAAAAGGACGCCTTTTTCTTTAGCAACTTTTCCGATTGCCGCCACGGGATTGATCGTACCGATCTCATTGTTGGCCATCATAATCGAAATTAAAATCGTCTGATCGGTAATGGCATTGCGTACGTCATCAGGACTCACCATGCCTGCTTTATCAACAGGGAGAAAAGTGACCTTGACGCCCTTCTTTTCCAGATATTTCGCCGTATCAATCACCGCCCGGTGTTCCGTCGAACCTGTAATGATATGATTTCCTTTTTCCCGGTACATTTCGACCACGCCCTGTAAAGCCAGATTATCCGATTCCGTTGCTCCACTGGTAAAGATAAGTTCTTTGGCATCGGCGTGAATAAGATGCGCAATCTGCTTTCTGGCCACTTCCACAGCCTCTTCCGCTTCCCAACCGAAACTGTGATTCCGGCTGGCCGCATTCCCGAATTTCTCGGTGAAGTAGGGGAGCATCGTTTCCAGCACCCGAGGATCGCAAGGGGTCGTTGAATGATTATCCAAATATATAGGCAACTTCATAACTGAACTCCTTTTGTTTTACGAGATTCCACAATGATTAAGGGGGGCTCGGCCATCATATCTTCAATGGACATGCTATTGAGTAAATGAAAAATGCTTTCTTGTACGCGCAACAGAGGTGTCCGGATATTGCAATGCTCTATTTGTTCACAGGGAGCATGTTCATCTTTTTCATGGTAACAATCGGCAATCCCAAGTGGCCCTTCAATCGCTTCCAGCACCTGGGCAATAGAAATCTCCCGTGGCTCACGGGCCAGGAGATAGCCTCCCTTAGGTCCATTTTGACTTTCCACCATGTCATATTTGGCCAGGGTCTGAAGCACTTTGGCTAACAGTTCCAACGGAATATGATGCTCCTCGGCAATTTCTTTGGTATTGACTATCCTATTAGGATTAAAGGGACTGGTTTCCCCAGACCGGACCATGGCCATATATTGGAGAGCCATCAGGGCATAATCTGCTTTTTTCGAAAGCTTCAGCATAATAATTAAGTAGTAATATAGATAAATTTCAATTAGCCATAATGCCGACTTATATGATCGGGTTTAACATAGCATTGACCTCTTTGGTCAGTCAAGACTAAAATGGTCGGAGATCCATTTAGTCGGATTAGTAAGGACGAAAAATGACCCAACGTGAACTTTTTTGAAATTTAATTTTTAACAAATTGATTTATAAGGAGAATTAAATGGGAGGCAGTAATCCATATATTGAGAAAAGCGAAACGGCGGTTGCTAAAAAACCATTTAAACTTACCTTCATCACACCAGAAAAGCCTATTGAAATTGAGGTTGACCCAGAGAAGTTCCCTTATGGAGAGACAGGATTGCCTGGGAGCATCTTAGATATTGCGCTGGGAAATGGCATTGATGTGGAACATGCATGCGGCGGAGTCTGTGCCTGCTCAACCTGTCATATCATTGTGAAACAAGGGCTCGACACCTGCAACGAGGCCACTGATGACGAAAATGATCAATTAGATGAAGCTCCAGGGCTCTCCCTACAATCAAGACTCGGATGCCAGTGCGTCCCTAATGGGGAAAAAGATCTCATCATTGAAATCCCGGAATGGAATAAAAATCTCGTAAAAGAAAGTCACTAACCGGACAGGGCTGCTTACACGGGACAGAGGTTGATGGAGTAGCTTTTCTTCCACTCACTCCATATTTCCCCATTAGAACTTCTTTGAAAGGAGGGGCCACCCTCAATAGCGACTAGAACCAGACTTCATCGATCATCAGATGGTTCCCTAGCAATTATTGAATCTTTCCTGTATAACGACAACTCTACAGCAGACAACCTCTTCTACTGAATGCCATTCATGGCGGCGAGGAATGCGTTGTTTGGTTCAGGTCCCCTCTCCTATTCATCCGTCAAACGGAGTAGCCGGGCGGCAGACATCGGGAAGGGACTTCTCGTCCTCCTCATCCTATCCCTACCATTTTTTCCGGGAGTCGGCCAAGAAGATCAACTCTTGGCACAGGTCCAGCCAGGGTTTGATCCCACGGGACGATTCGGTCAACCCCCGCCGCTAGAGAAAAAAACGGAACCCCTAACCCCAAAACCTGCTCCCGATATTACACTGCCTCCGGTGGAAACCATACCTGAATTGGAAGGGGCCCCTCCCCAGATTCGGGTCCTGGTTCGGAAAATTCAGGTTGAGGGAAGTACCGTTTTTTCAGCGGAAGAGCTAGCCAAAGTCACAGCCCCATACGAAAATCTGGAGTTGTCCACCAATGATCTGGAGGAACTGCGTCGGGCCTTAACCCTGCTCTATGTCAATAAAGGATATGTCAACTCCGGAGCAGTGATCCCGGATCAGACCCTACAGGATGGAGTCGTCACGATTCAGATAATTGAGGGAAAACTGACGGATATCCAAATCGAAGGCACCAAATATTTTCTACCGTTTTATTTTGAAGACCGGATTGCCCTGAGCAGCGGACCACCGCTCAATATTAACCCGTTGAAGGAAAAACTCCAGCTCCTTCTTCAAGACCCGCGCACGGAACGGTTAAACACGGAGTTAAAACCCGGCCTGAAACCCGGCGAAGGAGTCCTCCATGTGCAAGTCGAGGAAGCTTCCCCCTTCAATGCGTGGGTAGAATTCAACAACTTTCAATCACCAACGGTTGGCGAGTCGCGGGGTCTCGGAAATATCGCTGTGCAGAACCCCTTCGGATTGGGGGATGCCTTTCGCTTTACCTACGGCCAATCCAAGGGATTGCAGCCTCTCATCGAAGCCAACTACATCATCCCGCTCACCGCACGGGATACTACCCTCGAACTGAATTTCCGGTTCAATGACTTTAACGTCGTCACAAAACCATTCGATGATCTGGATATCAGGACCAAATCCCAAATTTACAAAATCGCCTTACGTCAGCCCATCTATCGCACACTCAATGACGAAATTGCCCTTTCTCTCATCGGAGAACATTTGGAAAATCAAAGTTTCCTCGGTGGAACGGGGTTTTCCTTTCAGCGCGGCGCGACCGATAACGGCAAGGCTATCGTGTCAGCCCTCCGGTTCGGGCAGGAATGGATTCACCGCGAATCCAATCAGGTCCTCGCGATCCGATCCCGATTTAGTGTGGGATTGAACGTACTGGATGCCACCAATAATAAACAAACCTCGGATGATCCGGACGGGGAATTTTTTGTCTGGTTAGGCCAGGCCCAATATGTTCGACGCGTCGATCCTCTCGGTATCGAATTTCTCGGCGGCCTGACCTTACAGATTGCCAACGACAGCTTATTCGCACTGGAACAGTTTGCCGTCGGCGGCCGGTACAGCGTCCGGGGGTACTGGGAAAATTATCTGGTGCGGGATAATGCGTTTCTGTTTAACGTGGAGTCACGAATCCCGATGTTTCCCAACTTTTTTGGTCCAAAGGTGGCGGTGGCTCTGGCTCCCTTCATCGATGTGGGTCGTTCATGGGATGCCAAACGAGACACCCCCGATCCACAGACGCTGGCCAGTATTGGCGCGGGAATCCGCATGTCCTTCTTCAACCGGGCGCATGCCAGTCTGTATTGGGGTCAGCAGTTAAATCACGTGGAGGATCCTCCCGATGGAGGGGTTCAGGATCAGGGAGTTCATTGGGAATTTATCCTGGATATTTTATAGCCTTTCCGAATGGAGAGGCCTTCACTAAGCGGCCGATGCTTGCGGAAACGCAACATACCTTTTTGTACAATGGGGAGGAAGCGGAAGGTTGAAGCACCTTCAGCGGAAAGACGTGAACTGAGGGGAGGCCAGTTGAATGCGTTGCAAATAACGGGGGCGCTTCAAATATCCAGTTGCTCGATCCGAATCCTTTCCAGCCACAAAACGTAATCGCGCCAGACATCCCCGTTGAAAACGGTCAACGGCCAGGATAGAAAAAATTCGTTCCGCGCGAAGGTTATCCTCCTGACACCGTTCACTCCCGCTCTGACAGGAAAAAGGAGTTTGACCAAAATTCACCGGATGAATTCGCCCGGAGGGAATCCCCAACTGTTTCAAGAACCCGGCAAGGGATCTCAAATGATAGTCCGCCCTGGCCAGGTTATAGGCAGACGTGCCTCGCGAATCACAATGTCCTTCAATTCGTACCCCCCACTGATCTTCCTGTTTAAGAAGCGCCACCGTTTCGTGGAGAAAACCCTCGAGACCCCCCTTGATGGAAGACCGGACGTCATCAAAGTAAACGTCTGCAAAGACAGGATCCTGGTACATGTCTTCAACCGAAAACTCCGAACCTCTACCTTTCCAGAAAGACGTCACCGGTATGGAGACAATAAACGTATCATGAATTTCTTCCCCCGCGTCTTCCTGAAAATTCGAATAGGGAGGAAAAATATCCAGGGGATTCGCGAAAGATTCCTGAACAGCCCCTATCGCCCCGCACAGAAAGGCCCATGCCAGTAAAAACGCGTGGAATCTATTCAGATGGAGGAGAAACATGACAGTGTGACAGTGAAGAAGAAAGAGGACCCATTTGGAGGCCAATCAAGAAAACGCCTCAGGATTGGTATGGTTTTGGCCATACCCCTTTGGAGTCAATATCGGCCCGACAGGAAGAAACTTAATTCGTATAAGAAAAACGGAGTATCGCCACTCCTACCAAGTTCCAGGAGACCGACATGGCTGAAACGAAGTGATGAATCTGGTGCAAGGACTAAGGAAAAAAATTTTCAATCAGAAAGCGATGAAAAGACGGAATCTACAGGTGAGCCTGTCAGCGCCCAGGAAGAGCGGAGGGCATGGAGAAGTACGTGAGCACGGACAAGGGGTGAGAACACCGCTGGCGACATTTTTCAACCCTCAAAAAAATGAAAACCTGTCCCCGCCACAACGGCAGGGACAGGTTCCATAACTGCGGGTACGATGAAGGGGGAAGGGAGCCTGCTCCCCTAGGACGGAAGAAGCAGGCTCAATAACACACGGGCATCACGGACTGAGGGAAATTTCTGGTCCTGTCAACACCCGCCGAGACAAGACCTTCGTGGGCTTGCCCATACAAACCTCCAATTCCCACTGTCAAAAAGCCGCAGTCATAATCCATGCTGGCGATCCACCTGCGCCGGCATGTCCAAATCCACCTCTTCGAGCAAGGACGCTCGCACATTATGCATCTCG
>BQIZ01000052.1 GCA_021604365.1 Nitrospirales bacterium
TGAGACCGAACTGGTGCCTTGGATGCTTCTTGCCGACATTGAAACCGGCCAAGCGACCCGTCCATCCTCTTCCGTCCTCGCTCTCATCCAGGATCGACTGGTTCAACGAGAATTTCTTCAAGATCACCGCTTTCCACAAACGCCCTTTGCCTCGGTCAAAGATCACGCCACCTTGACCGCTGCAGCTCCACACGTGACATTCCCGGCTATTTTAAAAAAGCGCCGTTCAGGATATGACGGTAAAGGCCAAATCCGGGTCACCGGTGTGAACCATCTGGATGAGGCCTGGCGAGAATTACAGGAAGTCCCGTGTGTTTTGGAAGCCGTCGCGCCCTTCAAGATGGAACTATCGGTCGTGCTCGCCCGCAGTCTTCAGGGAGATATTCAACTCTATCCCCTGGCTGAGAACGCACATCGGCAGAACATCCTCCATACCACACGCGTCCCGGCCCGGGTGGCGGACACGATCCGTTTACGGGCGGAGGAGCTTGCCGTTTCCCTCTCAGAAGCCCTTGACTACTGCGGAGTCATGGCGGTGGAGCTGTTTCTTCTTGAAGACGACACCTTGTTAATCAATGAGATCGCTCCTCGGCCTCATAACAGTGGACATTTCACGTTTGGGGCCTGCGTGACGTCACAATTCGAGCAACATCTCCGCGCCATTTGCGGGCTACCATTGGGGGATACCTCCCTCATGCATCCCGTCGTAATGGTGAACCTCCTCGGAGATCTATGGCGAAACGGACCGCCCAAGTGGGATCGACTTCTGGCTCATCCGCAGGTCCGGCTTCACATTTATGGAAAAACACATGCCGCGCCGGGACGTAAAATGGGGCATTTTCTTCTGATAGCGGACAATCCAGATCAAGGCTACCAACAGGCCGAAAGTCTTCTTCAGGATATGATGAATGCAGATTCTCAGGAGAAAAGTTTTCCTATCAAAAATCCAGCCAAAGAGCCATTCCAAAAGCAATCCACGCCATTAGAAACTCCGGCATGACTGCCGCCGTTTTTCATTTAGTGCTTCTAATGCGGGCTTCGCCTGATAACCATCAAAAGGCAGGAAAACCCTAACGCTGAATTTTCGTGACGAGGATGGTGGGCCTGTCGACATTATCAACTCAACGGGATATGCTGGCGACACCCTCAAGGCATGGACGCGGCATACAGCCGAGACTGAACGATGACGTTTGTGAATCTCTCGTTGGTTTCCACTGGCAATCTGTTCATGCTCTTTGTTTTGGCAATGATTAGGTTGGCTGCTGAATCTGTTGCTCGCCTATAACTTTGGGCATCCGCCTGCCATCCGTACGTCCGATTCCCCTTTAAAATCCTGATCGTGTCTCGTGTGGAGGATGCGGTCATATGGGGTCATATTCTTCCGACCTATCATTATTTTATTTGGGGAAACCCTGGAATTTTCCTATAGAATGAGCGCCACAACCCGCACCGTTGACCCACCTCAGGAGGAAGCCCGCTTGACGATCGGTCTGGTCACCACGGGGGTTTTTAGTGAGAGACGAATCTCTTCTTCTTCGTGTCGAAAGACCAGGCCATCGCCCTCCCGCAATGAATACGTGGCGACATCGGGACCAAGTTCCACATCCAGAATTTGGCCGCGATAGGTCAGTGGAAATCGCAGCCGTCCCGGCTGGTCAGGTGCGCGTCTAGGATTAAACGTCAGCATACCATCGTCATCCCGCATCCCCCCAAACCCGTAGATCAGAGCCATCCACGTGCCACCCATTGACGCAATGTGGCACCCGTCTTTGACATTCCCTCCGACATCTGCGAGATCCATCAACAGGGCGGCTCTGGCATATTCAAGTGCCTGTTCGGGATAGCCAATCTCCACGGCGACAATACTCTGGATGCAGGATGAGAGGGAGGAATCCCCTGTGGTCAAGGGGTCATAATACTCAAAGTTCCGTCGCTTTTGTTCCGGAGAGAAATCCCGGCCAAACAGAAACATGGCTAAAACAATATCGGCCTGCTTGATCACCTGATAGCGGTAGATGACCAACGGGTGATAAAACAACAAGAGTGGAAAGTTCTCTGGTGGTGTAGTCTGTAAATTCCACACCTCTTTGTCGAGAAACTCATCATCCTGTGGGTGTATGCCCCTTTTCTCATCATAGGGAATGAACATATTTTCCGCCGCGATCCGCCAATCCTTGACTTCATCCAACTCCAATTCCGTCTTGCCGACCAAGGCGGCGAACGCTTCGAAATTTTTTTCACGCAGTAACTCAACCGTCGACGCCGCATACCGCAGATTCTCTCGCGCCATGAGATTCGTAAAGGTATTATTGTTCACAACGGTATTGTACTCATCGGGACCCGTCACCCCGTGAATACAAAACTTTCCTCCTTCTTGCTGAGAAAAAAATCCGAGGTCATACCATAACCGTGCCGTTTCCACCAACATTTCCGCTCCATAATCATACAGAAACTTTTCATCGCCTGTGGCGTTGACATACTTTTTGAGCGCATACATGATATCCCCATTGATATGGTACTGGGCTGTTCCCGCCGCGTAGTAAGCCGACGCCTCTTCCCCGTTAATAGTCCTCCAGGGGAACATCGCTCCCTTCTGATTCAATTCTCTGGCCCGCTCTCTGGCTTTGTCCAGCATGCGATACCGGAACATGAGGAGGTTCTTGGCCAATCGCGGTGAGGTATAAATCAGGAAAGGGAGGAGATAAATTTCCGTATCCCAAAAATAATGACCTTCGTAGGCGTGGCCGGTCAGGCCCTTGGCCGGCACCCCGGTGGTATCGGCCCGCCCAGCGGCCTGCAGGATATGAAACAAATTGAAGCGAATGGCCTGCTGGATTTCAGTTGTTGAACGTTTAGTCCTCCTCGAGTCGATGTCTGCCACCTGGACATCACTCCTCTGCCAGAACTCATCCATATACGTTTCTTGCCCTGCCAGAAGAACATCAAATCCCTGAGAAACAGCCCGATCCAAAGTCCGTTCCGCTCGACGGCAGAGCTCGTCAGCGGAAGCCGTTTGGGAGGTGTGGTAGGACATGTATTTTGTCAGATGGATGCGATATCCCGGCTTGGCCTCCACAGAAAACACAACCTGGCCGGAGTCCTCTGCGCAATGGGCTGTATAGGAGTGCGGACATTCTGTCTCAAGGGCATGGTCAATGGTACATGCCAATCCCATCTGACTATTTTGGGTCCAATGACACAGCACGATGCGCCGATCCTTGAGGTAATTCATCTTGGGATGAAGGAGGCGGTCCGCGACAGCTCTGGCCAGTCGGGGGTCATACTGGCGTTTTTGGTGACTCACTTGATTCGCAATCATTTCAGAGGAGATGACCACAGGAGCCTCGCTGTTCAACACCGTGACCTGATATGACATAGCGGCCAGGTAGCGATGTTGAAAGGACACCAGGCGCCGTGATTGTATGAGGACATGTTTTCCCGACGGTGTTTCCCAAAGAACTTCCCGATCCAAGGTGCCGGATTTCATATTGAGCCGCCGGTCAAATTGCAAAATGGTCGCATTAGGAAGCCAGAAAGGCTCGTCATCAACGTATAACTTGATGATTTTACTGTCAGTCACGTTCACGATAGTCTGGCCGGTTTTGGCAAAACCAAAAGCATCCTCGCCATAGACAATGGGCCAGGATTCATGAAAACCGTTGACAAATGTGCCATTCTCAAAGTTCGGGCCGCCCTCTTCGGGACAGCCGCGCATACCAAGATAGCCATTGCCGACGGAGTAGATGGTTTCAGTCTGTGACAGAAAGGCCGGGCTGTACTGTTTTTCCACCATATTCCATTCGTCGGGTGGATAAATATGGGGAGGCGGACTCAGGCGTTCATGGTACAGCATGGTGATCGTTTCCCTTTAGTTGATGCAATGATTCCAGGTGGGGCAAAGGCATCAACCTTGCCCGTTCCCCATCCAGACGTAAAGGTGAACCCTGAACCTCCAAAACTGAACTATTCATTACGAAAATCCCCAAGATCGTTCACCACGATATGGGCCCCGTGCTTCTGGAGTTCAACCGCATTGCCTTTCCGGGCAACCCCAATCACCAGCCCAAAACCACCCCTTGCTCCGGCTTGGACACCGGAAATGGCATCTTCGACGACCACCGCACGCGTTGGTTGGACACCGAGTATTTCAGCCGCTTTCAAAAAGGAATCCGGTGCGGGCTTCCCAGCCATCTGTTGATGGACGATCGTATGCCCATCTACCGTTGCCTCAAAGAGATTTCCGATTCCCACAGCCTTGAGCACTGCTTTGCCGTTCTGGCTCGAGGTGACCACAGCCGTCTTGATCCCCTGATCACGGACATGCCTGAGGAACGCCAGGGTCCCCTCGTATACCTCAACGACCTGTGTTTCCAAGAATGCTCCAATCAGTTCGTTTTTGTGATTTCCGAGCCCGCACACCGTTTCCTTCCGAGGAGGATCATCCGGCGTTCCTTCAGGAAGGCGGATGCCGCGAGAAAGTAAAAAATCTCGTACCCCATCGAACCGTGGCTTCCCATCGACGTGCAATGTATAGTCAGAAACGATATCAAAAGGACGAAATTGCTCACGTGTTTTCGCCGAGCGCTTCTGCAGATACTCATCAAACATGGTCTTCCAGCAGGTGGCATGCATCTTCGCCGTATTCGTAATCACGCCATCCAGATCACAAAGCACCGCGTCATACTTGTCCCGGGTGACGGGATTGTTGAGATGTCCTTCGTTCA
The DNA here is from genome assembly GCA_021604365.1 of Nitrospirales bacterium. Classification (GTDB taxonomy): domain Bacteria; phylum Nitrospirota; class Nitrospiria; order Nitrospirales; family UBA8639; genus Nitrospira_E. Next base: position 4,725 of record BQIZ01000052.1, read on the forward strand.
TCATGTATCTCCTGTCGAATCGCGCTTGTCCTTCGATATGTGAATTAAGCAAGAAATGTGTTCGCCTCCACGAGTCAACATGGCGGTGAGAGCAACAATCATTGCGAGTGTTTATGGCGACCGGATTTTTCTTTGTTCTGTTCGTGGATTCCTGCCCGGCCATCCGGATCATGACACAACAAGAACAATATTGGTGATGTCTGCACATTTCCATCTCTCACTATCGCCAATCCTCTTTTTGAGGCCGATGAGTATGGGTGTTCCGCAGATTCCAGCCAAGGCCGCAATCCAAAACCAGTTATTCTTCTAACGCGTTGCTAAGGCGTTGGAGCCAAAGCCTGGTGAGGGGTTCCAAATCTCCGGCGTCGCCGGCCCGCAAGGCTTGGAGATATTCCTGACGTCTCGATGGATCGATCGGAGCCGTTTCAACATGGGGGAGTGCGAGTTTATACAGCAACATGGCGAGCAGAAGACGCCCGATGCGTCCATTGAAGTCTTTAAAGGGATGAATCCACTGAAAGCGCCAGTCGACCCAGGCGAGAAAATCGACTACGTCTGCCACATGGCCAATACGCACATGGCTTAATCGTTCTGCCAGATCGTCACAAAAGGATCGCACGAGAACGGGTACTTCATAATGTGCAGGGGGTTGGAGCGTTCCCACTTCCACATTAATCGTGCGAAAGCGTCCAGCCCAATCGGGAAACATGTGTCCGGCCAATTCCCGATGTTGCTCGCAGAGCCATTCAGGAGTAATCACGATTTGCTCCGGTTGCAGGCGCAAAAGCCGATCAAAAAGCTGTGCGAGTGCCACAGCGAGCCGCTCCGATATTTCGGTATAGGTCAAAGGACCCTTTGCTGTCTCAAAGGATCGGGTTGAACCTATCTGTTTGGATTCTTCGTGCATGTCTCCAACAAACTTTTGAGGCGAGCTACGGTGATGGAATCTTTCTCGAACTCCATTGATTGGACAACCCGATCCAGGATAACCGCCCGGTGAGACGCGACCACTTTGTCCGGCGTATTGTGTTGGCTCCGCCACCGATGGAGTTTGGCCTCAATCGTCTCGATATCAGGCACAGAGGGCTCGTCATCGTTCATGGCGCATATTTTTGCATGAGCGTAGAGCAGGCGCAACAGTTGAGATCCAGCCACAAGAAAACGCATGTAGCCGCCAACTCCGCTCCTCAAACTCGTTTTTGAAATCAATCTTTTTTGCGTAGGACGCCGCCGCTGAAAAGGGACTTCGCCTATTGGTTGTTTTGAGTCATGTCGTCATCCATCCATTGTTCAATTCCTGCATAGTTAAATGATGGGACCAGGTAGCCGAGATCGCCATGCTCATCTCAGGTTAAGGTCTTTTGAAGACGGCGGGCGGCAAACCACAGCATCGCCATTCCCAACAGCGCTAATGTCGCCATTTCCGGCCACAGGATCTCCGGGCCGACCCCTTTGAGAAAAATCCCGCGAATAATGACGAGAAAATACCGAAGCGGGTTGAGATAGGTCATCCACTGCACCACTTCGGGCATGTTCGCAATAGGAAACATAAAACCTGAAAGCAACACGGCGGGAAAGTAAAAGAAAAAGGCGCTCATCATTGCCTGCTGCTGGGTGCGGCTTACCGTGGAGATAAACAAGCCAACACCCAACGTGCTGAGCAAATACAAGGCGGTCGCAGCCAGGAGCAGAGTCAAACTGCCTCGAAGGGGTACCTCAAACCAATAGACAGCTACTCCCGTGATGAGGATCACATCAGCAAAGCCAATCAGGGCAAAGGGCAGAGTTTTGCCAAGGATAAACTCAAGCTGCGTAATCGGTGTGACCATAATCTGCTCCAACGTGCCCATTTCCTTTTCGCGAACGACGGCCATGCTGGCTAACATCAACGTGACCAGCATCACCACCAGGGCCATGACACCGGGAACGTAATAATTGCGGCTTTCCAGGTTCTCGTTGAACCACGCACGCGTTTCGAGTTCCACGCGACCCGGTTTAAGTTTTTGTCCGGTGATTTTCAGAATCCGAGTCATCAAAACCTGTTCACTGAACGGAGCGGTAATATGCCCCACATAATCCAGGATGATTCCAGCAGTATTGGAGTCAGTGCCGTCCACAATGACTTGAAGCAGCGCCACCTGGCCTTTGCGTAGGGCCTCGCCGAATCCTTTGTTGATGCGCAGCACCGCCTTAACCTCCCCCCTGTCCACGAGGGCTTTAGCACGCTCCTCGCGAGACACATGCTCCGCGATTTCAAAGTACCGGGAATTCACAAAGCGTGAAACCAGCTCCCGGCTGACGCGGCTGTTGTCCAGATCGAAGATCGCGGTGGGGATATGCGTGACGTCTGTCGTCACGGCATAGCCAAAGACGAAAGACTGCACCAGCGGCATGAAAAAGATGACCCCCTTCATCCGTGGATCACGAAAGATCTGGATAAACTCTTTGATCAACATTCGGGAGACGCGTTCGAACATTTCGACCTCATTCTCCGTGCCGGTACAGAGGTTGCGCTACATGATTTTCTTCTTGAACGTAAGGTTCGCAAAGAGTAAGACCAAGAAACCAAAGATCGCGAGCAAAGCGGCCTCGAGTGCCAGAATCTCGAGCCCAATTCCTTTGAGATAAATGCCCTTCAGGATCGTGACGAAGTACCTGGCAGGAATGATGTAGGTAATCACCTGAACCACGTTGGGCATATTGCTGATATCGTACATGAACCCTGAGAGGAGGAACGCCGGCAAAAAAGTCAGCACCATGGCCAGTTGGCTCGCCAACAATTGGCTCTTGGCTGCAATACTAATCACCATTCCCAATGAGAGTGCCCCGGTGAGAAAGACGGCGGCCATTCCGAAGAGCAATGCCACGTTCCCTCTCAATGGGACTCCAAAAAGGAACTCTCCCATGAACACGGCAAGCACGACGTCGAGCATGCCAATCGCGAAATACGGCAGCAGCTTGCCGAGAATGAGTTCTTGCCCCTTAAGCGGCGTGGAAATGACTTGCTCCATCGTGCCGCTTTCCCACTCCCGCGCAATGGTGAGTGAGGTGAGAAGAGCGGCGATCACCATCATGATGACCGCGATCAAACCCGGCACGATATAATTTTTGGATTCAAGGTCTGCGTTGAACCAGATCCGGGAACGAACATCCAGTGGAGGATGCAGCGTTCCTCTTCCCAATCGGCGCACCTCCCGAAGAGCGATGTCCTGCGTATAAGTTCTGGTCGCGGCCTGGGCATAGCCGATAGCAATAGTCGCGGTATTGGAGTCACTGCCTTCGACAATCAGTTGGACGATGGTCTCCCGACCGGAATCAAGACGCCTGGAAAAATCCACGGGAATGATCAAGGCCATCAGGACTTCACCTGAATCAATCGCACGCTCGATTTCCTGATAATGGCGAACGTATCGACGCAAGGAAAAATACTGGGAGCCGTCGAATCGGCTGATGAAGGCTCGACTTTCATGGGATTGGCTTTGATCCCACACGACCAGAGGGACCTGATCCACGTCCAGGGTCAGCGCATACCCGAAAAGCAGGAGCAAGAGGATAGGAATGGCGATACCCATCCCAAGGCTCTGTGGATCTCGCAGAATGTGGAGTATTTCCTTCCGGCTCACAGTCCAGATTCGGGAACTGCTCATGGCGGGACCCCGATTTGCCGCTGCTCTTGACGATCCCGTGCCTCGATCAGCGAGACAAAGACATCTTCGAGTGATGGTGAAATGGATTCGATTCGCGACACGGCGAACTCTCGTTTCGTCAAGGTTTCGGAGATGATGGGTATCATGACTTGCGCAGATTCCACGACAAGATGGAGGCCCTTGCCGAACAGCGCCACCTCCAGGACCCCTTCCGTATCCCGAAGGTATTCCATGGCGTCCTGTGGGCGCTCGCATTGCACATCCACCACCTGCTCTTTCATAAGCTGAGTCTTGAGTGTTTCAGGGGACCCCACGGCAATGAGCTCACCCCGATAGATCAGGCCCAGACGATCGCAGTACTCAGCCTCCTCCATATAGTGGGTGGTGACGAATACCGTCACCCCTTGGCCGGCCTGTTCGTAGATCAAATCCCAAAATGTCCGCCGACTCAAAGGGTCTACGCCGGATGTGGGCTCGTCCAGAAAAAGGATGGGCGGTTCATGCAAAATTGCGCATCCCAACGCAAGGCGTTGCTTCCAGCCTGCCGAGAGAAACGCGGTCCGAGAGGCACGGTGACGTTTGAGGCCGGCCATATCGATCGCCCATTCTTTGCGGGCCGCTTTCTTCTTAGAGGGAATCCGATAGATCCCGCTATAGAAATCGATATTTTCCTCAACGGTGAGATCCTCATACAGCGAAAACTTTTGGCTCATATAACCGATATGGGCTTTGATCTGTTCCGCTTCACGCACGATGTCGTAACCGGCCACCGTGCCGGTTCCGCCGGTTGGAGCAAGCAGGCCGCAGAGCATGCGAATCGTCGTAGACTTCCCCGCCCCGTTAGGGCCGAGAAAGCCAAAGATTTCCCCTTTCCGCACTTCCAAGCTGACGCGATTGACGGCCACAAAGGTCCCGAAGTGTTTTTCCAGATCCTTGATGATAACGGCGAATTGATCAGGTTCCGGGTTCATGCGAATTCTTCGGGCTTTCTTCTTCATGCGTCTCTGCCAACACCGACACGAAAACATCCTCTAATGTGGGATCAACCGTCCGGAGGGAAGAGACCGAAATACCCTGTTCCTGAAGCGCCACTTTCACCTGGTTGGCTGTGGTATCGGGGGTTTTCGTGACGACATGCACACGGTCGCCAAAGAGGCCCACAGATTCGGACTGAAGAGCCGACTTCAAAACCGTGACCGCCTTTCGCGCCTGTGGCGAACGAACCTCAAGGATCGTACCGCGCATGAGGCGCTTGACTCCATCGGGGGTATCACAGGCAAGCAATCTACCGTTATGCAGCAATCCCACACGAGAGCATCGCTCGGCCTCATCGAGATACGCCGTGGAAACAAAGATGGTCACACCCTCTTTCAAGAGTTGATAGAGAATACGCCAGAAGTCTCGACGCGAAACCGGATCGACCCCGTTGGTGGGTTCGTCCAGGAACAACACTTTGGGTGTATGGATCAGCGCGCATGCGAGACCCAGTTTCTGTTTCATACCCCCGGATAATTTCCCGGCAGGGCGTGTTTTAAACGGGGTGAGTTGACTGAATGAAAGAAGGCGGTGGACCTTCTCCTCCCGCCCTTTTCGGGGAACCGTATAGATATCGGCGTAAAAATGAATGTTTTCCTCAACCGTCAGGTCCGTATACAACCCAAACCGCTGGCTCATGTATCCGATATTCTCCTTGATCGCCTCTGCATCCCGAACCGTGTGCTTCCCCATCACCCAGGCATCGCCGGATGTCGGATCCATGATCGAGGTAAGGAGCCGCATTGTCGTCGTCTTCCCGGCTCCATCGGGCCCGACCAAACCAAAGATTTCCCCCTGCGCGACGGTCAAATTGAAGTGGTCGACAGCGGTGACATTCCCGAACGATTTTGTCAGCTGATCAGCGCGAATGGCCTCCATATTCGACTCAGCAAGAAGGGCATTCAACGATTCGACTGATCATTTCTCTTCACCAAGACGAATTTCCGCATCGGCCGGCATGCCGGGTTTCAGTTCCATATGGGAGTTGGAGATGTCGATTTTGATGCGATAGACCAGTTTGACGCGCTCTTTCTCGGTCTGCACGGTTTTAGGGGTAAACTCGGCTTTCTCGGAAATAAAGGAAATTCTCCCATCATACGTTTTTCCGGGATAGGTATCGATTGTGATCTGAGCCTCTTGACCGAGTTTGATGCGTCCCAGGTCGGTTTCGTCAATATAGGCGCGAAGCCAAGGGTTCTCCAAATTCCCAATCGTGACCACAGGAGTGCCGGGTGAGACATACTCGCCCCCTTCGACATTTTCGGAGAGCACGCTCCCGCTCAACGGAGACACCAGGGTGGCATACCCCACTTGGGTTTCAGCCAGAGCAAGGATTTTCTTGGCCCGCTGGAGGTCAGCACGAGCCCGATCGATTTTTTCGATACGCGGCCCCTTTTGAAGCAACTTCAGCTGTTCGACGGCCTCGCGATATTTGGACCTGGCGACATCGTACGCCGTCTTCGCCGCATCATAGTCTCGGGACGTAACAAGTTCCTTTTTATAGAGCGCGGTTGCCCGCTCATAGTCTGCTTGCAGACGTTGCATATCGGCTTTCGTCCCCTGAACCGCTTCCTCACCCTGCGCAATTTCCTCAGGCCGGGAGCCCCTCACAAGTTCAGCGAGAACGGCTTGTGCGATTTTCACTTCCGCATCACGTACCGCGACCTCTTGAACGAGATCTTCGGCATCTAGCTGCGCGATAATTTGTCCCGCCTTGACACTTTCCCCCTCCGAGACAAGACGTTCGATAACTCGTCCCGGAATTTTAAAGCTGACTTCGACGTCGGTAATTTCGATATTGCCGGAGACACGAATGACACTCTGAGCCGTATCCGGCGTTGACTGGATATACCAATAGACCATGGCGGCGGCTAATCCCACAATCATGAGTAGGATGAAAGGTTTTTTCATATGACGTGATGTGATCGTTCGTTCATCGAGACGAGAGACGATAGTTTTCATGGCAGGTGATACACCGGCTCATCAAGCTGGAAAGCCGAGTCAAGATCTGCTGGACGGTCTCCCTTTCAACAATGCCGTCCGCCAGTGCGTCAAAATCTCGGTGAACGGACATCCCTATTCCCCGAAAGGTCTGGGGAAGTTTTTCCCGGACAGCGGGATCAATATCGGCAGCCATGGAGACGCCAGCGGATCGCGCTGACCGTTCGACCAAGGACATATCGTCCAGGCTGAGGCCCGTAATGACGGCTTGAGTTGCCATGAGCATCTGCCGCATTTCTCTAAGAATTAGAATTTGACCCGATGCGGGCAAGAGGATTTCTGTTCGATCGTCTTTTTCATTCGGCGGTTGAACACTTGGCTTAACCTCTGCGGCAGCACTCAGAACCTGGAGCATCAGACAAAAAAAACAGCCGATGACGCCCGAACTGATCAAGTATGCTCTCTGCATAGCACAACTCCCTTCTGCCTTGAATAGTTGCCTTCCTTCCCCCCGCCGCTTGCGTTCCGAAAACAATCACTCTCAATGAACATGTTGAATTGACTGGAAAACCAATTGCCTCATTATCCCTTCGCGCCTAATCTCCTCACGGAAGGGAAGAGTCCAGGGTTCCTGAATTGGTCATTCGACAGCAAACATTCAGGGGTGAAGTTAGAGGGGTAACCGCTCGAAAATATCGAGCAGCCTCCGGGCATACCCGAATTCGTTGTCGTACCAGACGAGAACCTTGGCGACACGTCCTTGCACGACACGCGTCGATAGCGCATCCACGATGCCGGAATGGGGATCTCCCAGAATGTCCGTCGAGACTAACTCCTCTTCGCTATAGCCCAAAATGCCATTGAGTGAGCCATCTGAAGCTGTTTTAAATGCCTCATTCACTTTTTCTACGCTGCATTCTTGGCGAAGATGTACGACAATATCGGTGATAGCTCCATCCACGACCGGTGCACGAATGGCAATGGCGTCCATGCGTCCTTCCAGCTCCGGAAGCACTTGCGTGGTAGCCACGGCTGCCCCTGTGGTAGTAGGGATCAGTGATACGGCGGCCGCTCGGCCTCGTCGTAGTTTCTTGGCCGGGCCATCTACTAACCCTTGCGAAACGGTATAGGCATGCACGGTCGTGACCATGGCGTAGTCGATTCCAAAACTGTCTTGAAGCACTTTCAGCGGAGGCGCCAGAGAATTCGTGGTGCAAGAGGCCAACGAAATCACCTGGTGCCTTACCGGATCAAACTGGTGATCGTTGACTCCAGGGACTATGGTGACATCCGCTGTTGGAGAAGGGGCACTGATGATGACCCGCTTCGCGCCGGCGTCCACATGCTCGGCCGCAAAATCGCGCCTGGTAAACAACCCGGTACATTCAAGCACGACATCCACCCCCAATTCCTGCCATGGCAAACGGGCTGGATCTTTTTCGGCGTAGACTGGAAACCGAAATTCTTTCATAAGAATCCCATTCCCCTCAACGGTCACAGGGTATGGTGTGCGCCCATGCACGGAATCAAACCGGAGAAGATAGGCCAAATTCTCCGGTGAGACCAAATCGTTAACTGCGACAATCTCCACATCCTTTGATGGATTTTCACAATATTGTCGTAATACTAACCGTCCGATACGTCCGAGCCCGTTGATGGCTACCTTTTTCATCACATCCGCTCCTTCAAGATAGGTCTATCGGTTTTGGATCATCTTGCTCTCGAAAAATTTTCGACTTTGACCTTTCCGACACTCTTCTAACTGACCTAAAAAAAAATGCTCTCACGGTCAAACATTTATTCTGCCAGGCTTCCTCACTAGGCTGGTAGGTAACAAAATAGTTTTAAAACTATGCCCACAGACCCCGGTGAAGCTGAATAGCGCAATAAGAATATTTGGCCAATGTCTTTCAACAATTCTCGGAAATTCATGGGTTACTTCGAGGTCCGAAATTTTCCTGTTTCCTTGTAGAAATCTCTTTATTGCCTTTCAGGCTATCCGGTCCAAAGCACAGAGAAAAGGAGTGGACTTGCTTTGTACAAGCCCAACTCCTTTATCCTGAATTAACCGCATTTAGGTGGGTTGGAAGGTGTAGCCTTTGTGGGCTGCCGTTTTTCTCTCATCTCTCCTCTTTATTAAGGCAGGGTATAGGTGAGGTTCGGCCAGACCGCATAGCCACTGATTAAACCCTTTTCCTTTGGGCTGATATCCATGCGAGAACGAAATGTCGTCGTACCAGATATCCCCGCGAAATCGCCGGTGCCTCCAATATGGGTCCACTCGCCCTGGCATTCTTGATTTGAACCCGAACACCGAAACAACGTATAAACCATCCCGGTGCCGTCATTTGGAGTGATTACGCAGAATCCTTGCGAGTTCCGCTCCTTGGTATTCTTATTTACATTCATTGTGACAGGACAGTGCATCTTTGCGGCTTGCATTGGACTTCTGACTATCCCCTCCCCCTTCTGGATAAAAATGACTCCGTCAAGCGCGCCATGGAATAAAACATGGTCATCTCCGATTTCATGAGTTTCACCGTTGCCGATCCAACTGGACATCGCATGTCCGGCTTCGACTGTCGCACCTAACGCGGTCCCGGAAATCCAAAAACAAGCCACAAATGTGGCAATCATCATTTTAAAAACCGTCGTGTAACGCATGTCATACCTCCTTTAGTTAAAAAAATCGTGTGTAATTACAGGGCTTGGCTTACAGGAACCCCGAATTCAACACCCTAAGATTGCAATTCTTCATTGCAAACTGATTATTGTCCCTCCTGGAGAAATGTCTCTTGCTCCCTTGAAGGGCCAAGTCGATGTTTAGTCGAAGAGGATCAAAGGCTTGAGCATCCCATCCTCTTTAGTTTTCATCATCTGGAATGCCTTTTCTACCTCGCTGAAGTTGAAGCGATGAGTCGTGAGAAGGGTGGGATCCACTCGGCCCATCTCAAGAAGTCTCATGAGTCGTTTCATCCGCTCAGCTCCACCCGGACACAGTCCGGTTCGAATGGTCTTATCACTCATCCCGACCCCCCACTCTGCTCTTGGAATTTCCACGGACTCTCCATCGCCGTGATACCCAATATTGGAAATCGTTCCCCCAGGCCGCGTCGCCTTGATACAGCCCTCGAAACTCGATTGGAGTCCCAGCGCCTCAATAGCGGCGTCCAAACCTAGCCCATCCGTCAGCTCAAGAATCGCGGTGACAGGGTCTTGGGTTTTAAAGTCAATGACCACATCTGCCCCAAACCGCTTGGCCAGTTCTTGGCGATGCGGGACTGTTTCTATGGCGATGATAAGCCCGGCTCCTAACAATTTTGCACCGACTGTCGCCATTAATCCGACCGGGCCCTGCGCAAAAACCGCGACGGTTCCACCGATGGGAATGTTGCCGTGTTCGGCACCCATAAAGCCGGTCGACATCATGTCGGTACAATAAAGTGCCTGCTCATCCGTTAAGCTAGCCGGGATCGGTGCCAGATTGCCTTGCGCACTGTTGACATGGAAATATTCCGCCATGTTGCCATCTTTCACATTGGCAAACTTCCAGCCTCCAAGCATTTCCGTGCATTGCGAGGTGTACCCTCGCAAACAATTCTCACAGAGGAAACACGGGGTTATGGCATTGACCGCAACACGATCACCTTCTCGAAATCCCTTTACCGCATTGCCAAGCTTGTGTACGACTCCAACCGCTTCATGACCAAGAGTTAAATTCCCCCGTTCCCCAATGGCACCAGCCACCGTATGAATGTCTGACGTACAGACGAGTGCGGCAGCGGTTTTAATGATTGCGTCATTGGGCCCTGGATCGGGTATGGGTTTTTCCATCACGCCCACCTCGCCGATCCGTTTCATTACAAATGTTTTCATGCTTTCAGCCATATGATTTTCTCCTTTTGCCCATGAGGATTACCAAACCCCTTGGTCAGGCTAACCAATAAGCACTTCACCCATGGTCCAAGCCTCTCGCATTGACATTTTTTCCAGGTTTGAACGGGCACCTGCTGCATCTTCACACGATTTCCATCTTTAAACGTGAGATCAAACGTCCATTCCACGGCGGCATGGTCTCCATCTACGATCGTCCCTCCAACTTGAGCGCCAGGAAATTCCTTCACATTCCCGACAAACTTTTCCTCATATTCCCGATTAGCCGCTTTTCCGAACCGTTCGTCTTTTATGATTTTCACTCATGACGACGTTATCAGCGTAATACGCGTCAAATGTCTCCACCTTTTCCATGGTGAATAAATAGGAGTAAAGCTTACAATTCGTATTCGTCATTTTTCTTATAGAGACACAATGGGAAAAAATCGACCATTTAATCTGTTAGGTTTTTCTTTCCCCTCTCTGCTTGACTCACCATGATGTGACGTATCAGCAAGGTAGATGCCAGACCAGGAGTTCAGGGGGGGTTGTTCCTTTTCAACAGCACCAGAAAGGAATTGAAACACTTATGGAATAAGGCTTGGCACTGCCCCCCTCCAAACATGAATCGCTCGCCTTCGAGAGATCAACACGATGAGGAACCATTGATAGAGACCGGAAGTGGCGCGTTTGTCCTCACGAACAAAACTGAGTTGAGGCATTTTCCTACACTTTCATGAGTAGGCCTTTGTTAAGGCGAGTGGAGATGAAAGAATATTTCTCATTGTCATGTGTCAAGAGTGCGCAGATTCAAAACAGCGTTTCACCCGTTTGTGCAAGAAATCACCGCTAACCGGCACTCTTCGCTGAGGGGGGACTGTTGAATATTGTAAAATTTTTGCCGTTTTATTCAATTCTCAGTTACCGAGGCTCACCAGAGAAAAATTGTGGAGTGTTCAAATCTTGTCCTGAGCCGGGCCGAAAAGAGGCTGGTTCAGTCCTGTCCTCAGGCTTCTCGAAGGGAAGGCCGCAGCCGCTTGGACGAGCAGAGCATACGGAGGAGTACGTGAGCACGGCCCAAGGGCGACCTGCCGAGCGAAGCCGCTCCGGCGAAGGCAGGGAACGCCGCCTTGCCTGCCCCATCCTGAAAGGTGGCTCATTTATTTTCCACACTCCCGAGGCTATTTCGACGGAGTCGGCTCGAGCCGTGGAGGGATGCTCACCGGATGTCCTTTCAAACTTTGGTGAAAAATGAGATCCTTCGGCGGATTTCATCCAAGATACCAGAGGGCCCCGACTGTAAAGCTGCAGGATTCCAACTTGTCACACCCTTAGAGACCGGAAGCCAGTCTGTGTTCGTCCGGGATGCTTCCTCACCAAGAAAACAATAAGGTTATCTTTCCTATGACTGGTCACATCCCTGCCTGTAAGAGCCTCTGTAAATTCAAGGATGGGACATGCCGTCAAATATCAAGCTACTCAATGTGGGTTGATCCTCAACAATTTCATCATTAATGGCATAGGTTCGGCACTGGCCTTCGCCCCCCAGATCCTCTTGGCGCATCCGGCAATAACTCAAAACTTCTTGAATGATTACGTCCTTGGTGGGAAGGTCTTAGGGGTAGCCTGGGGCGTACACCACCATTCGGTCACCAGCCAATGCCATGGATTTTTGTGGAGGAAGCATTCGGTATTTTTTGAACTCCACTTCAAATAGTTTTTTCCCATTAACCAGCACGGCCATCAAATTAATTGTGTCAGGATTCACCGGCTCTGACCTCAACTTTCCCTTAACCGTTTTAGCGCTACAATATATGCTGCTTCGCGCATGTTGACTTTGTGTCGTTTATGAAGGTCAAAAACCTCTCCGGTTGCTTTTTCCATCTTCCCCTTTAGTTTTTCAAAAACCTCATGCTTAGACCACTTTTCACCATGCATATTTTGGAACCACTCGAAATAGCTTACAGTGACGCCGCCCGCGTTGGCCAAAATATCCGGCACAATCACCACATCTTTTTTTTCCAAACACTCTTCTGCATCTTTTGTCATTGGCCCATTAGCCATCTCGAGCACAATCCTTGTTTTTACATCTCCTACATTCCTTTGCGTTATCGCGCCTCCCAACGCAGAGGGAACCATCACATCAACAGGCAATTCCAAAATTTTGTCACCCTTCAAATCCTGCCCGTTCAACTTTTCCTTATTTTTAATATCGCAAACAGAACCGATACAATAGCACCCAGCTAAAGTTCCTCTCTCTTCTTTACACTGAGCAACCGCTTCCATTTCGCGCATGCCTTCGGGAATATAAATTCCCCCTTGAGAATCGGAAAGCGCAACGACCTTGAACCCTTCTTTCTGTAAATACGACGCAACACTCTTACCCACATTGCCAAACCCCTGCACAGCAACTGTCATACCCGTTGGGTCTTTGCCAAGCTTTTTAAGTATCTCAAGGAGCGCATACACTCCACCTAAACCGGTGGCCTCGTCGCGCCCTTCAGAACCTCCATCGCTTATGGCTTTCCCCGTAATGACGGCGGGTGTGTGCTCACCCTTAATCTTAGAATATTCGCCTAAGAACCAGGACATTATTTGGGGGGTTGTATTCACATCCGGCGCCGGCACGTCAATTTTTGGTCCAATGACGTCATATAAACTTACGGCAAACGCCCTTGTTAATTTTTCAAGTTCCCCTTGGCTAAGCTCTTTCGGGTTAACAACTATTCCACCTTTCCCGCCTCCAAATGGAATATCCAGTAGTGCCGACTTAATCGTCATCACAAGTGCTAATGTTTTCAGTTCTTCCAGAGACACACCGGGGTGAAAACGCAAGCCCCCCTTATAAGGGCCTCTTGCGTTGCTGTCCTGCACCCGATAACCGGTGAATGTCTGTACGTTGCCGTTGTCCATTTCAATTGGCAACGAAACCTCGACAACACGGTCAGCCTCTATAAACCGGGCCAATGTCAAATCATCAAGACCGGCCTTTTTAGAAGCTTTTTTAATAAGATTTTGTACTTCTTCCAATTGATTTTTTTTGCTCATATCGTGATCAATTTTCCATAAAATAAATGATCCCCGCCGCAAGCGGACGGGATATTATGAGTGTACTTGCCTACACAGGTAGTGTATTACGCCGCAAGCAGTAGGAAAGATAGCCGCAATTGATTGAATCTTTTTTTGGGAAGCCTCCCGAAACTGAATGGATGCAGAAGCTGCCGGGAGGTCGCAGTGACACGAAGATTCGCCCATGGTGGGCGGAATCGGCCGATGCCCCGGGTCGCTGGGCCTGGTGAAGTCACCTGCAAGCCCAGGCTGGGACCGTGCCGCTGACGCACCAGAGTGGAAAAAGTTATGTGATGTGGTTTCGAGTCGCATGCAACAAGCACCTCCCTCGGGCGATGTGGCAGTTGGCCTTTCAGTCACTGCCACACAGTGAGTGTTTCAAAAGTTACGATCAGCAATGTCGCGCCTGCGGGCGTCGGCACAACCTGGGAATAAATAATTGTTGTAGTCGGACCAAAGTTGATCCTGCTTCATGATGCGTCACGATACGGAATGTGCCGCCCGACAACACCGTTTTATCAGGATGTCCAGGCTTGGCGCCTCTTACTCAGCCACCTTGACCGGGGAGATAAAGCCAGGGGGCTTAACGGCCAGCACGGAACATTGCAACTGTTCGAGAATAGCTTCCGCGGTATTCCCAATGAGCCATCCGGCGATGCCTGTCCGGGCGACCGTTCCCATGACCACCAGATCGGCTTCCAACTCCTGCACGGTTTGCGGTATGACCCTGGAGGGTACCCCACGGCGCAAATGGAATTGCGGCGAAAGATGGGCGTAGGCCTCTGTGCCTATTTGGTCTCTGAACTGCTTGCTAAGACGGGTAAACGCGCTTTCATGGCGTGAACGTTCACCATCAACATAAACAAGGACGGCTTCACTGTCGCTCCATGACCGCACCTTCTTTTCGAATGGGGCATCCCAAGCATGAACGACATTCAGTGCGGAAAATTTTGATATCGCGAGGGAACCGGCGAGTTCAAGGATCTGCCGGTTGAGATTTTGTTCTGGTTCGTCATACATATCCGGGTCGATGTCGACAGCTGCTAGAATGCACGTGTAATCCGACTTCTTCTCTGAGCGTGTGAGCCATACCGGACAGGGACAGTTGCGAAGAAGTTGCATGTCGTCACTCCCAAAGAGCCGTTCGATGAAATTTGGATTTTCAGCGGGCTTGATCAGCAAATCGTACTTGTGACGTAAAATAGCCCGAATCACTTCAAGATATGTTTTGCCCACCAGCACCTCCAACCGGATACTGAGGCGTTCCTTATAAGGCTCGACCAGGGACTCCAGCCCTTTTCGGCGCTCGCTCACCATGGCTGTCTATAATTCAGCGGAGGTGTGTCCGCCGGGCAGCATCCCGATGCCCGCCGTGGGGGCTGGAATAACATCAATGACCGTCAGGTTCGCTTGATTGTTTTCCGCCACTGACACAGCCCGCGCTATCGACGGTTCCTGTGCAACGGATGCTTCGGATACGTAAAGAATATGTTTGAAGATTTTCATCGTCATTGACCTCCATTCCAAACAGTTAATCACACATCCGATGGCCGTGACGACATAGCCACGACTCCACGTTTTATCGCGCCTTCATCCGAATCAAGGCCGGACTACGCGCATCCGATCTGCTCCCGAACCCATTCGTGTACGATCTTGATCATGTCCGGTGTATGCTCGGAAAACACGTGGTCTGCCCCTTCAATCCGTACGAGTTGCTTGGGTTCATTGGCCCTTTCGAAGATGTCCAGTGAGTCCTGGAGGGGGACAACGTCATCCTCGGTTCCGTGGACGAGCAGCCAGGGGACCCGGATCGACGGAGCACGGGTGACGACGGTGCCGATGGCCGCGGTGTCGTCGATGAAAGCCTGCGACAACGGGCACGCCGGCTCGTCCCACATGAAGCCTTCATTCGGTGTGACGTCGCCGAACTCGCGCTGCGAGAACGCGTCCGTATGGACCATGCCGGCGAGTGAAACGAGCCCGCCCAGACGTGTGTCTCGGCCGGCGAGCAGAACGCCCACGGCTCCGCCCATGCTGTGGCCGACATACAGGATCTTCCATCCGTCGAGCGCGTCGAGTACGCAGCGCAGGTCTTCTACTTCCTTGGAGATCGTGGAGTCCTCGAAGCGACCTTCCGAATCACCGTTGCCGGAAAACGACAGCCTCAGCGTCGGGATTCCGTCGTGTGACAGGGCTTCTGCCAGCGCGACGACAAACGGGCGATCCTTATTGCCCGTGACCCCATGCCCGAGAACCACGATGACCTTCCGACTTTTATCGCCCGGATGGAAGGTGTAGTCGATCTTCTCACCTTCAATGTTGCGAATGGTTCCAAACATGATTCCTCCTGTAATCAATTAATATTTTGATAATCATCACCGGCGTCAGGTCGAGCGAAAATACCTATCGACCTTGCTACCGACAAGACAGGGCGCTGGGCGTCAACCTGTCTATCCCCTAGGATTGTTGGATCCCGGTGAGACTCACCCCTACCCCGTCGCCGTGTTGACAATCCATGCCGATTTTCTCCCGCGCATGTCTTCTTCGTCCACCGCATCGGCGTTCTCCCGTGGCTCAGCACGATCATTTCCAAGAGAACTACCTTGCCAACTTGATCCTTGGTCGTCCCGCTGCTTACGGTTGGGCCAATCGCGTCAAGACTTCAGTGGTGATATGTGTCTAGTGGCCCTCAACCGCTACCGCCCCCACCGGCTCTAACCGAATTACACTTCTCTTTGCCGCGGTACAGCTTGTAGCCTCTGTAGAGTAGCGCGCCAGCGATCCAAATGAAGACTAGGACGAGTGGAAAGGCTAACAGGCGCGGGAAGAACGCAAAGAGAATTCCCAACGTCAGTAGCATCGCCCCCGCCGTCACGGTGATACGCGCTTCGAGAGGTTCAAGCACACGCCGGTTCGTGAACGCCGCGCCAACGGTGTTGGCGAGGCGGAGAGCGCCTGCAGCGGCACGCCCGCCGCTCCCGCCGCCGCTTGAGAGTATTGGATGCGGATGGCGCTGCTGATTCGGCGCGCGCAACTTCCGGTGAGCATCTAAGACCACCTCGGTCGCGTTCTCCAAGTCCTCCAGATACGTCTTTTCCATAAGGCGCGCGAAAGGTTCGTCTTCAACGACGACGTCCATCTCGCAATTGCCTAACCAACTGGCGAGGTTGAGATTCGTGGAACCGACGCGTGCCCAATGTCCATCGGCGACGGCCGTCTTCGCGTGCAGCATCGTCCCGTTCCACTCGAAGATTCGCACGCCCGCTTCCAACAAAGGACGATAACCCGCTCTGGACAAGAGCCTCAGAAGCGGAATATCGGTTGCGTTCGGCACAAGCAGGCGCACGTCAACACCGTCGCTCGCCGCCGCACGCAACGCTTGCACATAGGAGGTCGTCCCGGCGTAATACGCATCGACCAACCAGAGGCGTTTCCGCACAAGGGCCGCCATAAGGAGATCGACGCGAAACATCCCCGCCGTCGCCGGCACGCTCGCCACAACGCGAAGAGCCGTTTCGCCTTTCTGCGCGTGCACGTCCGGTTTGACCAAGTCGCGCTCAGGGATCGGCTCTCCCAACATCGCCCAGACATCTGCGAACGCCTGTTCAATGACAGCCACCGACGGTCCGCGCACTTCCACGCCGGTATCACGCCACGGTTCAATCTTCTTTTCAGGCACACCGACCCACATCTGCCCAACGCACAAGCCGGTGACAAAACCTACCTCGCCATCTACCGAGATCGTCTTACGATGGTCACGACTGAGCCAACCTAAAGGTGAGTCCCAGCGCGGCGGGTTATAGCAACGCACTTCCACGCCGCCCGCGCGCAAACGGTCCCAAAAAGCCCGTGACGCTCTACCGAATCCGCCCATCCAGTCATAAATAAGACGCACGCACACACCTTCTTGCGCTTTACCAGCGAGCACGTCGGCAAACATTCGACCCACATCATCTTCGCGAATGATGTAGTTTTCGAAATGAATGCACCGTTTCGCCCCGCGGATTGCATCGAGCCAAGCCGGGTAATTCTCGCCCGCGTCTTGGAGCAGTCGGATG
>BQIZ01000053.1 GCA_021604365.1 Nitrospirales bacterium
TCCTACATGTGGGCCAAGCGTTCTAATCTGGCCATGCGCACGGGAGAACATCTTGGGCTCTCCGGTTTTGGTTTATTCCTTGGGATTCTGGTGGCCATCCCATTGGGATTGGCCCTCGAACAATGGCGAAAGGGAGCGGAAACGATTATCCGCATTGTCGGCATGTTGCAAACCATTCCATCCATCGCACTTCTGGCCTTCATGATTCCGATATTTGGCGTGGGAGCGTTCCCCGCCATCATGGCCTTATGGATGTATTCATTATTCCCCATCCTTCGGAATACCTATTCGGGATTACGGGACGCAGCTCCAAATGTTGTGGAAACCGGGCGAGCACTTGGGATGACAGAGTGGCAAATTCTCCGTACCATTCGCCTTCCACTTGCCGCGCCGACCATAATGGCGGGGATTCGCACCTCTGCCATCTGGACCGTCGGGACAGCGACACTTGCGGCTTTTATCGGCGCCGGAGGTTTGGGTGTCCCCATCGTGGCAGGGCTCCAACTTGCGGATGTCAATCTGATCTTATCCGGCGCCTTACCCGCAACGGTATTGGCTCTGTCGGTTGATGGCCTCTTGGGTCGAGTAGAACAATGGGCGCGGCCCCGCGGCCTGGAGCCGGTTCACTAACCACACCGAATCGCTATCTGATATTTGAAGATGCACGCCAACCAAAGTGACGTTTTGACGGACAAAAGAGCCTCTGACAAATCTGATTTGGTCAATACCCTTGTCTTGCCCGCAAACCTCTCCGCCGGTATAGTAATGGTACTGATGCAATACTAAAACGTTCGCCATCATCCACGGACGGCCTTTCAGTTTTGCTTATGGAAGGCCGATCATCGAATTTTTTATACGGATACCTTCCCTCATCCCGCATTACACTAGAAAAAACTAATTCGAAGGATGTTCTTTTTCTTGAACATTTCATTTCCATCTTATTCCAAAAATCGCGCCGTCTGCGCTGCTGCCTGAGGGTGGAGGCCAGAGGATTAACCACGGTGCACACCCCAAGGAGGGCTCATGACATCGCAAACAGATCCATCAATTACCATCGATCTTCCATTAATCAGGGAAGACCCGGATTTACTAAAAACCGAAATTTCCCAGGGGCTATTGGCAAACCCCAAAACGCTTCCTTCCAAACTCTTCTATGATGAACGCGGCTCCACCCTCTTTGAGCAAATATGTGAGTTGCCTGAATATTATCAAACCCGCACAGAGCATCAACTGCTCACTCGATGGGCTGATGAAATCGTCGGCATCAGCGAAGCGGAAGAACTTGTGGAATTAGGATCCGGGGCAGCCACCAAGACGCGAGTCCTCCTCGATGCCATGGCCAACGTCAACCAACTGCGCTACTTCGTCCCCTTTGACGTCGATGAAGCCATTGTCCGACGAGTCTCCGAAGAGCTGGTCCGGGAGTACCCCGGACTCCACATACATGGCGTGGTAGGAGATTTCCTGGTCCATTTGGAGCATATTCCGGAAGGCGGCAAACGCCTCGTGGTCATCCTTGGAGGAACCATTGGCAATCTTCCTGCTTCCGCCGCTCACAAATTTCTTTCCTCTGTGAATTCAGAAATGGCCCCTGGAGATTATTTCTTATTGGGTGTCCAACTTATTACGGATCGTAATCGGCTAGAAGCCGCATATAATGACCGGCAGGGCATCACCGCAAAATTCAACAAGAATATTATTCGAGTGCTTCATAATCAATTCGGTAGCCAGGGCGATTCAGAATCATTTGACCATGTCGCGAGGTATAATGAAGCCGACCATCGCATTGAAATGTGGCTCCGGTCGCAAGGAGATCAAACTCTGGGCATTCAGGACTTAAACTTAAAAGTCCACCTCAAGCAAGGGGAGGAAATCCGCACAGAAATCAGCACGAAATATGACCGCCCCTTGGCCGAAGAACTTCTGGCCTCTTCGGGTTTTGCCTTGGTCAAATGGTACTCTGACCCTGACAGACTGATTGGTCTCGCGCTCGCAAAAAAACCCTAAGCCGGATTCAAGAAGAGCAGGACCTTCTCCATGATGGCTCAGATCCGAACTAACTTCATTACCGCAGGGTGCTCCACCAACTTACTCCCATGATCTATCTCAATCCGGCTGGACTCGCTCCGTTCAATCATGAGGTGCAGCAAGAGATTTCCAGGACACTCGAAACGTTCAGCCACTTTTTGTATGCGGATGCCGGCATTCAATATTACCGGGACACCCTTCAACGAAGTCGACGGACCATTGCAGATTGGTTGACGTTGAACGATGAACAACGGCTAGCCTTCATGCCGAATACCACAACCGCGTGCAGTCTTGTCCTTTCTAGAATCAATTGGAAATCTGGAAATGTCCTTCTAACTACCACACATGAAAATTCCACGATTCTCGATGAAATCGAAAAATTGAGTGCTCGTGGCGTCCGCGTCATTGCACTCGACCCGGATGCCCCCTCAGGGTTCCTTCCCGCTCTTGAACGCACATTGGATGAACAACCCATTCAGGCCATCGTCATTAGTCACGTCTCCCATTTTGATGGGCGTATTTTTCCTATCACTACAATCCAGGACCTGGCTCAGTCACACCACACACCGCTCATCGTAGACGGGGCACAAGCTATCGGACATATTCCGGTTTCCTTCCAAGAGATTTCTCCCTATGCGTATTTTTTCCCTGGCCATAAATGGTGCACCGGTCCAATGGGGACCGGCGCGCTGATAATCGGGAAGGACGGTCACCAAGAAACGCAACCTTATTGGGCCGGATATGAATTAGGCACTCAGAATATTGGCTTAATCGCCGGATTTGCCAAAGCCTGCCATCTCAAGGTTCAAACAAACTCAAACAATCAAATTCTTGAAGGGTTTAGAGAGGAGTGGAAAGCCTGTCTCCGACCAAATCCATGTATTCGGACGATAGAATGGGACGGGCCACACGCTCCAGGCATTTTGTCGTTTGTCTGCCTTGACGAACCCACGGAACAGACCATGCACACACTTTCCACCACTCAATCCCTGGCGTGGAAAACCCTCATCCATCCCTCCTTTCCCTCAAACCTTTCGATACGCGTCTCCTGGACCACGGATACTCCCGGTATCGACATCAACGCAACCCTTGCCTTGTTTACCTCACTCTCAAACAAATAAGGCCCCCTGCATCTCTAGAGCGCCCTCGGGGTTTTCTATGTTGAACAATTTCGAAACGCTCCCTAATTGCACGTTGACTTGAGATAAATGGGTAACTGCCTACTTACTGGGCACGCAATTAACACTATTACCTCGTTGAGCCCTTCGGCACTAAAAACATGCAGCCCATTTCCTCGGATTCCAGCCCATATGCAACCAGCAAAGCCGGCCAGCATTCACGCTTACCGAAGGGGAAAACCTGGTTTGGTCGAGTTCATTTTAGTGAAATGAGCACTCCTGGATGGTGATCCGGTTCCCCTTTCAATCGCAGTTGTCATTCGATAATATTCCAGAATCGTTTGATCTAATTAAAAAACCATTGAAAAACAACAAAAACAAGGGTAGATGCCAGATCAGAATATGCTATAATCGAACCCAAAATATCCTTGATTAAGAATATATTCTCACTCAGCCACCTAAGACGAGAATTGACTCAAGGAATTATTCACACTGTCCAGGACCATATTTTTGCGTGCTACCGTCTCAAATGGTTCCCCTGTCTCCCAAATCCAATGGAAGAAAGAGATCCACCCCTCTTACCCCTGGGCTTTCTCCCAATAAATTCCCCTCATCCCCTCAGTTTTTCATATACCCATGTAGTACAATGGGTGACCGGGCACAGATAAAGCAGGTGGACCATCCCCCTCTTAGCCAACTCAGAATAACCTCCCCCATCGAGCAAACCTTCGTCAGGTCTGGACTCAATGGGATATTTCATATGGGCTATTGCAGTTTCATAATCTTTATTAACGGGGGCGTCAGTGATGAGATTATTGTTTGCTGGTATGATCACGATGTTTTTGATGTTCCCCCTGCATGTTGCAGCGGGTTTCACATTCGATCAGGTGGTGCAGAGAGCGAAAGCCTTAGCAGATAAACCCTATGAAGCACCTCAACCCATCCCAAAAATTATGCGGGAAATATCCTACGAAGCGTATCAAGGGATCCGGTTTAATCCTGAACACAGTCTGTGGAAAGAGAGTAATTCAAATTTCCAAGTCATGTTACTGACTCCGGGGTTGCATTACACCCACCCGGTGATACTCAACGTCATCGACGCCGAAGGTCCACGCCCGCTGGTTTTTAAGAAAAGCGACTTTGTTTTTGCGGACCCCGAAATCGAAAAACGGGTGCCGGCCGATGTAGGATTTGCCGGATTCAAGCTGACCTTTCCCTTGAAAAACAAAAATGAGCAAAATCAGTTTTTGGTTTTTGCGGGGGCGAGTTATTTTCGGGGGGTCGGAAAAGAAAACGTGTTCGGGTTAGCAGGACGAGGCCTGGCCATTGATACGGGACTCCCCAGCGGGGAGGTATTTCCTTCATTCACGGAATTCTGGTTGGTACGCCCGTCTCCAGATGCCAAAGAAATGGTGGTCTATGGATTACTGGACAGCATCAGTCTCACTGGAGCGTATCAATTTACCATTGTTCCCGGTAGCCAGACGAAGATGAAGATACGCACCAAACTCTTCCCCAGAAAACCTATTCAGTTATTGGGTGTTGCCCCGCTGACCAGCATGTTTTTTTATGGAGAGAATACCCCACGACCAGCTGGAGAATGGCGCCGGGAAGTCCATGATTCGGACGGATTGCAGATTCATGATGGCCTCACCCGTGAATGGTTGTGGCGCCCCTTAATGAATCCGGCCAACCTGGAAATGGATTTTTTTAGCACGGAGAATGTACAAGGATTCGGGTTATTACAACGTGAGGGAAATTTTTCCGGCTACGAAGATCTCGGTGCGCATTATGAACAACGTCCAAGCGCCTGGATCGAACCACAGGGTGACTGGGGGCAGGGAAAAGTGGTGCTCGTCCAACTGCCTACCCCCAATGAAACGCATGACAACATCGTCGCATTTTGGACACCCGTAGCGCCCGTGACCCGAGAGACCCCTTTAGAAATGGCCTATGATGTGAGTTTTGGGAAGGCCACACTCTCACAAAATCCATTGGGGACCGTGGTCAATACCTTTATCGGGGACGGTAATCGTATCGGGGGAGGAAATGTTCCGCAGGCGTATCGTATCATTATAGATTTTTCGGGTGGCCCACTGAGCAAAATGCCGCCCGATGCTCCCATCAGCGGCCAGGTCACGGTGTTGGATAATAGCGACATCCTGGAGCATTTTGTGGAATATCATGAACAGATACAAGGATGGCGATTGTCCATCCTGGCCAAACCTCAAGACAAAAAGCCGCTTCATTTGCGGGCATTTCTCAAAACTGATTCGGCAACCTTAACGGAAACCTGGACCTACCGCCTACCAATGAACAATAACATTCTAGCACCAGAAAAAGAATAATGGCCCGATCAGTTGCCGAGCATACCCTCTCACGAGCCTGCGATTACCTCTCGGCTAGGGGAGTGGAATTAACCCGCGAAGTTACGTTGCGGGCTCTCACCCTGGTTGAAGCCGGATTGGCCTCTGAACAGGAAGATCCACTGCAATTTGTGATGACAAGAATCCATGACCACTTTGCCCTTCAAAATCCTGATCTTCCAACCACCGCTCCACCGATCACACGCGGCAGCATGAGTTTTAAATAATGAAAATTCGTGAAGCCACGATCGCCGAGGCCGAGCATTCGCTGGCCACCCCCAGACGAATAAGCTGGAGAATTGCCGCAGGACTCCGGCGTGCCCTGCTCACCGTATTAGTCCTCATTCAATCTTTCGTGGCCGCTTCGTATATGACGGCCATCCTTCCCTATCATGGAGGGAATTTCCTGGAGATGGCGATTATTGCCCTGTTTTTTGTGCTATTCGTCTGGATTTCCGTTGGATTTTGGATTGGCATGTTCGGATTTGTCCTCCGGTGTTTCGGCGGGGATCGATTTTCACCACTGGGACGCCATACCGCTTCAGAGTTAGGCACTCAACCCCTAACACGGACAGCCGTGGTCATGCCGATCTACCACGAACCCATTCAGCGAACGTTCGGCGGCATCCGCGCAATGTATCGCTCATTAGAACAGACAGGGCAGATTGACCATTTTGATTTTTTCATTCTTTCCGACAGCCGCAATCCGGATGTGTGGTTGGCTGAACAAGCCGCCTGGCATCGATTATGTACCGAATTGGGAGCCGGCGGACATCTGTTTTATCGGCGCCGGTCTTTGAACCAACATTATAAAAGTGGCAATATTGCCGACTTTCTTCGCCGATGGGGTTCCGGCTATGAGTACATGATCGTCCTGGATGCGGATAGTCTCATGGGCGGGTCCACCCTGGTTACGATGGTGCAACTCATGCAGGCTGAACCTCAAACAGGCATCCTGCAAACCAGCCCCACATTGATCAATTCCCGTTCAATGTTTGCAAGGGTCCAGCAATTTGCCAATCATATCTACGGCCCACTGTTTACGACAGGCCTTGCCTCCCTACAGCTTGGGGAAGCAGTCTACTGGGGCCATAACGCCATTCTTCGTACCCAAGCGTTTATGGAACATGCCGGCCTGAAGCGGCTTCCCGGACCAGGACTTTTTCATGGCCCTATTCTCAGTCACGATTTTGTGGAAGCCTCATTTATGGGACGGGGCGGGTATGAAGTCTGGCTGGAACCGGAACTCTCTCACAGTTATGAAGAATCCCCTCCCACCCTTGTGGATGACTTGCAACGCGATAAACGCTGGGCCAAGGGCAATTTACAGCACATCTGGCTCATGCTGTTTGAACCTGGTTTGCGGCCTGCTCATCGCATGGCATTTTTGAACGGGATAATGTCCTACCTGGCCTCCCCATTATGGTTAATTTTTTTGGTATTAACCACAATTGAGGCCGCACGGCTAGTGCTATATCCCATTAATTACTTTCCGGAACCTCATAGCCTCTTTCCCCATTGGCCTGAATGGAATCCGGAATGGGCCATCATTCTAGCCAGCAGCACCTTGTTTCTGCTGTTTTTGCCAAAATTTCTGGCGGTGATCGATGTCATCCGATGTCGACGAGGCAAACAACACGGTGGCATCATTCGACTCCTGATTAGTGTCTTACTGGAAATAGTGGTGTCCACTCTCCTCGCGCCCATCCGCATGTTGGCCCATAGCCGTTTTGTGGTAGAAGCCCTGCTCAACACGTCGTTGCGGTGGGCCGGCCAGAATCGGACAGATGAAACCGGTTGGTCAGCCGCAATATTAAATCAGGCACCAGGAACACTGATTGCCGGATCCTGGGCCGCATTCGCTTTCTGGCTTGATCAGATGTTTTTTTTCTGGTCCCTCCCGGTCGCAGGCCCACTCGTCTTTGCCGCGCCCACCTCCGTCTTTCTCAGTCGGGTGGGACCAGGTGAACGACTGAAACGCTGGGGATTCTTACAAGTTCCTGAGGAACGTCATGGCTCCCCATTGCTGGATGATGTCTATGCCAGGACCTATCCTCAATTAGAAACATACACTGAGCGCTCTTCTCCCGCCATACAAGCTATCCTTGATCCGGTGCTGAACCAGGTACATCAAGCCATGGCTCATGCGCATCGTGGTGGCAAAAAACAGGAAATGATCCTCGCGCTCCGCAAACGATGCTTTCAACATGGCCCGCACACCCTCACGCAAAAAGAACTCTGTCATCTGGTGCGCGACCGCGCCAGTTTGCAATGGTTACACGAGCAGGCATGGCAGGCTCAACCTGATTCCTACTGGGGCAAAGCCCTTCAGCATCATTTTCAACACTGACCGGATTTGACCAGCACCTAAACATCCCTGGACCATCCACCACGATGGCCTTTGCCGGTTCTGTGGCAACTTCTCATTGAATCACTTTGCATACCCATACCTGGCTGATTTCACTTTCCCATGCATAAAGTAGTAGAAAGTGACTAATACGATTACCATGGTCAATTATGATGGTATAATTCTGTGCAATTACCAAGAAAACAGATATGGCAGGGCCTGAGGGTTTGGCCTTCAAGGTAGCCAAATGTTCCATGCCTGGGCTTCCTTATCACGCGGTCATGCGTGAATGATTTCTCTAATGCTGGCTCACCTTATTTCCGAAGGCCTAGCCAGATAAGAATCTGGTGACTCTCCTTAAAAATTCTTATGCAGGCGGAATGTGTGGTTAACCAGAAAAGCAACCAAACAAGTTATGAGGGGTGGGAGTACCGATACAGAGTTTTGATGGACTGAAGCCCATCTCTCCAACCAATTTTTTTCCCCTCCGCTTTACTTCTGGGTAAATAAGAAATCGGCACCTCTGTCACTCGCCAATTCTTCTGAGCCACTTTCAGTGTAAGTTCCAATTCCAAATCAAACCCTGTTTCTTCGAGGGAGATATCTGTTAAGACTTCCTGTTTAAACACTTTGTACCCGGTCCATACATCCGTCAAGGATAAACCCGTCGCAGCATTGGTTAACGCAGTGAAAATCTTGTTACCCAGATAGGAGACGAGTAACCAATTTCCTTTCCATGCCCCCAAAAACCTGGACCCATAGACGACATCAGCCCGACCGGTTATCACTGGCTCCAACAGCCGATAATAATCATCTGGACTATATTCCAAATCAGCGTCCTGCACGATGACGATGCTCCCCTTGGCATACAGAAATCCCGTTTTCAAAGCCGCGCCCTTCCCTCGATTGCGTTGGTGAGTCAGCACTCGGACACCAGAACTATCAGCACCAGATTCACCCAATTCTTTCTGGCTTACTTCTTCATCCGTAGCCTCCTGACCGAACTGCTCGATGAGCCATTCGCGAGTTCCATCTGTGGATCCATCATCCACAATGATCAGTTCTTTTAGAATTTTCACATTTTGCACACGGCATACAATCGTCTCAATTGTTTTTCGCTCGTTGTATACGGGAATGACAATACTCACCAATTGATTTTTTTGACTTATTGTATTTTCCAGCTCTTCCATGTCAATTTCGACTAACCAATTATGATAAAGAGATTTCAAGTAGACTACCATGAACGTTCAGAAAACCCTTATCAAATATCATTTTTTGGTGAAGTCTACCCCCCTCGTGGTTTCTGATATTGGCCTATGATATCTCCGTATCAAATGCCCCAGTGGCCAACTGGAACAGACGAATATCACCCATTTGTGAATGGTTTTCTCCTGAACGTCCCAAATTTGCTTTGTCTCAAACCCATTAGCGGTCCCATCCTATTTATCTCATGGAACACCTCACAATACCGCCCCAACAAGACCAATTATAAAAAAAACTATATTTTCAACTAGTTATACTACAAAATCAACATAGCACTATCCTTGCTTATTACATGGGTAACAAAAATAGATGAGGCAATAGGACGAGGATTGGAGGGAGTCATGATGAACATAACAGTATCTTCACCACAGAGGTTAGAACAGATATCCGGCACCGTTTCCGCCACCATACTTCTCATTGATGATTCCCCGGATAATTTGATGATTCTCGGGGATATTTTAGAACGATTTGGCTATCAGATTGTGCGTGCAGAGGATGGCGAGAGCGGCCTCGAACAGGCGAAACGCGTTCAACCCGACTTGATATTTATGGATGTGAAAATGCCCGGCCTTGATGGATTCCAAGTCTGTGAACGACTTCGCGCACAGAAGAATTTCAAAAGAACTCCGATTATCCTCATGAGCACGCAATCCGATAGCACAAACAGCGACCTTGCCTTCAGAGCTGGTGCCTCTGAATTTTGGCCAAAACCCATTTCCCCAGGAAAGATTCTGAATGAACTTCCCGGTTTGTTGCGAGACGGTCCCGAGTAACAAGGCTTCTTTTCCATCTTTTACGTCCATTTCCTATTCATCCCCACTCACGTCCTTTTCATAAAACTCATATCCCACATAAGGTCAAAGGATACATAGAATCCTGATCTGCTGGCATATAAATTGCTGTCTTAATCAAAATAGGGGTTTTTCGATAAAAATCTCCTATTTTAGATACATTTTGAAGGAAAAATCACACAGACAGAGTCATTTACCAAACGACTATCCTATTCACCTTTCACAACATGGAGAAAGTACGCATGGTCACCGGTCTAAGAAAAAATTCCACCATCAATCTGTCCACATGGGGCAAACGCGGAACAGCAGGATTGGTCGAGGAATGGGAACCACGAATACCCATTCCGGAAGAAAAGCTACAATCCCGCCGAGGGCCAACGATCTCAATTCCAAAACCAACCGAGACGCCCACGGAAGAGAAACATAATCTAAAGAAGTAAGTATTTTCCAATCCCCTTTGTGACTCGTGTATCCAGCCACCCCCATGGACTGGTTTTCTGATAATAAATTTTAAACCTTCAACCCGAATAGCATTCTGTCCACCCCCATCGTAAGGGTTCACCACATCCCAGACGATATTTCTCTGGAGTCCTAGAAAAATTTCGTTTATCCCACACAACGCAGGACATCAACTGACCGCATTGCCCTTACCGGTCTGTTCCGGAAACAGGGAGTAATGACCTGACGGCCATCCCGGGGTCAAAGACCGGCTACCAACAGAAGATTCCTTTCGGGATAATCGATATATTCCGAAGTTAAACATGTCGCGGCCAACACCTATAAGCCCTGTTCAATGCATTTATTATGGCTAGCCTTTTGATTTTTGTGACTGCTCTAAGAAGAATTCCCCGGTCACATCCTTTTTCCAAAAAAAATTCTCCCTGCTTCGGATTCCACAACCGTTTTAAGTTCCCGTAAGGTAGAGCCTTGAAATCTACTTTTATAGCTTACAGG
This sequence comes from Nitrospirales bacterium, assembly GCA_021604365.1. Taxonomy (GTDB): domain Bacteria; phylum Nitrospirota; class Nitrospiria; order Nitrospirales; family UBA8639; genus Nitrospira_E. The sequence goes on from BQIZ01000053.1 coordinate 10,868, forward strand.
TGCGGACATGAAGAGACTCTCCCTGGCCATGCATTGTTTGGTGTGGGGTCTAATAGGATTGCATCCTGCCCTAGAGAGAGAAATTATGGCTCCATTTAAAGATGATAGCTGGCTATTGGGGTAATCCGAGATTGCGGCAACGCTCTACGAAATCAATAAATGACCCATAGAATGACCAACGCTAGTTAAACAAAGGGGATTTTATATTTTCGGACCAGTTAGAGAAGTTGGATATAGCACTCGCAGTTCGACTTGACCGGCGAGTCAGGTCGTACCGAGAGGAATAAAGGATTTTGTTCGATCAAGCCTACTTGTTGATGGTAAGGCGTTTCTTCCCGCGACAAAATTGGTTCCCCGTCTGATAACAGACTCGATATTCTAAGCAGCAGATTTGCCACATATTTTTGTTCAATGTCGGACAGGCACAATGTTCCCTTTCTCATCATTGCATTTTTTAGGCAAAGACCAGTCAATATATTCATACCTGCCACCTATGTTTACGGCATGTACCCCTTCTGGTACTTCCCCACATCACACCAGACAAAGGTCACCAGAATCCACAAATTCCTCATCTTCGTTTTTTCTTTTACAATTAGTTACTTAGCTTGCATTCCTGGTTGTCTAGAAGCCAAAAACGACCAACGGCATCAAGGTTGCTTTTATTGTGAATCAGGAACAGGTGATAGACGACTGAACAAATGGAGAGGCAACACCATGGAAGGTATTTTACTCATCATCATCAGCTGCGTAAGTCTGTTGGGACTGGTCTCTTTGTATTGGTTATGGCGACCCTAGGCATGAACCCTAAATTGGGAGAAACGTCCTTATCATGCCTTCCCTAACAACTTTCATGCTCCCGATTGAAACAGTCAATTGGAATGACTTATTGCCCACCTATCCATATAGATTTCATGATGCCGGATATTTGTTTTGCGTTCGATGTGAACATTTTATCCGGCTGATGACTTTTTCGAACGAAGAAGTCCGTTGTTCGGACTTCACCAACGTGTTAACAAGTTCCGTGAGCAACAACCCCTCAATGTCCTAAAGAAGAGGCAAGAGGTGAACGACACCATGACCATCAGTCGATCACGTAAGGAGGGAATGTTTCTACTTCGAAAAGGCGATTATGTGTGGAGAGTGCACGAAGACGGGAAGGTGGACTGTGCCCGCCCAGGAGATGCCACTGCACTCGAACGTCTTAGCTTCATTCAGAGATAGAGAACCCCATCCCGTCGGATTGTTCAAGAATACCCCTTCCAGAATTTTTCTCACTGACTGACAGGACTTTTATGCCCGACCTCCAATTCTTATCACCCTGCTTTAGACTGCCTGATTCTACGGGCGCATGATTGACAACGATATCTTTGGACAAGTCGACGGGAACATCCTTGAAAAGCCGATGCCGTGCAGGATTCCTCCATGAATCCTGACGGCATCCGCTACCGAGTTGACCTCCTAGTAAACAGGCCTGGGGGTCCAGCCCAGGCTCATTCTATTTTTGAGCCGGGAACCACAGACGTTCTTGTACCTGCATCCCTCACTTGCATATTCACTTTTTTCATTGAACCCGGATGGGAATATAAGCCCGATTATTTGAACCACTTACCTCATTGATATCGTTATCCTCATCAACGATGATTCCCAGCCAGTAATTTTGCCCCGCATTCAGAAAATTGGGAATGATTACCGGAATCGTGGTGGTGAAAACATCGGCAGGATGAATCGACCCAAAGCTTCCGCCACCGATACGGGTATCGCTATAGCTAATAAAATCATTGGTTGAGACATAGAGTCCAAAACTCACGTTGGCATGAGTCTGTTTCCCATTATTTTCGATCGTAAATTCAGGCCGTACCACACTTCCCCGATTTACTCGATACCCCGGCTCCCCAGCAATCGTAATACCCGTCAGCGTCCCGGTATTAGCACTATTGCGGACCCGCACCCGGTCATGACTTGAATACTCGCCACTGGCTCCGGTTCTTCGCCAGTGCGAGGCGGACACATCGTTAAAGGCGGAGCTTTGTGACCCATAAAGCACTCGGGCCCCATGCGAAGCATCTTCCCCAAAATACGTGATAGCTGACCCACCATTAGCGTGATGGTGGCGCCAGGAATCACCCATGACATTGTATTCCCAATTGACATGCATCAGGCCAAGATAGTGTCCGGCCTCGTGCACGATGACCGCATCAATGGGACGGCTTGACCCGGTGTAGGTAAAATTGGCGTTTTTGTTTTGGGAGGTAGTCCAGGACCGCCCGGTGGAATCCAGCACAATATCCACTTCGTTCAGTCCATAGTGCCATCCAAATAACCAGTAGCAGTGATAGCGCATGCGAGCCTCTCCCGGTGGGGAAATACTTGCAGCCCAGATTTCATTTTGCCCATTTCCACTCCCCACTCCACCAGTTTCGGTGGTATGGTTGATCGTAAACGGCGAGGGGTTCATGTTAGTAATATTCACACCTCGTTGGGCAGACTGCAGGACACTCCCGGCCGGGAAACTGCCAGTATTGATCCGTGCTGTCGTGGAATTTCCTCCCCAACGCAATTTCTTGCCACTGTCTCCATTGCATTCCAGCCAGGATGCCGAGAATGCGGGAGAACTACACAACACCGTAAAAACTATGGGCACGAAAATTTTGGTCATATTCATTATCGAAGTCCCTCCTTAGCATGAATGTCGTAGCGTTCTTCATCACTGATCTTAGGTAATGCTTCATCCCTGGTTTCAAGAGCAAGGACCTCATTGTCAGGCACTTCAAACCGTTCTTTCACATTCGCCATCACTATTGGAGTTCGAGGATCGCCTACCCGTTTATTCCACTCGCGTATGGCGTCAAAAAATACTTCGGGAGTCAGTGGGTCTCCGTAGGTTTCCATTGGAATTGCCTCTTGTTCTTCGGTGACATCTCTTTGGATTGGGAGAATCTGATTACCAAGATTGACCGTCGTGACCTTAGGAGCTTCGCGGTCATAGCGGGCCTGCAGATCCTTCAAGCTCTGTCTGCTCTCCCGGCTCACACGATCGATAAAGGCCTTCATCTCAGGACGTTCGAGCAATGCTTTAAACGAAGGGCGTGGTATTTCCATAACATTGAGATCGAACCGCGGTTTACCACCAACGCGTAAGGTTTTGTGGGCTTCCACAACCGGCACACCCCAACCATTTAACACCTGATTTTCGTGTATACGAAATCTGCCCTCGACACATTCCACAAGCTGGCAGTCGTTGATCTCTCCTCCTTTGACAAACACCACATCGGTTTGTCCAAGCGCAAATGCCGGTGCTGTCGAAACCATGTAGACACCACCCTGACCATCGGCCCCACCTGGAATCCGGAGGGTGACTTTTTTGTCCGGCACCTCTCCTCTCAACACTTCCAGAACCTGATAACTTACGAACGTATGTGGAAGGCCCTGTGGTTGCTCTTTCGTCGGTTCTGAATTTCGATATTGGATATCCACCACCTGGCCATACAGAATCAGACCCGCCTCACGAACTTTAGATTGAAGGCCCCCTTCGGCGGCATCGTTAGGACTATGTCCCCATGCTGATGAATTGATGGCCACCATGCCAAGGATTACGACTATTTTGAACAACCCATTGAGTTTCATAGAATGCCCTTTCTCTTTCTTTTGCGTGAATACACAAGTGCCGAAATCGTAACGAATTAGTTTTCATTTACGGATCCCCGAAGATATCGTGTGTCCATTTCCTGCGTTGCATCTGAATCTTGTACATCTGCTTTCTGAACATGCACCCTCCTTGGTGAGTTAATGTGAAAAAATCATCCTGCAGCTTGCTATAGCAACCTCAATGCCAAAATCTTCTATGGAGGAACGTTATTTCCGCAAGAGAATAATTCATTGTATTCATAGGCAGTTGGAATACATTTCAATCCAGAAGTTGTTCGATCAACTCCTCTTTATCGGGGATAAGGAAACATTATTAGATACGAAAGGTATCGATTCAGATACGCGCACCAATTTTTCAAAAGACAAATCAACGGCCCACTCTTTTCCCTCATCGACAAACCGTTCGCCTAATCATTTCCCTGCATCCATCAATACAGAAAGGCAATGGGCTCATACAGACAGATGCGCTATCACGATGAGACGAAAGCGAGGTGATCCGGCTTTACGGGACAGATCAAAGGGTACGCTTCACTGACTGTTGGAAGAACCTTAAAACGAAACTAAGGCAGGAGGGGGCGCAGCACCAAAGACTGTTGGACAGCTTTGAGCAATTCTTAAAGGAAATCATGCCGGAAGTCGTTCACTGAGGATGAGATTAAGGTGATTTTCCCAATGGACCAGGATAGGTCATGACCGGAAGGTGAGAACGTATCAGAAAACTGTCAGGAAACTCTTCAGGACAATCTCTGAATGCTTGAGTTTAGAATGCGTCGCAGGATGTTTCGTTACAAACACGGAGGAGGGCACACCTCCTCCGCATTTGAATCGCGAAAAAAAGCACGAAGCCGGCTCCCTTCGACGTAGCCCCTAATGTCACATAGGCCCAAGGTATACAACAGTAGCGATTACCGTTACGTTATCTGCAATGAAGAGGGCCCGTTCCGGCTGACCGGAAGGGGCCTAATTTTTCCCTATTGAGATCTGGCCTATTGGATAGGCCCCAGGTTTGCAACTAGCCACGCAACAAATCCCTTCACATCACGATCCCGATTATTTTCCCCTCGATTCCACAACCGGCACCTGAATCAGTTAATTATTTTGCAGAACTTGGATAATCATTAGCCCATTGTTACCTTGCGTGACTGATACCTGATTGGCCGTCAGGAGGAAGGGAAAGAGATGACCAACACTATGATTATGTGAAGAAGTAATGTATCTACTTCGAGAAGGCGAAAGTTTGTGGTGGATGAACGAAAACGGGAGGGTGGACTGTGCAGTCCAAATACATGCCAGTAGGTTCGATTTCCTTGATTTCCTTCAATAATTGAGCCTCCATCCCACCGACTCCCTCAAACATATTCATGGCAAAACCCTATGAACGGACCCATGGCCTTCCTTTCTCTAACATTCCTTCCCAGGATTGCCCCTGGTCCGTAACCAACCTGGTTCTGGGCATATCAACCTTTCAACACTTCCGGTAGGGGTAAGATGTTCTCTCCAGACGTTCTCTCCAGGCGCTCCTCTAAACGCTTGAGGGCCTTTTGAGTCTCTCTCAAATCATTGAGTATCTCTTTCTGTGTGACAGGTCCCTGAAGTTCAGCCAGCCGTTCGGCTTTGGCCTCATCAAGATTGTTAATCACCACGGCAATAAATAGATTAATTACGACAAATGTCCCTAAGACCACAAAACTGACAAAATAGATCCAGGACAGATAATGAAAATCCATAGCGGTATACATCACATCCGTCCAATCTTCCAGGGTCACGACGCGAAAGAGGGTCAACAGCGAGATCCCCAAAGATCGCCAATGGGTGGGATCGTGCTCATGAAACAACTGATATCCCATGATGGCATAGACATAAAAGATCACGCCCATGAGAGTCATGACGTGAATCATGCTGGGAATAGATCTGACGAGGGTTGAAACAATAAGGCGGAGTTCAGGTATGGTCGAGATGAGACGAACCACTCGCAACAAGCGCGCTAACCGGGCAATCATGGCAAATTCACCGGTAGCCGGAATCAAAGAAAACACGATGACGGAAAAATCAAAAATGTTCCAGCCATCTCGAAAATATCGATCAACCTGAGGTGCCACGGCAATCATTTTGATGAGGGCTTCAAGAATAAAAATCCCAAGAATGACGTGATTCCCCACATGCATCAGGGCACCATACTGTTCCACCAATGTTGATGAGGTTTCCAGGCCCAAAATGACCCCGTTAATGAGAATGAAGGCAATGATCCCATACTCAAACCATGGGGCGTGGACAATCTGATTCGCTCGATCTTTCATCGTTGTCAACTCACAAACTCATAGCACGTTCTCACCCTGGAAGCAGGAAGAAAACGAGGCCCGATTCATTAGTATTGGAAAATGGGAGGAATGAACCCAGTGAAGAAAATGAGTAGCACCACTCCTCGGGGATCTTCAACTCCCCGATGTCTGTAAATACCCACACAGCAAATCTCTTCGCGCCACGATCCCGATCAATTTCCCCTTCGAATCCACGACAGGCACCCGAATCAGATGATTATTTTGCAGGACATCCATAAGGGTCAGCACATTGGTATCTTGCGTGACCGATACCGGGCTGGCAGTCATGATGTCACCTGCCGTCACGTCTTCCAGATTTTTTCCTTTGCGCAAGGCCTTCAGTAAATCAAACTCGGAAACAATTCCCACCAATTTCGAGGTTTCATCAATGATGGGAACGGAACCAAATCCTTCCATCATATAAGAAGCCAGCAACTTGGCTTCCGAATCCTTCATGCCCGATTGCACTTCTTTCTCCATGACACTGCGCACGGTTAACTGACCGAATTTACTGGCACGCAAAGCTGCGACATCATCGCTCATATGGTTTGTTCCTTTTTTAAATAGAAGGTCATGGCCACGTCATCACTCTTTTGAATGGTTCCAATGCCCCGGCTCACAATTCAGTAGGACATGGTATTCATCTTCACGATTCCCGGTTATTGTACCTGATGATTTAGAAAGGGAAAAGGTGGTATTTCCCACAGGCCACTTCCAACACTCTTTCAGAGTTCCAGTCCTTCAACTTAAGATCCATAGCCAAATCCACATCCCATGCCTCCTGCGGCACCAGTCCCACAATTTCACTTTCCTGAATGTCCACACCCCCCCGAAGGGACTCCCGCTCCACGGCATGAAATGCCGCTCGCAAGGACGTTTGTCGAAAATCCATCAGATTCATGGACACCTGCACAAGCCCTTTTGATGGCAAGGGCACACCCATGGCCTTGAGGGCAGGCAAGCCTCCCCCTGAAGACCGGATCGTCCGAGCAATACGACGAGCCACCTGAATATCCTGACTCTTGAGCACCACGTTAAAGGCAATCAAGAAGAAACGGGCTCCCATTGCGACGGCTCCCGCAGTAGGGTGCAAAACATTTGGGCCAAAATCAGGTTTCCAATCCGAGTCCTGATACATCCGTTCCTGTAACCCCGAGAGACCTCCCCGCCGTATAACGTCCAACCTGGCCCGAAAAGGCACGATAGCCGCCTGTTCATAGAGAAAGACGGGAATGCCCAGTTCCTGCCCGACTCGCCTGCCCAAATCTTTTGCATAGCCCGCACATTCCTCCATCGTCACGCCTCGTAAGGGAATCCAGGGCACCACATCAACCGCCCCGATGCGTGGATGCTGCCCGTGATGCGTGCGGAGATCGATCCCATGCTCTGCTTCCCGAATGACCTGAAAAAGCGCAATGGCCATGGCTGTAGGTTCTCCTACCAGGGTAAAAACAGACCGATGGTGATCTGAATCCACATGAAGATCAAGTAGGGATACATCGGGTACCGATCGAATACCCTCAGTCAATAAAGCAAGTATGGCCTTGTCCCGGCCCTCACTGACATTCGGCACACATTCTACCAGGCGATCCATGGCCATTACCCTACATTTGCCTACACGGTTAAGAAGCCTGGGTCTCATGCCTCATGGAGGCTCAAACCAGAACAGGCTTTTGTTGACACCGAAAAATTTACCATATTATAGTCGAATCAGCTGTAAGCCTCAGCCTTGGATAATGCATCCCGGCACAATCAACCCCATCAAAGGCCAAGAACTGCTATACTCCGTAACAATCCGCCTTTATCGAAGACTCTATAAGAGGCGACCCATAATTTTGTGAGAAAGAAGGTGACATCATGAACGCCACCCACGTTGAACCAGCAACCGCCTTAGCCCAACTCAAAGAAACCAAACCCGATAAAGTGACCCTTGTTGTCCTGAGTGGAGACATGGACCGCGTCATGGCGGCCCTGATTATCGCCACGGGTGCTGCAGCCATGGGCATGCAAGTGACCATGTTTTTTACCTTTTGGGGCTTGAATGCCATCCGAAAGGAAAATATGAGCAGTTCCCCAAAGGATTGGCTCCGTCGAGCCTTTGGATGGCTGAACAAGGGGGGAGCCAGCCGCCTGCCCCTCTCACGATTTCATTTTGGAGGTCTCGGAACTACCATGATGAAAAAGGTCATGAAAGATAACCGCATGCCCGGCATACCTGAACTCATGGAAACCGCCAAAGACCTGGATGTGAAGATGATTGCCTGCACCACGACCCTGGGACTCATGGGCATTTCAAAGGACACGCTCATTGATGGCATCGACCAACTCGCCGGAGTCAGCACCTATTTGGCGGAAGCCCGGCACGGGTCCGTAAACTTATTTATCTAACGACCACCACAAAAGGATGAACCATGATACCAGCCGACGTTAAACTCGATACATTGGGGTATTTTTGCCCGATGCCCATCATTCTGACCTCAAAAAAAATCAAAGAGCTCGCCTCAGGGCAAGTCCTTGAAGTGATTTCGGATGACGAAGGGATTAAAAAAGATATGCCGGCGTGGTGCGAGACAACCGGACACGCCATGGTTGGTATGGAAGAAGAAGGTGCTGCGGACAAAAAAGTGTATAAAGCCTATGTTAAAAAGGCCTGATACTCTGCCCTTGTAGAATATCTTTTTGCCGGGTCTCAAACTTAATCAACTACCGAGTAATGAGACGCTGGGGGAAATTCCATCCATCGAAATTTCTACAACGAATACCCTATTCAGATCTTCCTTTTTCGGTGGAATGGCCTCACCTTCCCTTGCCCGCTCTTTTCCTGAGGCGAGAAAATAAAAATGATTCCACGGTGACACGCGGCAGTTGCCATGTTCAGAATATGGAAAGTCGAGCCATCGCTACAAAACTTTGTGTACCTTAGATACTGACAAACTTGGCTCTTTTCATGAGCACAGATCCTCCTGTATGGGTATTCACGTTTTTGGGGAAGGCAAAGGATTGGAAAAATTACAAGTGAATGGGCTTTTCAACCAACCTTTAATACTACTCTGAACCTTGCTTCACCACTCATCATACGCTCATAGGCCTCAGCCGCGCGTTCGAGAGGATACTCCTCTATCATTGGCTTTATACCTGTCATCACACTAAAGGCCAAGGTAGCCTGCGAATCCGACGACGTACCGGACGGCCAGCCCTGAACTGAATGTCGCCCCATAATAAACTGCACGATGGGTACTTCCACCGGTTCTTCAGAGGCGCCAACCATAATCAATTTTCCGTCGATGGCCAGTCCCCCGATAGTCACACTCATGGCCTTTCCACTCGTGACGGTTGCGAGGATTACCTTCGCTCCTCCAAAACCCTTAAGCGTTTCCGATACATTTTGGGCCCTGCTGTCGATATAATGCCGTGCGCCCAATTTCTTAGCCAAAGCCTCTTTGTCTTTTCCTCTGGCAATGGCAACCGTCTCGAATCCCATCTTATCCGCAAATTGTACCCCTAAATGTCCAAGGCCGCCGATACCCAGAATAGCGACCACGTCACCGGCACGCGCACCGCTATGGCGAAGCGCATTAAAGGTCGTAATGCCGGCACAAAGCAGAGGGGCCGCTTCAAGGTTGGAGAGATCCTCTGGAATGCGCGCTAAAGCTTCGACGGGAGCGACCATGTATTCGGCATAGCCACCGTCATAACTAATACCCGGAACCAATCCACGTTCGCAAAGAACAAAATCCCCTCGGCGGCATGATTCACAGCGGCCGCAATGTCCTCCATGCCAACCCACGCCAACCCGTTGGCCCTGTTTCCATCCTTCCACCCCCGAACCCATCTCCTCAACAATTCCGGCGATTTCATGTCCAGGAATACGAGGATACTCAAGACCGGGCCATAGACCGTCCTTCGTAAACACATCGCTATGACAGATCCCGCAGGCCTGGACCTTTATGAGAACCTGCCCTGTGCCAGGCCTAGGCACCTCACGCTCCACGATTTGCAAAGGACCCTTTGCTTGTCGGACTTCCACGGCTTTCATCTTTTCCATGGATGTTCTCCTTTTCATTCACTATAAAATTTCCCACGGCTTGGACCCGATCGAACCACAAGCCTCAGACGGTTACCGAACAAACACTTGCCATTGATCGTGACAGATTAAGGAACTCAAGGAAAGGGGATATAGGGGGAACCGGCCTTTTGTTAATTCACATTCACCCTTGTCGCCGACACAGCCACACGGTCTTCCGTCAACACTTCCCATACACCATACTCAAGGTGAGCCAACATTTTTCGCACGTGCCAGTTAAAACCAAGGGTTATACAGAGGTTAGTCTTACCTTCCTCACTGATACCATCTAATGACAGCACTGTTTCCGGGCAGCGGGGTCTTTATTCTAATCCAGTTTTTTTGTGCAAGGAGATAGGGGATTGCAGAGAAGCATGGAAGAAAAGATGTAATGAAAGGAGAGAACTATGGCACGCTTTGTCATTGCCGGAAGTAAAGGGACGGATGATCCAACAATGGCCACCCTTCCGTTTATCGCCTCACAGACAGCTCAGGAACAAGGGCATGAGGTTGTTTTGTGGCTTCAAGCTGAGGCGGTCGTTTTAGCAAAAAAAGGTGTGGTCGATGGTGTACAGGGAGTCGGGCTACCGGCATTAAAGGTGTTAGCCAATACCATTCTGTCTCAGGGTATTCCCCTGTGGGTCTGTTCAGCCTGTGCGATCGCCCGGCAAATTAACGAATCTGATCTTGAGGTGGGTGCAGTAATGAAGGGCATGGATGATTATGTTAAAGCCGTGGCCGAAAGGGATCGCAATCTTTCGTTTTAAAATTCTTCCCTGAAGGATCCAGAATGCTGTAGGTGACGTTGGGGTTACTCTGGACGAACCATCTGTTCCGGACGAATCAAGATATTGAATTCTTCTTCAGTCACAAATCCGCTGGCGATAGCTTCTTGTCGCAGGGTGCGTCCATTTATTAAGGCCCCTTGAGCAATTTGGGCAGCCTTATCGTAACCAATGCGGGGAACCAATGCCGTGACCAGCATCAGGGATTGTTCCATCAGCTCAGA
>BQIZ01000054.1 GCA_021604365.1 Nitrospirales bacterium
CGATATTTGGCAGGAAAAACCAGATGGTACAACAAAACCGTAACATTATGACTTTTATGAATGTACTCGCTCACGCGAGTAGTTTACGCCGCAAGCGGCGGGGAATATACCCGCAAGTGATTAAATAGAGAACTTTCCGAAATATGGGACAGGCTTCCAGCGTCGCAATTTCTTTATTCTGCATCTGAAAGTGTTCAATAAATTGATTGATATCCTCACGAAGGGACATAGGCGACACTAATCCTCAATGAATGATTTTACAGACTATAAAAAATGGAAAATACGGACAATTTCTTCCTGAGGAAGAATTTGTCCTGGGTTCCTTACAAATCCCCTTTTTTGTGCGACCTAATCAGAAAGATTTTTGGTCAATTGAGGAAATATGTCAAGCTTTATAGGTTTAGACTGGCTATGGAGAGTGTAGCACTTCAAACCGATTCGAAAGCTCCATTGATGAACAACGCAGAACTTGGTAGGGCGTCGCCAGACCAAACAATCCCGCTCTAAGGTGACGGGGTCTTCAGAGGAAAAGCATAATCCAAAATTCCCTTTCCGCCATTTGTCAAAGGGGATATCCGGATTATCGACCTGGAGAAACGAATTGATTAAGGAACTTTTTATTGATTGCCATAGTTTGTCGATTGATCAAACTATAAAGCGGACAGCCAAACAAAAAATTACGGGAGTGTTCAAAAAGGTTCGTCCAGCAAGGCCGCAGCCGCTTGGACGGGCGGAGCGTACGGACGAGTAGGTGAGCACGGCCAAGAGGCGAGAACGCCGCTGGCGGCCTTTTTCAACACTCCCCTCTAATCGAACACGACGGTTTTTCGGCCATAGACCAATACCCGATGCTCAACATGCAGTCGGATCTCTCTGGCCAGGACCAGCACTTCAAGATCGCGGCCCTTGGGAATGAGGTCCTGCACGGTATCCCTATGACCGACAGGGACCCCATCCTGCTCTATGATGGGTCTTCATCCAACTCGGGTGTGGCGTAATGCGCGGTTGCTCGGATAATTATGACGCCACGGTCAGGTGGTGGGGCGGACTCACACAACAATCGTGAACGGTGGAGAGGAGGAAAAACGAATGCCCAACACTCCCTCCCTGGAGCGTTAAGCAATCATAGCGGGAGACATTGGTAGGGTAAACGTTACTGACTCGTGTTCTGATCGTATTCGGCGGCTTCCACAAAGAAATAGGTATGGCAGGCACGATCGATAAACGTCTTGGAGAGTGTCGGGGGCACTCCGTTAAATTTCGCAATACTGACAATCTGCTCGATTAAATCCCGGGGATGGCAACTTCGCATATTTAATTGATACTTGACATACACACCATCCAGTAAATACTGGACAGCCTCCGGATCATAGGGAACCCCTTTTTTCTTGCAGACTTCTTCAAAAATCTGTGTGAACCGTTCGGGAGTCGGGTCGGCGATGTAGATTTTATTTCTGATCCGGCGAAGGAACGCTTCATCGGCCAGCTTGGCCGGTTCAAGATTGGTGGCAAACAAGACAATGGTATCAAACGGAATTTGAAAGACCTTCCCCGTATGCAATGTCAGGTAATCCACCCGCTTTTCCAACGGCACAATCCACCGGTTTAACAAATCTCGCGGACGGACCAATTGTCGCCCGAAGTCGTCAATCAGGAATACTCCGCCATTGGCTTTAATGTGAGGGGGCGCTTTGTAATACTTCGCGGACGCATTAAAAGAGAGATCAAGCGTGGCCATCGTCAACTCACCGCCGGCAAATTCGATCGGACGTTTACAAAGCACCCAGCGCGTATCTTTTTCCACTTTGGCTTCAATAAGGGATCTAGCCGCTTCCTGTGGAGCGTCGACTCTGACGTGGGTGATGGGATCAAATACTTGAATGATTTGGCCATCCACCTCCATGGCATAGGGGATATACACTTCGCCCCCGCCTACCGCTTCCAACATTTTCCCAATGGCTTCGGCCAGGACCGTTTTCCCGTTTCCAGGAGGCCCATATAAAAAGATGGCCCAGCCGGAATTGACCGCTTCCCCGAGTTGATCGACGGTGCCAGGAGTCAGGACCAGATGTTCCGTGGCGGCTGTCACGGTTCGTCGGTCAATAGTTAAGCTATTGACGGGCTGACTTTTGATCATATCGATATACTGATTGAGGGGGACGGGAGCAGGTCCAACATACCGGCACAGTTCCATAAACGCGGTGGCTCGCTGACGACCCGCTTCCGTCAACACATACCGGAGTAACACCCCAAGCGATTCGCCATGCCCCTTGACCTCGCAGAGCTTCTCCCGTTGAATGAGGGTGAACAACTCCTTCATAACCCCATAGGGCAATTTCATAATCTCCCCGGCTGATCGCTCCGTGAGTTCCCCCTGAGTGTAGAGGGTCCTGAGCAGCAGCTGTATGAGCAATTCCTCCGACACACCGGTCTCCTCAATCGTCGTCGGGGCCGTTAAAGAGCGAGCATTGAGAGGTTGAGTCTTCACACTTCCATTAGATGTCATCAAGGCAGCCGAACTCATTCGTAATCTCCTTTGATTAGTCCATACCTGGAACAAGAGGACATGACGAGGCAGAAGTTCTTCGAGTCTTCGATATTCGCCCTTTTACAAAAGGGATAATCTCTGTAAAATTAAGACAACATTGCCATGCATACGTCCCCACGCTATTTCTCAATCTCGCGCACACAACTGTTTGCTGAGCTTTCATGAGGACTTCTTTTCACGACTATGACTATCTCAGCCCTGTGTGTTTCGCTATACGTTCCCCTATTACTTGTTTCATGGGGCGGCTTTCCGTATTTCAATTGAGCTGGGGAAAGTGGCTGTTAGTTTTCGGCCTCTTCTCAATTGTTGGCTGTTCCGAATCCCTTCCCGATTACACCCTTCGGTTTGGATTAGCCAATGCTCCAACGAATTTAGATCCGCGTTACGCCACTGATGCGACTTCCGCACGACTCAATCGGCTCCTGTATTCGCGCTTAGTGGACTTCGGCGAGGGCACGATTCCAATTCCAGCTCTGGCCACATGGCGTAAACTCTCTCCCACCCATTATCGATTCGACTTACAGGAACCGAAACCGCTCTTTCACAATGGCACTCAACTCTCCGCCTACGATGTCAAAGCCACCTATGCCTCCATTTTGAATCCTGACATGGCCTCTCCTCATCGCGGTATTTTACAAATAATCACCCGGATCGACACGCCAACCGAGAATACCGTCGATTTCTTCTTGACGCAGCCCGATGCGTTATTTCCCGGCTACTTAGTTATCGGCATTCTCCCGGCAAACCTAATTGCCAATAGGCATCCTTTCCATGACCATCCCATGGGAAGCGGGGTCTTTCAATTTCTCGATCGGCCCGACGACACCCGGCTTATCATCGAGCGACGAGCCGATGGACAACGAGTTGAATTTGTCAGAATTCCCGATCCGACCGTTCGAACACTCAAGCTTCTGGCCAATGAGATTCATTTGGTTCAGAATGATCTCCCCCCTGAACTCGTCACCTATTTGTCTGCCCACGAGGGCATCACCTTGCAACAGCGTCAGGGGGCAAACTTTGCCTACCTGGGTTTCAATCAATTAGATCCTGTGGTCGGCCAGGAGTTAGTGCGAAAGGCCATTGCCCATGCCATTGATCGTGAGCACATCATTCAATTCGTTCTGAGGGGACGAGCCAGAGTCGCGCAGGCGCTCTTTCCCCCGGAACATTGGGTTGGGCATGCCTCCTTAGCTGGATACACATACGATCCGGAGGAGGCTAAACGCCTATTAAAAGAAGCTGGATATGATCATGACCATCGGCCCACCATTACCTATAAAACCTCTACCGACCCTTTTCGGTTACGCTTGGCAACGATCATTCAATACCAACTCGATCAGGTTGGAATTGATGTCTCGATCCAAAGCCATGATTGGGGCACATTTTACGGTGACATCAAGTCCGGGCGATTCCAAATGTACAGCCTGGCCTGGGTCGGCGTGAAATCTCCGGATATTTTTCGATACGCCTTTCATAGTGACGCCACTCCTCCTGTCGGTGCTAACCGTGGTCACTATGCCGATGCCTTGGCCGATCGTCTCATGACCCAAGCAGAACAGACCCTGAACAAACAGGAACAGCAGACGATCTACCGCAGCCTTCAAGCCCGTCTGTTGGACACCCTCCCCTATGTGCCTCTCTGGTTTGAAGACCATTATGCCTTGGCGTCTCCTACCATCACCGGATATCAATTGAGCGCTGATGGCAATTTTGACGGACTCAATCAGGTCCGGTGGTTGGGATCTCCCTCAGTTCCCCCCAATTACCTAGCACGGCATTACCCATGACACGGTGCCATAACCAGGTCGCGGAAGCTCTTTTTTTCCAATTAGCGCCTTTTCCAATCTCGTCATGACTCATTTCCTGGTGACCAGAATCCTGAGCGCGATGCTCGCCATTTTTGGAGTGATTTGCCTCGTTTTTCTGTTGATTCATCTTATTCCAGGGGACCCCGTAGAAGTGATGTTGGGTGAATCGGCTCAACCGACAGACAAGGAAAGCTTACGCCATGCCTTAGGCTTGGACCTCCCTATCCATCAACAGTGGTGGATCTATTTCAAGGGACTCCTGCATCTGGATTTGGGCACCTCGCTTTTTTCAG
The DNA here is from genome assembly GCA_021604365.1 of Nitrospirales bacterium. GTDB lineage: Bacteria > Nitrospirota > Nitrospiria > Nitrospirales > UBA8639 > Nitrospira_E. The sequence goes on from BQIZ01000054.1 coordinate 4,650, forward strand.
GTCGGGCCATTGGGGATCTGCTCATCGAACGTATTCCCGTCACCCTCTACTTAAGTCTCGTCTCCCTGGTTGTGGCCATCGGCCTGGCGCTCCCCCTTGGCCTCGTCGCGGCTGTCCGCCAACATACTCCACTGGATTATGGTGCCATGGGGTTTGCGTTGTTCGGCATGTCGATTCCTAATTTCTGGATGGGTCCTTTACTCATTTTAGTCGGCGCACTCTGGCTGGGCTGGTTTCCCGTGAGTGGGCAGGAGGGCTGGAACTCGGTCGTGCTGCCTGCCCTGACCCTCGGCACGGCTATGGCGGCCATCCTGGCCAGAATGATTCGGAGCAGTGTTCTGGAGGTATTGGGGGAAGACTTCATGCGAACCGCCCGCGCCAAAGGCCTCTCCTCCACCCGGGCGGTCTTGCAACATGCACTCCCCAATGCCCTCTTACCCATCCTGACACTCCTGGGCCTTCAGCTTGGAGGCTTGCTTGGTGGAGCGGTGATCACTGAAACAGTGTTTGCCTGGCCGGGATTAGGTCTGCTGATGATCGAAGCCATCCAACAGCGCGACTATCCGGTCGTGCAAGCGGCGGTGCTCTGTATCAGCGTGACTTATATTGTAGTGAATCTCCTGACTGATCTGCTGTATGCCTGGCTGGACCCTCGCATCCAATTCACCACTGGGGATGGTTGAAAAAGTCCGCCAGCGGCGTCCTCGCCCCTTTGTCATGCTCACGTACTCACCTGTACGTTCCGGGTGCCAAACGGGCTGCGGCCTTCCCTTCGGCATGACTCAGAGCAGGACTGGATGGACCTCTTTGAACCCTCCCTTAGTGCTCTTGAATGCCACGCAATAATAGGGAGGAGATTGAAATGTGTCGAAATCTGAATTATTCAACAGTCATCACCGATTAACCATGCGTCTTTGGCTCCCACTTTCTATCATCGCCTCATGGGCTTTCCTGGCCACCTTCCTTCCCCTGTTTTCCTTAACCCCTGATGCGATTGATCTCACCAATATCCTTGCCCCGCCAAGCCTGGAGCACTGGTTAGGACATGATGAATTGGGCCGACCGGTTGCCGATCGCCTGATCAGCGGCGCACAAACGTCGTTTTTTGTCTCTCTGTGCGTGGTCGCCCTGGGGGTCAGTCTTGGAGGCGTTCTCGGCGTCTCCAGTGCCTATCTCAGCGGATGGATCGATGCGGTCTTTGTGCGAATGGTGGACATCATGCTCGCCTTCCCCGGGTTACTGCTGGCCATCGCCCTCGCCGGGGCCTTGGGACCGGGAATCGGGAATGTGATTCTGGCTTTGGGAATCGTGGGATGGGTGGGATATGCCCGACTGGCCAGAGGACAGGTGCTGGCCCTCAAACACGCCGATCACGTGCTGGCTGCCCACGCTATCGGCGCGCCGCCCTGGCGAATAATTTTCCACCACCTTCTGCCGTTAATTATGGCCCCGCTCATTGTTGAAGCCAGCTTCGGTATCGCCGGGGCCATCATTGCCGAAGCAGGCCTTTCGTTTTTGGGGCTGGGGGTTCAACCTCCCGCCGCATCATGGGGCAGCATGATCCGCGACGGGACCCGCTACATGTTGGTGTCCCCCCACCTGGTCATCTTCCCAGGTTTGGCCCTCATGGCGGTCGTCCTCGCGGCAAACATGTTGGGGGATTGGCTGAGAGATCGGCTGGATGTGAAAGAACAGAGCTCACGAGGAAAATCATGAGACAGGTCGAACATCAGGCAGACAGACGGTGACTGCGGGTCCAACTCCCACAGCCACCGTCTTGACTTCGGATTTAATAATGGAGGAACGGTCTTTGATCCTTAGGGTGTTTCCTTTTTTTCTGACGGGAGTGGAAACGAAATGATGATGCCGCCCATGACATCACCCAACTTAAAGTCATATTTCGAACTCAACAAGTGTCCGTTGTGGCACTCTACACAAGCTTTAGAAACAGCCCGATCCGCAAAGATGGCTTTAAAAAACCGTTGATCTCCTCTCTTAATAATTCCACTATAGACCTCATCAGGATCCTCGGACACAAATTTTAGGCCAGCTTCTTCGAAATCCGTACTCGGCCCGTTCTCCTCATAAATAGGCCACAGACTGGCCAGACGATACCGAAGGCCGGACCCGCCCATTTCGGCCACTTTGCCACCCATCAAGAGCATCTGCGCCGGGAGTGGAAGCGCCTTCCGTTGCTTCCAAGCCTCTGCGGCAATTACGATTCGATTCTCCTGCATCCGATCCACGACATGAGTCGTATAGAGTGCTCTGTCTGCGGCAATCACCGCGTGGATATACCCGGCCACAACTTCTGGAGAGAAATTCACTTCAGTGCCTGGTGCCATTCGCACTTCCGATTCAATCTCCTCGGCAGCCTGAATTTTTCCCCAACTGCCTGGGAGCACGATTGCCCCAAACAGAACTCCTAAGAACAACATCCGCATACGCATGATGGCCTCCTTTCGTCCGTCATCACTTCAGTAATTGAATCAACATCCTGTTGCATTGCTTCGAGCGGACTCCCTCAGGAGACTTCTCCTGTTCGTGGACTATCTGTCATCAATTTCCCCATTTGCCAAATGCCCACTCAGGGCACACATAACATGCCGCTAGGGAATCTGGCGTCTAACCGAAGGCACAATTTCAAGCCCTTCTTCCAATAACTCCAATCCAAACCTGGGATTTTCCTCAATTTCATGCACACTACGTCGACCTTGTGGAGCCTCATATTGGAAATTGGCCTCGGTGGCCTTCTGAGCCGTCACGGTGACCTGTTGCTCCACAAACTCCTTCATCCCAGGATGCCAGGCAGTTAACACATAGTCTCCAGGAGGAACATCGGTAATTTCAAATGTTCCATCCTCCGGGGTGATGGCATAATACGGGTTCTTAAGCACCAATCCCCAGGAAAACATATAGGGATGAAATCCGCACTGCATAACAAACACATTCCGTCCCTTTCGTAAATGAATTTTTTCGATCATCGGTTCGCCGGGAAGATGTTTTTTGCCAAATATTCCAGCCACCTTATGATACGGGTTCATCGGTAAGGGACGATTAAACAATACTCTGGCCCCTCGTTTTCTGGCTGTTTCATAACCCTGAATATCATGCTCAACCGGATCCATATTCACGACCTCAATTTTGTCCTGGTCACGGACCACATTCACAAAGGGAATAAAATCACAGTCGACTGATTCGATCCTGACCTGGGGCAAATGAAACGGTTTCCCTTTTTCAATCTCTTTGAGATACACCACCACATCTTTGAGGCTTTTATCAGGCCCGATTATAAAATCTTCAACGATTCTCCAACCTGTCCCCGTGGAAATAGTTCCACAAAACACCGGATCGGGAATCGTCACCAGATTGAACGCCATGGGTCTGGGCTTTTCCCCCGTAATGGTCACCTTCCCTTGAATGGTTCCCCCATTAGTCACGGTAATTTCATCATAGGACCAAGCCGTTTGCGCGATAAGAGCAATCAGCCCAACCCCTACGATTCCATTCCATATCATTCGGCCCTTCATGCTTCCCTCCTCAAAATAAAATAAATGAAATAATGGCCATCCTCTATGTCATTCTATCGAACCATTTACTCAAAAAAAAGCGGGGAAGCCGAAGTGTGGCTTCCCCGCTTTCGCTAACCCTCGGATTGAGAGTCCGGCTTACTTCGCAACGGTAGGAATAATTCGCGGTTCGCCACTGGGCTCCTCGAGAGCCGCTTGTTTGGAAGACATAGCCGAACCATCCAATGGCTGAATCCGTTGATCCGTACTCGGCAACACCCGGAGATAGCCCCACTGTCCCGATTGTGAATAGGGTAACCGGCCATTGCTCCACACATAATCTCCGGTCATGGACCATTTGCCACCAGCCGAGGGCAAGAAGACATCCAGACCTTCTGAACCCGAGAACTCCACGGTGCTAATCATATCCGCACCGGGCAGAAAGGGTTCAATCGGCCATTCATGCTTCTCCACGGTGAACATTCCGTTCTGCTCACTGCTGGCGCCAAAGACGTGAATCCGCACTTTGTCACCGGCATGGGCCTCAATCAACGGCGTCGCAGGATCCTGGGGGTTGTCCACTTGGCACGGCTGGAACATCCGGCCCAACGAACAACCGGCTTCTTCCCGGTGCAGATAGGGTTCGGCGCGATAGTTGACGCCGGTCAGCCCCGCCACATTTTGCACATAGGGCATGAAGCTCGTCCCGATGATGTTATCCTCGTCCTGAAAATACAAGGCGACATCCCGATAGCTCTCCCGGCTTTCAAGCCCTTCGATGGTCCGATCAACGATCACATCGGCATTCCAACTATTTTTCAAGGAAATGTCTTCCCCGGTTTTGGGATCACGGTACATTGACCCTTTGGGACCGATAATGATTCCGCCGAACAAACCGTTGCGGGGATTCATAGACACATTCCCCCAATCCCACACCAGAGTCTGCGTCTCACCATTGAAGGGATCCGCATAATAGGTGTAAATCCGAGATTCCCCAGGCGCCACGGTTTGGTCGCCGGGGTTGTTTCCCAGATTCAAACCCTGGGAATCTTTGGGATCAAATACCAGTCCGAAGGCCGAGAACGACGCTCGCCCTTCTTTGAGTTTATTCGTCAATTTGACTTTAAGACAATCACCCACGTTGGCCCGTAACGTCAACGGCATGGGCTGCGCATCGGCCCCGACCTGTTTCACCTCATCCTCGAGGACATAGATTTTGGCGTCAGGATTGCGCAATTCAATCTTGCGTTCAAAATCGACTTCAATGGTTTCCGGTGCATTGCTATTAAAACTCATCCCCGGAAGATCAATGGCCACGACATTGAAGCTCTTCACAGGAGCCTCTTTGGGACACACCGGCAATCGCTCCGGCATGCCTTCTTTGCCATACGCTTTATTCGGCAATGGCTGAAGATCATCCACCGGTTTATCCAAGACCCGGATCAGCCCCCAAGAACCTTCCGAAAACTTCGAGCTCCGGCCGTTAAAGAACATATAATCGCCGGCTTGGTGGCGCGGACCACCTGCTTCCGGAATAACTAAGTCATACCGTTCGGCAATCCCGATATGCAACGAATGTTTGCGATTCGCTTCTTGCGCATATCGTTCCGACCAGAAGGTATGCCCCGATAACGTGAACACATTACTTTCATTCATCGTGACATCCAGCAGGCGGAACACAATCGCATCTCCCAAGTAGGCCCGAACCATGGCCGTGCTGGGATCGCCATGTACCACACTGCTGAAAATTTGCGCCGGCTCGGGGTTATTGACCAATCGTTGTGCGAACGGCTCTGCCCGGAAATTGAATGCCCCGCCAGTAGTATGGGTACCGCCATTCAGGAACGGCATGGGCGTCATCTTGATTTTATCATTCGGCGGCATGATGAACGAGACCGTCCGACCGGCTTCCAAGGCTACATCCACCGGTTGCCCTGGAGGATTGCCCGCCGTCACAATGTTCACCGTGTGCGGCACCGTATCCATGATGTGCACCATCAATTCACGGAAGCTTCCGGCCACATCATGCCCAACACGTTCCACGGCATGAATATCGGCCACCGGCCCCGTCCGAATCCGTTTCCCGGTCTTCGGATCGTGCCAGGTGGAACCAAATGGTTCGGCGATCATGGTTCCGACTGCCCCGTGTGGCCAGGTCGTGCCACCAAAGGCATGGTCATGCCAAAACACACTGCCGACATCCGCATCCACCCAGAACCGCTGCCGGACATATTCCACGGTCACAATGTCATTGACCGGATGCGGATTCCTTAATGGGTGAGCGAACGTCAACGTACTGCCATCAATTTTGACGATCCGCTGCACTTCCTGGCCTTTGACATTATCCGCACCAATCAAGATCGGAATGCCCACATGATATTGCTTGGCATTCGAAACAACCAAGGTTTTGTCGCCTTTTTTGGCGGCCTTGGTGACCTTGGCATTCATCGGCACCGGCAACCCTTTGTCCGATTTTTTCTCGAATTGAGTAAACGGGCGCATGGACTGTTCATACGACATCCCTGAAATCACGCCATCGGAGGCTTGATTATCGAACTGGAAGAAATGGAAATGCGTGTTGATCTTGGACGACTGGAAGTTCGTGATATCGTCATCCAACCACTCACTGGTCAATGTCCAATCGATGCAATCATAGACATTCGCCCGAACCACCAACGGAAATTTTTTGTCGTTGTTGGCACGCACTTCTTCTTCTTCCTCATGCACAACATAGAGAAGCCCATTGGGGTCTATAATCGCCGGCTCTTTTCCTTCGGCAGCCGATAATTCAATCGGCAACTTAATGAAATGCACCTTGTAATCCTGCGATCCGGCACGATCCGGGCACAGACTCCAAGAGCCATTTTCGCCAGGCTTGGCGGGTTCGACCGACCGTGTTCCATCCGGATTCAATCGGATCATTTCCAACCATGGGGCCGGATTGTGATCATTGGAAAATGGCACACGTTTCCCGAAATGTGGAGTAACCCACGGCCAAGCGACTTTTCCAGTTGACGGCTCAAACCAGATAGCCCGCCGTTCCCCGGCTTTATATCCTTGCCACTCCGGCTGATATTTGGGATTCTCCCCAAGCGTCGCCTCTTTCTCGCTCATGGCTTTCGAACCATCCCAGACCCAATCCATGACCGTGGCATCATAGGCCTTCATTTGACCCGCTTCATCATCCTTGTGTCCGGGCTTGCCTTGATTACTGAGCTGCATTTCCACCCAGTCTTTGATATTCACAACGGCCGGCTCGGCTTTCCAATCACTTTTGCCCTTACCCACAATTTTAAATTGCTTGCCAAACCAACTGACGGTCTTGCCCACCAGTTGATCGGAGGTCACGGGTTTGTGAATTCGACCTAACCGATCCGGCAATTCCCGCAAGGGAGCCATCACGTCATTTTGAACACCTGGCACTTGCATGCTGTTGTAGACCCGCCAGTAACCCCACATTCCGGCTACATAGTGATGCGCCACATGGCAGTGAAAGAGAAAATCACCCGCCAACCATTGGCAAAGACCGGAACCGCATTCCGTCTCCAGATCTAACGCCTCAGACGGCCCAATGACTTCCACGTCGACACGGTCCGACTTCGTACGAATCACCGGATATTTCACCGGCCCGTTTTGCCCCGTATTCCAGACCGGCATTTGAGTCGCACGCGGACTTCGTTGCCACCGAATCGACCCGCCGTGAGGATGATGCGAATGAAAGACCTCCGATCCGCCATGCACAATCCGAAATTTTGCCGGGTCGCCCAAATAACTCCGGGGAATGGTCGGGGCCGCATCACCAAAGGTATAAGAACTATAGGCCATCGACTCATCTTCAAATCCAAAATATTCATGTTGCACGTGCATATTGTTGATACCGAAGGGCTCACTACGATAATTGAGAGCCCGGGCACCCGGACGATAGGCATCTGTAAGCGGATCCCGCTGAGGCAGGAAGTCTCCATGCTTGTTCACGGGACGGAAAGCTTCATCACCGACTTCATGATAAATCAAGACAAACTCCCGAAAGTCGGGACCGTCCCCATTATCAATCATCACCTGCCATCCACTCCTGGCTTCCGTGGCTGCCCCCGTGCCTAAGGGCTCATAGTAGTTCGATCCGCGGGGTTCCACGACGAAGACGCCGAAGAGCCCCATGACCGTCAGCTCCCGATCATTGCTGAAGGTATGAAATTGCTTTCCGCCTTCTTGCGTATCGGGATGGATGTACCATTCCATTTCAATGGATTTGCCTTCCTCCGCGACCGTGGCGGGATTGGTGGTGAGCGCGGGCTGACCAGTTTGGCTCATGACCATATCAGACCCATTGATGTGCAAACTGACTTCTTCTCCGAATTCCAACTGGTTGTTCAGAGTGATTTTGACGCAATCGCCTTGATTCCCGCGAATCACCAACGGTTGAATCCACTGATCCTGGATCCCGTTTGTGACGGCTCCCGGATCCGCATGCCCTTCCGTTTCCCGTGCCGCCGCATTTTTGGCTTCTTCCTCACGAATCTTGTCAATATTTTCGGTCAAGGCATACATGTACCCCGGATAGTAATCAAGCCATTGATTCAAGCTGATTTCCACGTTAATGGCTGCCACATCGTAATTCCGGACAGGTGCGGTCTTGGGACAGAGCCCCCCATTCATGGACACCGGCTCGACACCAGGGGTACTCGCCAGTAGGCCGTTTTCAGGGCCTCCTCCATATTGATGAATCATCGACATGGAATCGAACGCACCCGTATCGGCACCCTTATGTTCCATGTCTTTCTGCATTTGCTGCATCATGCGTTGATGCTGCTGCTCAACCAGAGCCGCCCGTTCCGCTCGACCTTCCATCGCATCTTCCACAATGGTCTGGCCCTTGAGCTGTTCTGCCCAACCAGGAGAATGCGAGGGCATCCCTGTCTGGTGGGCACGTGGAGGAGAGGCATTTTCCGCACTGACAAAGGATGGGGAAGCCCAGAAGGTCCCCCCTCCCATCAGCGCCAAAAATACAGACGCAGTGAGAAATCTACTCTTGCCGTGATACATTCTCCGGCCTCCTTACTTATGGGGTGAATAAAACTTCTGTTTTTTTTACTCTCAACCAACTCGTTTCAACATTTCCCGTTTTTCGAAGAACAGCCCGACCTCCTATCCTTTGAGTGCCAATTAAGTGCCGACGCCAGAATTCCTCTTTGAGAGGTCGGGCATTTCGGAGGCCGGTCCATCACACCCAAACCAGCGCCGGCATTTCATTGACTCCGCAACATCGATGCCAACGAACACTCATTCATGCTACAAACCGTAAAGTCGGTACTGGAGGGGACTTCAGGAGATAGGCAGGAAGAAAAGGAAAATTGCCCAACAGGACAGAATGTCCAACACATTTGACATTTTATTCAATGCGCAAAGAATTTCAGCAAAAAATCAAGTAGTTTTGTGTCCAAAATTATGGACAATAAAAAGACTAAAGTGGGGATTTTGGGGACAAGAAAAACCGTGGCAGATTATGAAATGTGATAGTCCCGTAATTTGTTGTAGAGGCTGGAGCGACTTATGCTCAAGGCGCGGGCTGCGCGAGTCTTATCTCCCTTCGCATCCCGAAGGGCTTGGAGAATTCTTAACCGTTCGGCTTCCTGACGAGCAGTTTTCCCGATCGAACTCAAATCGCTTCTGTCTGGTTGCAACGAATGATCGGCAAACAAGTCTTTCACTTCAATTGTGGAATGCCGGCAGGTGACCACCACCCGTTCAATCAAGTTTTCTAATTCCCGGACATTCCCAGGCCACGGATGCTGTGCCAGTGCCGTTTGGGCATCCGGGCTGACATCCATCGAATCACGCCCATGCTTTCTGGCGGATTGCACCAGAAAATGCTTCACCAACAGGTGGACATCTTCTCTTCGCTCCCTCAAGGGCGGCACGGTTAGCGGGAGTACGGCGAGCCGATAGTATAAATCCGCACGAAACACCTTGGTTGCCACAAGATCTTCCAGAGGTTTATTGCCGGCGGAAATGACCCTCACATTCACTTTAATGGATACATTACTCCCCACAGGCTTGATTTCGCCTTCCTGCAAGACGCGAAGTAAGCGGGCTTGGAATGCAGGAGTGGTATCGGAAATTTCATCCAAAAAAATCGTGCCGCCTTCGGCTTCTTCAAACAAGCCTTTTCGATCAGCGACCGCTCCCGTAAAGGATCCACGCACATGGCCGAATAATTCGCTTTCAAGCAAGGTTTCGGGCAATGCGCTACATTCCACCACAACAAAGGGCCGGAGGTATCGACGACTCAAGGCATGAATGGATTTCGCCACCAATTCCTTGCCGGTTCCACTCTCTCCTTGAATGAGCACCGTGGCCTCACTCGCCGCAATCAATCGAACCATTTCCACCAATCGTTGAACCGGCTCACTGTCTCCTATGATCGTCAGGGGTAAAGTCTCCGGGAAGAAATCCCCATGCTGCTGTAGTGGCAGGTCCGATGATACCCGGTCCCGTGGAACCACCATAACGGTCTCACTCCCACGAGCCCCCATCAATATCGCAAAATGGGTCATGCCGGTCCCGCTTTTCAATGGCACCGCGCGTGGAAACGGACATCCAGGTGTGGGGACGGCGGAAGGGGACGGACAGGGGAATGTGTCCTGAACTTGCATGTCAGGCTGAAACAGTTCCATTGCGTGACAGGGGTCACATGGAGTTTGTGGGTTGGAAACGAGTGAATCGGAAGAAGGAATGGATGGCGAAGGAATTAATGGGCAGTCTTTCGCAATTTTATTGGCCGAGGGATTGGCATACACTAATTCCTTCCGAGGATTGAAAATCACGACCGGCTCATCCAAGTGATGCGCCAGAAACGTTAATCCTTCAATCCGCGCACTCAAAGATACGTCAGAATTAGAATCCTGATTCAGAAACGATCCGGCCATCGTTTACCCTTTCTGTTATCGTTCACTGTCTCATAAAAAAGGAAGGTTCCCGCAGGGATGAACCAAACACATTTGGCAAATCCACGCCTTCAAATCAAAGATTCGAAGAGGTTTTTCGAAATATCCATGGACACCACATTCCAAAGCTTTCGCTTTAGACTGACTATCTCCATAGGCGGTCATCACGACAATCGGACACCGGGGTGCCACTTCTTGAAGCAGCCGCAAATAGGGAAATCCCCCTCCTGGCATTTTCAAGTCAGTCACAATCACATTCGGCACGACGGATTTCAACACATTCAAGGCCTCTGTCCCATTCTCCGACTCGATCACCTGACACCCTTTTTCTTGAAGGGTATCCACAAGCAGCTTCCGCATCGCTTCATCATCATCCACGACCAGAATGGTACATGATTGCCCTTTTGGTTTGACTGAAGAGTTGACTGAGGACATGATCACACTCTCCCCATGCAACATGGCACTCCCCTCGAATAACTGAACATGCTCATTATACACATAGACTCAGCAAGTTCCGGGCCCCTGACATAGACGAGGTGTTGCTGTGGATTTTTTCCACACCTGATTGAGGATCTTTTTACATAGCCTAAGCGAAATCAGGATTTTTCACGCAATAAGGTAGACAGTGGAAAAATGAAGGCAACATCAGCCTAATCATCCTCTTCGTCCTCTTCCTCAATGTCCAACTGTCCCCCACGATGGCATTTCAGACATTGAGCAAAATGCCCGAGTTGATGAGCGCCCTCTCCTTTCTGAATCAACCGTTCAACATACGCATTGCGTTGAAGAGTACCGTCCGGTTTCCCGGCCCCGGCTTGTATCACGTGGCAATCCGAGCAGGATGTCGCGCCTGTGGCCCGAAAAATTAATTCTCCATGAGGATTTTCAACCCTACCGATCGTTATGGCCGTTAACACACCTCGATGCTCCGTATGGCAGGCCAAACAGGCTTGGCCGGTTTGTATTGCATCTCGATGCAATTGGCGAACATCCGGTTCGGATCGAGATTGAAAGGCCTCCAAACTATGACACACCTGACACTTTTGCGGTGTGGGGCCTATAAAGGGTTCATGACAGGACACACATCTTCCAATGTCAGTGTGATGCCGGCTGAGATTTCCAGGTGCCCACAAGGCTTCAGTGTAAAAAGGAGAAGCCCATGCCAGAATCCCGATAACCAGACCTATCAGAGCCCAGATAAGTGAGCCGACCCATGGTCGGAAACATCCCATAATTCAGAATCCGCCGAAAAAGAGCGCTCCTCCAATGTGCAGCAGCGTGAAAGAGACAAATGCCCACGTTAAGGGGCCGTGAAGACATTTCCACCATCGGAGCGTCTCTTCTTGTAACGCGAGACCATGCAGATGCGCCTCGATCTCACCCTCGGTCATCCCTTCAAAAGCCAGCTCATGCCGTCGTTCATACAAAGTTTGAAACGCCAGATAATGCAAAGCCTGTCCGGTGATCCCACTCATCACCACCAGGATCATGGCAACAAGAGCAATGATCGGCACCAGAGCGTGAAAATGGACACCGGCATGGACAAAAATAATCAGCGGGCCAATAATGCCAAACACAATGTGGACTTGAAACCATCCGTGTGACCAGACCTGATTAGGATACATCCACCGTTTAAGGGGATACACAAAGGTCAGCCCAATGAATACCAATCCGGTCCAACCAACCAGGTGAGCTACTTGGGTGTGACCGAAGGGCCTGTCTGCTCTGACACTCAAGAGGAATTCCAGAAAAAGGGCAGCGGCCACGGTCAGAACAGCCAAACCAAGCACCAAAGCTGTACGACGGGAAAGGGACCGGATCATGAAGGATATTTCTCTTACCTCCTCGCAACTAATTCATTCTTTGTTCAGGAGGCCTACTGAGTCAACACAGGAGAAGAAGGAGGGAGAAGCGCCCGTAATTTTGTTTCAATCACCTCAGGATCCTTGATCCCACGGAATCGCACGCTTCTGCCTGAACCTTCACAATGAACCACAAGTGTACCGATTCCCAAAATCCTGGCTACTGGCCCTTGCATGACTTCAACCGATTTGAACCTCCCGAATTCCACGTTGGCCATGTCCTTTCCCGTATATCCATTCCTGAGCACAACTCGCTTGGAAGTGAGCAGATATTTGGCCCAATATCGCAGAACCACCACTACCCCCAACAACAGACCTGCTCCGACAAACCACATTTCCCAGCCGGGAAGCCCTACACGTAGAAGGAAGAAACCTCGTAATCCCGTCCATAGGCTAAAAAAATAGAGCCATGTAAATTGCCCCCACGAAGGATAGCCTTCCCAGATAATCCGTTCGGCATCTCCTGGCTCACTCATGTTTGTCATCCTTTGTGTTTACCACCTGGTAATATTGTTTCATCTTCAAAAAAAGTCTCAATACACACTTCTTAGTCCCAGAAACACGACAACGTGCTGAATCATGATTCTACACATGAGATCTCTCTTGCGACCTCCGTGCCAACCGCCCCTTAGGGCCACAAAGCGGATTAAAGGAGAAGAAGGAAATTGATCCTGCCAGAGACCAGGCTATTGACGACAAACGCATCACTGCCGAAGGGGCAATCTGTTGATTTTTGCCACAATAAGAAGTAGATAGAAGAAAGGACCATGGCCAACGATGACCAGACCAATAGGTCTAAATGAGACAAATAGTGAGAAGGATTTCGGCCGAAGGAGACACAACCAGGGAGGAAAGGGGCCGACGATGGTATGGGAGTTCAGTTTGGAACACAACTCTGGAACGTCCTGGTCGGACGCACTGCCTTGAATGCTTGCTCGCCGAGTACCTGGGCTTAGAGCAAAAACCACCCCCCCGATAGCCAAGGATATTTGCTTCAGCAGCTCAGATAGGGATATCCCATGTCCCTTGTCATTTGAGGCATGGATGGCGCACCTGACCCAATAAAAGCCTCCATCGGAAAAGCAGGCTTTTTCCCAATTGATCGCAAGGTCTCCACAATTCGTTCCGGACGGCCCCAGTCACTCCACGTCACATCATCAAGTTCCATAACCCCTAATTCGCTAGCAAGAGGTTGCAACACATGACGTGAAAAATTTCGGATAGGCATATCCTGATAAATAGCCTGGAGAGTCGACCCTTCGGCCGGAGTCCCGATCTGCCTTCGCAACCGTTCAAACCGCTCCATCATTTCAGGAAAGCACAACCATCCGGATTTCCACAGGGTCTCGACTTTGGTCACCAGCACCAGTGTGTTCCACAAGGCTCCCTCCGACATCATTCGCTTGCCATCACCAGCCTCCGGTTTCTCTACAAACGATTGAATCCGACGGATGGAAGTTCCCCCACTCCACCCGAGTACTCCTCCGACGGACATCCACCCATAATCAAGCTCCAGATGAGACGGCCGAACGCCCATGAGAATCATTCGGTCAGATAAAAATTCTACCCCGCGCACAGCCCGACGCACCGCGGCCACGAAGCGATCTTCTGGACAGATAAAATGATCGGCGGGCAAGAGAACCACGACTGCTTGAGGGTCCCAGGCTTTCACGTAGGTAAGAGGAAGAAACACGCCGGAAGCCGTGTCACAATTTCGCGGCTGAAAGATCAACGTGCCTTCATCTTGCCTCGTGCAATGATGTTCCAGATTCTGTTGATGTGTTCGACCCACAACCGTCACTTTTTTCCTGGGTAGCCCGATTTGATCGGCCCGGTCCCACGTATGTTGCAACATAGAGCGAGTACCGACAAAGGTGCAGTATTGTTTTGGAACCGGATACCCGAGCCACTGCTGTATTGAGGGTCGGATACGTTCGCCTTCACCACCTGCCAACACGATGGACCACACGGAGGACGGTAGGGTTTGAACAGTCATGATGGACCTCCTCGAAATTGTAAAACGTAGCTAATGGAACATGCCCGATAGAGCAACACCCACACTCGTTTTTCCAGACACCGCAAACTGACTTCCTTTCAAATACCAGGGGAGGAGCGAGAGATTAATATTGCATTTCTGATAATTTATGGAAAGGTAAGCAATTGAAAGGCCAGAGTCAGAAGAATCCTTAATTCGTTGAATTTTCTATCTTTTCACCAAACCCAACACAGCCAAAAAGGTGCGGAATCAAACAGGCTGAAGGTTTCGGCCTTCATGGTCTATAAACAAGAATTCCCCGGAAACTGGTGCTCAGACGTGATGGAGACATGGCATAGTTTTAAGCACATCGGTGTGATGCAAACATCGTTAACATCCACCCTTCCAGATAACTCGCTCAGCCCGTCATAACCGCAATCCTCCGTCATTGGCCGTGGCAACCTAGAAGCATCGCCATTTATCCAGCACCATTCCTTTGTCCTTTCTCACCATGGGTAACCAATCAGATTCGGGGATTCCTTGCGTGGACCAACCTATGGCATGAAACCAGCATATCCTCACTACCATGCTTAATTTTCAGAAGTCTAAAAAAGTTTTTAGGCAATTCTTAATATCAGAATATCAATTGCCTAAGTCCATTCACCTGTATCGACCAAAGGATCGTTCCATGAAATTCATCTCGTATGTTCTCACGGTAAGTCTCAACATCATCCTGATCACTCCGGCGTTCAGTTATGAGGCAATCACGGTCTCCAATGGAGGCACGATTACCGGGAAGGTGACCTTGGCGGGGAAAGAACCCCCGGCATTGGCGTACAGTCTGATTACCAACCCCGACACTGATTTTTGCGGGCGGATTTCCACAGGAACAGGATGGCGTCTCGTGGATGAATTTCATGTGGCGCCAGATGGTGGGCTTCAAAATACTGTGGTCTTTTTGGAGGGTATCACTCAAGGTAAACCCTTTCCCCAAACAGGTCCAGCCAAAGTCGCGGTGGAGGATTGTCTGTTTACCCCCTGGGTCTCGGTTGTGCAAAACGAACAACCACTGCACATCGTCAACATGGATCCCATTATTCATGATGTGCAAATTTATGAAACGGCGCCATTTGGCTCAAAAGTCATGCTTCATCGCCCGCTCCGGCTCAATCCATTCCATCCTAAGAACAGAATCAAGGATCATCAACACAACCCTGGAGAGGCGATGGTCGACACCGTTGAATTCTCCCAGGGCCGCAGAATCCTCTACTTGGAATGCGGATTTCACACCTACATGCAAAGCTGGGGAGTCGCGGTAGACAATCCGTATTACGCCATCACCAATGCCGAAGGAAAATTCACCCTGCCTGATGTCCCGGAAGGAGTCTATTCGCTGTTGGCCTGGCATCCGGGCATGGGAGGATTTATCAAAATGGAAGTGGTGATTTTAGCCAACGAGACCTTGAAGACCAGAATGGAATTCCAGAATCCGATCGACCGGCGCATGGCCCACAATACGATGTTTTCTAATTATCGTTTTGGCACCGAGGTCCTGGAAAAAGAAGGAGCCGTCTATGATGTCCAAGCGACGCATGAAACCCAAAACATCCTCAGCGACCAGCATGGAGAAACCGCGAACAAGCATTCAGGCCACTGATGCCTCCTACATCGAAGAACCTGGCTAGGGTATGTCAGGGAAAGATTTTTGAGGAATGTTCTGTAGATTAGAAACGAATCGTTCAGTCGGCCGTAATCTCTATGATTTGCTTTCAATAGGTCTAATTGGTTTAAATAGTCTGGTGAGTGGGGCCTGACTAATAAGTCCGGTCCCATTCTTTTTAACTCGCCTCGTCAAAAAAAACTCGCCCCCTTTCCCCTCTCCCCTGTGCTACTTGCCTGCTGTTGCATCGGGTAGCTCGGTTGAACAAAATAAGCAAGGCTGGCGCCAATCGGCAGGTTGCGATGGGCTGCAGCTATGGAAAAACATCGTGAAAAAGGCACCAAACATGGAAAAATCGATCAATATCGTGGCAGGAGAAAATATTCCGTATATTAAAGAAGCATGTGCCGGCCTAGGGAACCTCACCCTATTACCAGGACGGTCCATCACCTCCAGCGATTTGCAAGATACGAACGTGTTACTCATTCGATCCATTACGAAAGTTGATGAGACGTTATTGAAAGGTACTCCTGTCGAATTTGTCGGGTCAGCCTCCGCAGGAGTGGATCACATCGATATAGCCTACCTCAAAGCCCGAAATATCGGCTTTACCTCGGCAGCCGGATCAAATGCCAATTCGGTAGCCGAATATATTATGGCCGCATTATTGTTTCTTGGAAAACAACAGGGCTTTACCCTCAAAGGAAAATCCATTGGCATTATCGGTGTCGGGAACATCGGAAAACTGGTCAAACACAAAGCGGAAGTCCTGGAGATGCTCCCGGTCCTCCATGATCCTCCGCTGGCAGATACAGGCCAAATCGATCACCGTTCGTTAGCCGAGGCGCTAAGTTGTGATGTGGTGACCCTGCATACGCCCTTGACCACCGACGGCCCCTACCCGACCTATCACATGATCAATGAGCAGACACTCCAATGGCTGAATCCATCCGCGATCTTCATTAATGCCGCCCGAGGGGAAGTTGTGGAGACACAGGCCCTACTGAATGCCATCACAGAAAATCGTATAGGGCCGACCATCATAGACGTATGGGAAGACGAACCCGCCATTAATTGGGACCTCTTTCAGGCCGTCACGATCGGCACACCTCATATTGCCGGCCATTCCCTCGATGGCAAAGCCAATGGCACCTTCATGATCTATGCGGCCTTGTGCAAACATCTGGGCATCTCCCCAACATGGAATCCCGTCC
>BQIZ01000055.1 GCA_021604365.1 Nitrospirales bacterium
AAAAAAACGCTCGTGGCCGTCGTCGAGAACGTGGCGTCCCCACGAATGTTTGCGGGAGACGACATACGGGATATAGGAAGCTGGATCCCAGGCCTTCTTAAGTTCCATGTCCCAGACCAGACTGCGTGTCAGTTGAACGGGCTGGCTGACCTCGTAACAAGCACTCAGTACCTCGTTTACATCAACCGCCGGTAACTCAAACCGCGTGTGTCGCTGGTTTTCCCATGCGCTTTCGAATTCCTCGTTCGCCGCAGCGAACGAATGACCGGTATTCCGTATAGGGTTCATTTGCTCCCTCCTCCTGATCAACGTTTCCACAGCACCATGTTCAACACAGGTGGAACCGGGGAGTATCATGAGACATCAGTCGTGACATGAACAATGAGAATACTAGCTTATGATGTTTACGATTAAACAGCATGGATCAATCAGTCATACGTTTAGTTATTTTCACAAATTCATCAATCGTTGCCTTGAGCATCCCAGCGTGACGGTCATCTTTCAGGTGTTCATTTTCGTCAAACGCCTGAAACCCAGAGCTAACAGCAACTTGTGAAGGCACGACAGTCACACCAATATTGCCAAGCATCATACGCAACGATACAAGTCCGCGTAACCCGCCTAATCCACCTGGGGAGACAGCGCCCAAGGCCGCAATTTTTCCTTGGAAAGCAATAAGAGACGCTTCATTTTCTTCATGTGGGCGTGAGATCCAGTCCAATGTGTTCTTCAAAAGTGGGGACATGGAACTATTATATTCTGGTGAGGCAATGAAGAAACCATCGTGGCCGACAAAAAGCTGTTTGAGCTTTTTGGCGTTTTCAGGAATACCGTTTTGTGTTTCAAGGTCACCGTCATATAGGGGCATTTCAAAGTCTTTCAAGTCAATGTGCGTCGCTTGTGCGCCAGCATCCCGTGCCATATCGGCGGCGAGCTTTGCGAGTTTCTTGTTCATGGACTCTTTACGCGCACTTCCTGCAAAAAACAGCAATTTAGCCATCATTGTGTCCCTAATATTACGAATAAATCATCCCCGCCTTAACCGGACGGGGTATTATGAATGTACTCGCTCACACGAATTATTTTTTATAACGCCGCAAGCAGCGGGGAATATACCCTCAAGGGATTTAAATTTTTCTGTGGTGATTAGGATAATCTGTACATCATTGTGGTGTGAAGTATCAGGGATCGGGATGGAGCGAGGCAAGTAGAAAGAACGCTCGCCCCATTCAACCCCCCGTGGTGGTCATATCGACGATGTCTGCATTCGGCCAAAAGCGGACCGTAAAGTTGGGGTCATGGCCATATTAGCCATGTACTATTTCTAAGAGATTTTTTGCAACACAATAAGCACGCGAATCCGTCTCCCCTCCGACAAGAATACATTCCATTCCTGCCGCAATAGCACCACCAAGATCTCGCCGGGTTGAATCCCCAATAACTATGACGTTTGCTGGTGCGACACCCAATTGCTTGGCCACTCGCAAGAACCCCAAAGTTGAAGGTTTCACTGCACCGATATCGGAAGAGAATGAAAATGCAGAAAAGCAATGATAAACGTTCGTTCTTCGGAATTCGTCTATCCAGCAGTCTTTCGGCGCCCAGATATCGATCACTGCACCGAGCAAATACGTGTCTGCGAGGGTGCGAATTGCGTCCGCGTAATTAGGTGGGATATGTCCGAGTTCGTGGTATGCGAACGTCGCAATGAGACTATCTATTTCGTGATTGGGAAGTTGCTCCTTAACGACACTTCGAATTGCGATTTCGAGAGTCGGAAAACTTTCTCTGTATTCAGGATCTGGATATAACCTATCGAGATACGAGTAGGCCGACCGAATTATGTCGTCCACAGCTTCCTCAGATAATTGACCTTTTGTCGTACGGTAATATTCGAAAAAGTTTTCGTCTGCACCAAATCGATCCTCGCCGAACATGAACGTGCTATTCATATCTAGCAGTACAGCAGAAAATTTAGATAGCGCAGTCATGTGTACTCAATTATCAAGCATGCAATACCTACGACAACGAAGCGAACATTCTAATTCGAACCGATACAAACGTCTGCTTTGGGTCGGGAGCGGGCATGTCTGCTGCAACGCATTGTTTGGTTACTTCCCAAGCAGCATACTCGAAGCCCTTGATATTTTTAAAGCAGGGCTTGCCAAAGAATAAATCACCCTTGGTTACGCCACTGCCAGGGTGGGACCGGATCGTCGGTACTCCATAACCCAACTCGCTTGGATTTTGCCCAGCTTTCAAGCTTGTTGAGCTGACGCTGTCGGTTCCTTGGCAGGTGATTGTAGTACTTACGCATCACCCATGCGTGACCAAGCATAACCATGCGTTCATTGACGTTAACCCACTCCGAACCGCGACCTTGCTGCAAGTAAATTGTCGCTACCTTTCGCCCGTGTTTATCGACCCCATGTGTTTCGATATGCACATGGCGCCCTCCGATCAGTTTGATTAGTCCAGCCTTTGCGGTGCTACCCCAAGGTTGTTCCCCTTCTGGACAATCTATGGCGTCAAGGCGAATCCTTGATTCATTCCAAGAATCGAATACGATGACTGTATCGCCGTCAATTACGCGTCGCACCTTAACTCTTTGAAGTTCGGTAGCCCTGCCTTCCGGGGGAGGTGCCGTGCGCGAAGCTCCGGCCTTAAGTAGCAATATAACTATCACCGCGAGGACTACAACGAATATGATCAGCACACCTATTTCCACTGTAGACACTCCGAGGGCTGCATCGTTGATACAGTGTTCGTGATTAGCGTAAGGAACCTAACAATGTTTAAATGGATTCGTGTAAGAGGACGGGGCTTCGAAATTCGGTCCGGATAACAGACATCGAGTCTTCTGAACAATACGCCAGAATTGCTGTATCTTGATTTAGTTACGGCCACCAGTCCAGTAACTTTGGCATCTTATGCAGATAAGGATAATACCATCTATTTGAATGAACTCACAAAAGAGTTAATTTAATCCGTCTCCTTTTCTCTTATTTTTTTTTGCTTCATAAACTCACATCACCACGATGTCTGTTTTGGGTCGGGAGCGGACGGTGAATTGAAAGCTTTACGATGACGCCTCATAAATTGCATCACTGGCTCCCCCTTATTGGTTGGGCATTCTTCAATGCGCCTTTATTCACGCCATACAGCAGAATATCTTTTTCGGTTACAGTAGGATAAAAGAAAAAAAGAGTCCAGCCAAAATTCCAAAAACAGGTTAAAAAAATTTGCCCCGAATGGGATGCTGGCGCGGAGGATCTAAGGCATTCATTTAATCACGTGAGGGTATATTCCCCGCCGCTTGCGGCGTAGACTCCTCGCGTGAGCGAGTACATTCATAAGAGTCATCATCTTACGGTGTTGTTGTACCACCTGGTTTTTCCCGCAAAATATCGGCGTGCGATATTTGATTCAGCTGGCGATAGCGTGTTGAAGGAGGTTTGTCTAGAGATTGAGCAGCGGTATTAGATGAAATTTCTGGAGATTGGGACAGATAAGAATTATGTACATTTTCTGGTACAATCGGTTCCCGGGTATAGTGTGACAAAGCTGGTGACCATCATCAAGAGTTTGACCGCCAGAGAGATCTCCTGCCGACCGCCTCAGGGAAAAGGGCCATTCTGGGGGGGGTGAGCTATGGACAGACGGGTATGACGTAAGCACAGTGGGGAAATATGGCAATGAATATATGATAGGGAAATATGTCAGGCAACAAGGGGATGCATACCAAAAGTTATACACCAATCACCAATTAGCTCTCTTCTCATACCCCGTCCGCTTGCGGCGGGGATTTTTTATTGGTAGGTCGTGTAGGGGTTGAATCTATGGCTCGCCCGTTATGAAAAGCCTTGAGGTTTTGATGTCAATCTTTGCGAAATAGTGTGTACGTATTGTTTTCAGAGCGAACGGGCTGGATGAGCAGATTCCATGGATATTCCCCCCTGGCTTTCATGTTATAACTCAACTGATCGCGTAACGGGCGGGCACGACTTATGGCCGGGATTCTCAACGACACATGGAAAGCATTTTAACTCTCTTGGTCATACTGCTGCTCGGCATTGCGCTGTTCGACCTGGTCGTCGGCGTCAGTAACGACGCAGTGAACTTCCTGACATCTGCCATTGGCAGCCGTGCCGCGACCTTTCGCACGATCATGGTCGTTGCGTCTATTGGCGTCTTCGTGGGCGCCGCTTCCTCTGGCGGATTGATGGAAATCGCCAAGCGCGGGATCTTCAACCCGAATTTCTTCACGTTTCAGGACATCATTTTTATCTATGTCGTCGTGATGTTGACGGACGTGTTCTTGCTGGATTTCTTCAACTCCATGCGCATGCCGACGTCGACGACGATTTCGATCGTGTTCGAGTTGCTCGGCGCGTCAGTGGCCATGTCATTTCTCCACGTGCTCGACATGAATCAGCCCGTTTCCATGTGGATGGATTACCTGAATACCGGTAAGGCGCTGGAGATGATCACCGCGATTTTTGTCTCTGTCGCGATCGCATTCGTCGTTGGCTGGGTTGTTCAGTATGTCTTGCGTGGCCTGCTGACATTTGAGTACCGGCGATATGGCCGGATCGGCGGAGCGCTATTCGGCGGCGTCGCGGTCGTCATTGTGCTGAACTTTATTGTCAATGTCGGTTTGAAGGACTCACCTCTGCAGGGATCGGTGATGGTGCAGTTCGTGATTGAGAGCGCGACGACGGTCTATGTTGTCGCGTTTGCGGGTGCCACCGCCCTGTTTTTCGGTCTCGGCGCGAGAAAAAACTACGACGCTTTCCGTACGGTGACCCTGATCGGTACATTTGCGCTGGCGATGGCATTTGCAAGTAACGACCTCGTTAATTTCATCGGTGTGCCGATCGCCGGATTCGAGGCTCTCGGCTACTGGTCGGACTCCGGCGTGCCTGCAGATCAGTATATGATGGATGTTTGGGCCGGCCCGGCCGGCGCGGGCACGGCAACCCCGATATTTTTATTCATTGCGGGCGTCGTTATGGTCATAACGCTCTGGGTCAGCAAAAAGGCGCGCAATGTGATTCAGACGGAAATTGATCTGGGCCGTCAGGAGGAGGGTGTCGAACGCTTCAGAGGCAATGAGATAGCCAGGATCTTCGTACGCTTCGTCAGTTTCAGTGTGTCGCAGTCTCTCAAGCTGGTTCCACTTTCCATAAGGCAAGCGATTAACAGGCGGTATGCTGCGCGGCCCGTCGCCATAACAGAAAGTCCCGATGACCCGCCCGCTTTCGATCTTGTGCGTGCATCGACCAACCTCACGATTGCGGCGGCGTTGATATCCATGGGGACCTATTTGAAGTTGCCGTTGTCGACAACCTACGTGACATTCATGCTAGCGATGGGTACTTCACTGGCAGATCGCGCATGGTCTCAGGACAGCGCGGTTTACCGAGTATCGGGGGTGATTACCGTGATTGCCGGCTGGTTTTTAACCGCGATTGCGGCTCTGAGCTTGTCAGCCGTCTTTGCCCTGATTGTGGGGACGTACGGTTTTGTCGGAATCGGTATAGTGATCCTACTGGTAGCACTCGGCCTTTACACCGTTAATCGATTAATCAATACCGAGCTCAGGCTTGCGGCGTCGCTTGACCTGCCGGAGGCCTGGTTCGATATGAGCCCGGAGGAACTCCAGCCGTTACTGCGCAGGAAAACAGCAGAAATCGCAGCCGCGTACTCAACTGGAATCGATCAACTGGAAACCGCTGTTGTCAACCGCGATCGCCGTATTGTCAGAGAGCTGAAGGCAAGACTGAATAGGCAAATCGAGAAAAACACCCAAAATCGTGGGGCGGTCACTCGAAACATCAAGCAACGGGCGACACATGAGAATGTGGAAGCGGCTAAAGCCTTGCTTTTTTATTTTGTTGAGGAAACCGAGCTACTCCATAACGTGCGTATCGCTGCCGAGGTTGTGCGACTTCATGTCCTGAACTTGCATCGCCAGCTTGATCCTGATCAGCAAAGTCTGCTAGAGGCCTATTTCGACACTGTTCGTCGCTATCTGGAGCTTGCCGCTGACGAACACTCGTCAGCGGATGAGATTTGCCTCCAGTTGATGGAAATTGAAGGACGGGCAGACGCGATACTATCGCGCCAGATCAGCGGCAATGTCGACAACCTGTATACGCATAAAAACAATGAATTGGTGGTAAGTACGATCATCCGTCACTCTCATGCCAGTCGAAACATATCGAGGATGTTGGGCGTCTTCGAAGGGCATTTGGACAGGAAGAAGGGACAATCATCCGGACACGTCTGATCCTAGAATTAACTCAATGAAAACGAATTTTGAACAATAATCCTGTTTGGTGAAAAACTCTAACCCTTCTGTTGCATTACTGGAAAACCCGATTGCCCAATCCCCAGGAACAGGTCTAAATCAGATTTTATGGGAAATGAAATTGTGATGGGTCGCCGAAAGTCATTGATTTAATAAATGGGCCCGGTAGGTGGCGAACCTACGGACACCATACGAAAAGGGGTAGGCCAGGATATTCTTCCACGTGGGATCGGTTTCTCCTTGACCGTCGACTCACAATTATTGTGACAGGGGTCCCATGAAATATAACCATCCATCAGGTATAGAAAAAATAAGCTCGAGAATAAATCAAAGGCGATATTGTCACTCTTGGCTTTGGGGGAGAGGCATGTTGGAGGAACCGTGTACCCTATCTGAGGTCCGGTGTTCGAGGCGAATTCTGGCCTCAGCAACATTCATGTCACTCAATATCCCTACCGGCCTGGATTCATGATCCAGCACAGGGGCTTGTTTTACATCTTTCATGTCCAACACCCGTAAGGCTTCGCGCACGGTCTGTTCCTCATGAAGGGCGGCGACCCCATGGTTGGGGATCGTGCTGACGGTGACGGATTTACCAAAATCCTGGCCATGGGTCATGGCCCGATAGGCATTCGTCTTTGTCAGAATTCCGGTCATTTTTCCTTCCGCATCCTCGATGGGCAACACTCATGGGGACAGGTCTTGTAATTATGCGGTCTCGTCTTCCGCCTGTCGTATCCATCGACTCCCAGTGAAATAATGGAGGTCCAGGTGGTCCGCCATTTCCCGTATCTGATATCCATGCGTGCGATAGGCCTCGGCGAGGGCCTGCTTCTGCGTGCGTTTCCGAGGCAAGAGCGCAGAGAACCGTGGACTGATCGCCTGGGTGTGCTGGCGAGAAATTCCCTTAAGCGTTCGACCCGGTTGGTGCTTGGCCACAAAACGGTCATCCCTTCAATACAGTTGCGCTCGCAGGTGTGTCCACGGACCTGGTATTCCTAATCCTCTGCCACAAACGTTTGATACCACCGTTGGGCCGTGGCGGGCCGGACACCAAACTGCTCCCACGTCCGGGCGTCGTTCAGGAAAGGGCGGCAAGTCTCTAACCCTGCCGTCGCGCCGATGGTGGGTCTGTTGAAAAAAGCCGCCAGCGGCGTTCTCGTCATTTTTCCATGCTCACGTACTGGAAGTACGCTCTGCGCGCAAAAATGACTGCGGCCTTGCTGGACGAACCCTTCGGAAGGCTCAGGGCATGCTTTTTTGAACCGCCCCGAGCCTCTGATATGCACCGTGCCTGTGGGGCAATATGCTCTTGGAAATTATTAATATTCAACACTCCCCTTGGGTGTACGGGCCATTCAGGTGACGAATGCCTTGAGACAGATTCGGTGAAGGCGTCTCGACCCGTAAATGGTCGTGATTGTTCATCAGATAGGAGGCATGACAGCGCCACCCAAACCGATTCACCACTTGGGCGAGGTCTCAAAGGGCTTGTCCTGAGTCCCGTGAAGGGAAGGCTGCAGCCGTTTGGACAAGCGGAGCATACGGAAGAGTCTGTGAGCACCGACAATGCGGGGTGAGGCCAGATTTGACTTAAGTTGCCAATGGCCTTTTGAACTCTCCGGGACCATTATTCAATCAGATACTTATTTTATCTGTTTCGATACGGACCAATCTCCTCTTAATGTTCGACGGACATCAAAGATGACGAGATTCTTCTACCTTCAGCCTTCATAAAATCAGACGAAATCAGACGATGATCGGCATTATCCTAGGAGGTTTCTCCCATGGCATATGAATTGCTTTTTATGGCTAATGTGTAGGAAACAATAAAGAGAATTAGCCATAGATGGCTTGGAGCATCCCTGCAAATCTTCACCGAGAATGATGGAAGGAGACGATGATGGGAAGGAAACCCAAGAGACAGTTTGTGAACGAAATACTTCGAGCTGGAGCATTTGGTATGGCTTTGTTGATAATCCTGACGGGAGGAAGCCAGAACGTATTGGCGGTTTCTCAAAAATCAGATCACATGGTTTTGGTGGCAACTCCTAAAGGAAGAATTGCCATTCAGAAATTTGGGCATAGAGAGCCTTCTCTTCCTACCTTGATGAAGCCGTCCGTCAACCCGACCGCCAATATCTCACGAGCGCGCAGTGGCTCCACCTCTCCCTTGGACGCTTTGCAAACACCGAATAATCCAACCCTGGCCAAAGAATGTTTGGTAGATTTCTCGGATTACGATGCCTTAGATCTTCTGGAGTTCAGTCTTCATCCATACGCCGAAACGACATTTGCCTATACCCCCTGGTGGCACCAAGCCTGTAATGGTCTTATGCATGTGGAAGTTCGCCCAATCTGGACCCCTCTCAGTGTTAGCCATTTTCATTTGGCCTACGAAAATCCACATATTACGACTTGTCCCGGGAACTTAACGGACTGGGGTATTATCCAGGATGATGGTACCTGCCAAGAAATTGACCCACGGGATGAACCTCGAACTCTCCATCCACATGAGGGGCATAGACCGACGCATATCTTTGTGACGGATGGTGGAATCAATGACAAAAAACTGTTTAAGCTCAACCGGATCAGGGTTGAAAGCGCCCAAAGTATTCAATTGTGTTACAAACCGATGCAAGAAATTGATGGCCCTTGGATTTCTAGCGGCGTAGCTGGATCCACCCACCCGGGTATTTGGTATTGCTGGGATGAGCTTCCCACAGGGAATTGGGATTTATCAGATTGGACGGATCATATTACCGAAGTGAAAATTCGAGCCAGTCATGGTAGCTTTGGCATCTATCAGATCGATGACATCGGTATTGGAATTTATTAGAAACATGGAGATTTGTTTTTTTTCGGGACACTCCAGCACATGATAGGCTGTTAAATACGTTCCAAAAGGATCCACGCGGAAAGGGGTAGCTAGCCCAGAAATCAGATGTGTTTCTCGATCGATTGTAAATAAAGGCACAATACTTCTCCGAAGGCCGAAGGGATCCTGTATCCGAAAAAATCTTTTATTTTCTTGGCTAGATGGCAATGCTGGAAAAGACATTAAGGTATTCCAATGTCATGAACTCATGATTTGAAAAGCTGATTCTGCCCTGCCCATTGACATAGATTAATTTTAACAGTTTGCAGACCGCTCTCGTTCTAATGGAAAGATTCTAAGACCATTTTTCATTCAGGTAGTTTTGAAAAGTTAGGTCCCTGACTCATTTTAAAAAATCCCAAGAATTCTTGTTGTTGTCGATATTGAAGAGGGCTTCGCTTTACTGCAACGCTTGGTGCAACCTATTATATTCAAACGTCGAATTGCCCTTTTTTTTGCGGAGCCGCCACAAGAACATTTATCATAGATCGGTTTGGGTTAACCCGCCACGGACTGCCGGGAACATTAGCTCATCGGGTCAGGTTTGTAATCATGTGCCCTCCTTTTCCGCCTGTCGTATCCATTGACGCACAGTGGAATAATGGGGGTCAAAGTGATCCGCCATTATCCGCATCTGATATCCATGCGTGCGATAGACTTCGGCGAGGTTCTGTTTCTGCGTGTGTTTCGGAGGCAAGAGCGCGGAGAGCCGTGGTCGGATTACTTGGGTGTGCTGGCAAATTTCCTTAGGCGTCCGACCCGGTTGGTGCTTGGCCACAAATTTGTCATCCCCTAAATACAGTTTCCCTCGCAGATGTGCCCAGGGGCTAACCCCCCACGAGTTGCGCATGCGTCACAGTTTGATCTCATAGCGCTAAGGTGACAATATCTCCCCCCAGCTTAGTTATTCGTTAGAAAACATAGAAGTGACGAGGCGAGATTTCCAGCGCTCCAGCCAAGGAATGGGTTTGATGTCTTGACTTCTGAAATAAGTAGCCTATAAATGAGGACTGTGTAATGCGAAAGCGAAAAGGAGAATCTGCATGCGCCGAACTATCCCGTTGGCCGAAGCCAAGCATAAACTTTCGGCGATTGTTCAAGAGGTCAATGAAACCTACGAACGAATCGTGATTACAAAAAATGGGACCGATGCGGCTGTGCTCCTGAGTGCCGACGAGTATGAGGGGTTGCTAGAGACCCTTGATCTACGGGCCCATCCCGACGAAGAACGGGCCATCCTCCGTGCCAAAAAGCAATCCCGCAAAGGGCAGACCGTTGCGCTCTCCACCCTGAAGAAAAAACTGGCGTTATCGTGAATTATGCGGTTCGATTCACACGTGAATCGGAACACGATATGGTCAAAATAGCCAAGACAGACCAGCAACTTTGTAAGCGAATAACTCGAAAACTGGAAGCCTTGCAGACCACACCACTTCAAGGGAAGCCGTTTGTCGGGAATCACACAGGTGAGCGAGCTTTACGAGTGGGAGCCTATCGTATCGTGTATGAAGTCTGGGAAAGCAAAAGGCAGGTGATCATCCTCACGGTCAAACATCGTGGTCACCTCTACTAGGCCATACTGTCTTTGGGATCAGGTTGCTTGTTTTATAAAATAGATTCGTTCACGGCAGGGGTCCTGCCGCAACCCATTCGCATTAAATTCGATGTAAGGTTAGAGAGTATGTGAAGCGCTATATTATACAAAAAGCGATTTGACTCTTTATGTAAGATTGTCCGAGTTCGGAGATGATAGCAATGAAAACCTTCAGATTACTCCTTGTCTTTGTGACCCTCGGGGCATCCGTCTTCGGCCAAGACGTCATGGCAGAAGAGCTGCCATCCTTCACGACCGGTTTGGCGCAAACGGTCAATCCCGGCCTTTATGCGTGCAGTGATCCCAACGCGCGCATCAGTGCAGTCGGAAAGATTAAGGCCAAAGACGGCACAGAGTGGATCGTGCCGGCCAAGACGCATTTCAAAAGCACGGCAAAGGCGGCGGATCTCTACAATCAATGTAACGGGATCCGGTTGCGCCGGTCGGCTGATCTCGACCTCAAGTCGGTTCCCGTGATCGATGCCGGTGGCAGCGATATCTTCACGGCATACATTTTTGCCGACAATTATTTTGAGCTTTACGTCAACGGCACACTCCTCGCAGTCGATGCGGTGCCTTTCACACCCTTTAACAGTAGCGTCATTCGCTTCAAAGCGACCCGTCCGTTCTCTCTCGCTGTGATGGGTGTAGACTGGGAAGAAAACCTGGGGCTCGGCTCGGAGCAGAACAGGGGACATGCCTATCATCCGGGTGACGCCGGGTTGGTGGCTGTGATTAAGGACGAGGGCGGCCGGACAGTTGCCGTCACGGATAAAACTTGGCGTGCTCAAACATTTTACACTGCGCCACTCAATGACCGGTCTTGCCTGAAAGTACGTGGTCCGGTTCGAGACAGCTCTGCCTGTTCGATGGAAAGTGTTCGAGACGGCAGTTCCTTCTCCGCAGCGCATTGGCAGGTTCCTGCTAACTGGTTCGCACCGGGTTTCGATGATAGCGACTGGCCGGACGCAACTGTCTTCACCAACGACACCGTTGGCGTCAATAACAAACCAGCCTACATGAATTTTCGCAATGTGTTCGATGACCCGATTGCCGACGCCGATTTCATCTGGTCATCAAATCTGATCCTCGATAACCTGGTGCTCATGCGAAAGGTCATCGAATAACGGTGCCACTGGCGAGTGTGTTGGTTTCTGAGGAAAACTGCAACGACACGCCAGGGTTAAATCAAAGGCGAAAAAACACCTCTCACTGTCAGAGAGCCATTGGTCTCTCCACCAGGTAGAGATGCCGAAAAATTTTTCAGCAAGGAGAATAAACAGGCATCATTTTGTCAATTGTTAATTGACGAATCCCGACTATTCAGGTGTGTCTACAGAGGAAGCGTGCTGACTAGTTGAGGTTTGGTGGTCGAGACGGATTCTTGCCTCGGCAAGATCCAGGTGACTCAATATTCCTACCGGCCGGGATTGATGGTCCAGCACCGGGGCTTGTTTCACATCTTTCATGTATAACACCCGTAAGGCTTCGCGCACTGACTGTCCCTCATGAAGGGCGGCGACCTCATGCTTGGCGATCGTGCCGACGGACTCACCAAAATCCTGGCCGTGGGTCATGGCCCTATAGACATCCGTCTTTGTTAGAATGCCGGTCATTTTTCCTTCCGCATCCACGATAGGCAACAAGGTCTGCGAACCATTCCCAAAGGCCAGGATCGCCTCATTGATCGTGGCGGTCTCGGATAGACACCGTACGGACTGTTTCATCACGGCTTCGACAGGAGAGGAGAGCAGTTCCGTGGTCCACCGTGTTTCGCCCAAGACGTCTTCTTGTGATGGTCGTTGGGCCGTGTGACGAAGGATCTGACTGAGCGTTTGGAAACTCTCGACGAAGGATTTGAATTCTTTTGAATTAAACACCATGAGGGTCGCTTCAGTCTTGGCTGTGACAGTGACGCGCCGCACTACACCATACAAAAACGATCCCTCGCCAAAGTGATCCCCAGGGAGCACTTCGTCACGCCACAGCACGTTGCCGTCGCCATCGTATCGGATGGCTTCCAGTGTGCCGCCTTCCACAATATAGAAAGCGGAGCCTTGTTCGCCCTGGCGAAAAATCACATCGCCTGGCTCCACATGCATTCGCACGATTTTTTGTGTTTTTTTCAGGTCCAGGTAATTCAGATCCGGCGGGAAAAAGAGTTCAAAGGTCCAATCGACCATGACCCGCAGCTTGCGGTCGAGTCCGGGCAATTTCAGCAAATGAACCGTTCGTGTTAACCACCAGGCCAAAAATCCGCTGAACCGGAAACCCAAGATGGAGCAGACACCCTTATGATGACCGATCGTGGCCATCTGCCCCAGCATTTTGTAACGGAACGGATGAAGTTCCTTACCGGAATTCATTGAATCGATGTTCTCTGCCGCATGCCGGCCGAGTTTGATCGCGAATTGCGCCGTCGGCGGTGCTTGATTCCCATAGCCATCCGGATTGGCCGCTCCATCTCCAATGCCCCAGACATGGGTAAATCCCTTGAGGCGCAGAAACTCGTCGGTCATCAGCCATCCATTGGCATACTCCGCTGCCAATTCTTTGAGTACCGGATTCGGGGCGTTTCCAATCGTACAAATCGGGTTATGCGACCCGAGGCGGGTGCCATCACTTAAACGGATATATCCTGCGCTGACCGAGGATGCCCGTTGGTTGAGCAACACGGTCATTCCTCGAGACTCAAGAAACCGTTGAGCAAAGCGTCCGAGGTCTTCGCCCAGTTCCGGGAGGAGATGCGCACCGGAATGCACCAGAGTGACTTGCAGCTCCGACGGGTCAAACGCAGGATAAAACCGTCTGGCATCTTGTAACAAATCAAGAATTTCACCAGCCGTTTCCACCCCGCTATAGCCACCGCCCACGACCACGAAATGGAGGAGTGACCGCCGGATATCGGGGTTGGGTTCAAGGTCCGCCTCTTCAAGTCGTTGAATAATATGTTCCCGGATTCCCAGCGCGTCAGCCAGCGTCTTTAAAAATAATCCGTGCTCCATCATGCCCGGTACCGCACGGAGATTGGTGCTGCTTCCCAACGCGATGACCAGGTGCTCCGCCTCGACAGGTCCCAGCCTCATCCCCTCATTGGCATTGAATTCGACTCGTCGTTTATGGAGGTCGATTGTCGTGACTTCGGCACGTTGCACCATACAGCGGCGCAACGCCAATCGAATGGGGTTCATGACATGGCGCGGCTCGATACCCGCCCCAATCACTTCCGAAAGAAAGGGTTGATAGACGAAATAGTTCTCAGCGCTGACCAGCAGCACGCGTTTAGCCGTGTCTTTCCCCCAAAGTTTTTCGAGTCGACGGGCGCAGGCCAAGCCGGCAAATCCTCCACCAAGAATGACGACTTCCCATTTTTTGTGCATGCCGATTATGGTCATTCCCCTCTGCGATTAGATGCAATTACCGCACATGCTTGAGCATCAAGCATCACCATCATTGACTTTTATTTCGACCGAAATTCTCCCAAGCTTATCATGCTTTTACACTCAATGCTCATTTAAGAGAACTAGGAGATTCCCTGGTTTTGCGGGCGTAGGACCCTGTGTTCACCATCACAAGACCGTAGAGAGTATTTGCGAAAGGGATTAAACCTCCGCTTGCCGGGCCTTCGCCGAAAGAGCTAGATTTTCTTATTGATGACTGTGGTCATGAAACACGGCCATATGAAAACTACATCAACCTTTGAGGGGACAGACAAAACTTTCACCGTGTTTGCCTGCCGCTTGTGCTGCCGTAAGGCCGGGTGCTTCACGACCATCGCGATGTTAAGGAGATATGCCATGGCGATTGAACTCAACCACACCATCATTCCGGCGCATGACAAAGTGGCCTCGGCAAAATTTTATGCGAAAATTTTCGGGCTGGTGTTCGAGGAAGGAAAAGTTGGGTATTTCGCGCCGCTGCGGAACAATGAGACGCTTACATTTGATTTCGATGATGATGAGGTCGACACTTTCGACATCCATCACTATGCATTCAAAGTTGGTGAAGAAGATTTCGACCGGATCTTCGGTCGCATGCAGGCTGAAGGCATTCCCTATGGGAGCGGGCCGACTTCGGGGGAGGATATGACTATCAACCACCGGGGTGGCGGATGCGGGGTGTACCTTTGCGATCAGAATGGACACATTCTTGAACTCCTTACGGTGGAGTAGGGCACTCCAAAGGGTTCTATGTTAAACACCAAGATGTATCAAGCCCCATTGAAATTATTTGGCCTGATAAGTGAGAACGGGCATTTTACTTAACGGTTCTTCTTTGGTTCATGCCCATTGGGTATACTGGTCCTTCAAACTTTCGTATGAGTAAAATGTAAAGTTTATCGTCCTTGAGTCCCCCTCCATTATAGGGCTTTGTTTAGAAGAGGAACAAAGACGGAGGGGAGGTAGTCTCTTTACAGTACTGAATGGCTGATCCCATCGTGGCTTCCCGAGGGTACCAGGACTCTACCTCACCTTGCCTCTCCTTACAAAGGAGAGGAATTGAAAGCAGATTGGATTCCAAAAAGGATCAGAAGACTGGCCGGTTATCCATGGGAAATCCGGATGCGCCGAATTACTTTGTGGATTGGTCGAGGAGGGAATGATGGGGAATGCTCGTTCAGATGCGCTTGTGCTTTTCGGGGCCACAGGCGACCTCGCATATAAAAAAATATTTCCGGCTCTTCAGGCCATGGTTCAACATGGGAAGATGGACGTTCCGATTATCGGTGTCGCCAGAGGCGGCAAGGACGTGGACCACCTCCGACAGCGAGCCCGGGACAGTCTAGAGAAATTCGGCGGTGGGGTCGATGAGACGGCCTTTGCAACGCTTTCCGATTTGCTCAGATATGTGGACGGGGATTATCAGGAGGACGACACCTTTACCCGTTTACGTCAGATCCTAGGCACTGCGCAACGCCCCCTCTTCTATTTGGCCATCCCTTCGTCTCTCTTCCCAGCCGTGGTGAAAAGCTTAGGGAAGTCAGGCTGTGCCTCCGGCGCACGAGTCGTCGTGGAAAAACCCTTCGGCCGCGATCTGGCTTCCGCCCAAGCCCTGAATGGAACCTTGCGCAGCGTTTTTGTTGAATCGGCAATTTTCCGCATCGATCATTACCTCGGAAAGGAGTCGATTCAAAATCTCCTGTTTTTTCGCTTTGCCAATTCGTTTCTTGAGCCCATCTGGAACCGCAACTACGTCGAAAATGTGCAGATCACGATGGCGGAGCGGTTCGGGGTAGACGGGCGTGGCAGGTTTTATGAGGAAACCGGTGCGATCCGGGACGTCGTGCAAAATCACTTGTTGCAAGTGGTCGCCAACCTGGCCATGGAGCCACCTGTCAGTGCTGGAGGGGAAGCCCTCCGCGATGAACGGGTTAAGGCGTTCAAGGGCATTCGGTCACTCACGGGGAATTCCCTGGTGCGGGGGCAGTTTCGGGGCTATCGTGAAGAAGCCGGGGTGAGGCCGGATTCGCAGGTGGAAACCTTTGCCTCGATGCAGCTTCACATCGATTCGTGGCGGTGGGAAGGCGTCCCTTTTTTCATTCGAACAGGGAAATGCCTTCCGGTGACGGCCACGGAAGTGTTGGTCAAACTGAAACATCCGCCTCATCAGCTCTTTGACGATACTCGGTCTGATGCATCGAATCATATTCGTTTCCGGTTGGGTCCGGACCGGGTCGCAATTGCGATGGGCGCCAGGGCGAAGAGACCGGGCGAACGGATGACTGGCGAAGATATCGAGCTCTATGTATGTCGCCAACAAGGTGACGAACAGGGGGCCTATGAGCGTCTCATCGGTGATGCGATGGAAGGAGACGCCTCTTTGTTTGCCAGGCAGGACGGAGTCGAAGAGGCCTGGCGCATCGTGGACCCCATTTTGAAGATGTCCACTCCTGTCTTTGAATATGCGGAGGGGACATGGGGGCCCAATGAAGCCCAGGTCATCGTGGCGGAGGTTGGTGGATGGCATAATCCAAAGGAGGAGGAATGAATCCATACCCTCTTTTTCAGAGGTCACACGATCCGCTCCACATTCCTGGACGTGCTTCATTTATATAGTTGACAGAATTAGATGTAATCTTCCTATTAACCGGATCATCCGGCGGGATACAGTTGATGCCGTTTAGTTGCATGTCAACGATTGGTCTGTGATCTGCGGGAGAAGCTGGTAAGCTTACCAGCTTCTCCCGCACACCCAGTGAAATTCAGATTCAGATTTTTGTTATTTCCACAATCGATTTTCCTTTTTGGTATGAAAATTAACCTCGTTGAAGAATTGCCGTTAATTTTTTCAATCTTTCTTGGTCGTGGCAGCCTCAAGTAATTCCAGTTTTGTTTCTCTGCCGGTTTTTCCAACGCTTTGGGCTTTCTCGTAGCTTTCAATCAGAGCACGGTAAGGCGGAACAATATGGTCTGTCATGATTTCTGCAAATTCCATCGCGTCGGCACGATTCCACGTGCTCATCACCTCGGCCAGCACAGCGTAGGTATCAATTGGCATGGCTCCGGCTTGCACCACCCGGGCAATGGTGATGTCGGTGGCCATCTTGCTCCAGTTCCCGGAAGCATCGACAATGGTAAAAACCTTATAACCCGCGACAAGGGCGCTTAAGGTTGGAAACGCCATGCAAACACTTGTAAGTGTGCCAGCGATCAACAATGTTTTTCTATTGGTTTTCTTAATCGCTTCCACCCATGCAGGATTGTCCCATGCATTGATCTGGCCAGTGCGGGGAACATACACCGCATTTGGATTATATTTATGGATCTCCGGGATCAGTGGGCCATTCGGTCCATCAGGGACCGATGCCGTTGTAAAGGTTGGGATTCCGGCAAGATGTGCCACTTTTGTCAGAGCCGTCACATTGGATCGCAGCACGGGAAGATCGATGTCCCTGACTAACTGAAACAGTCCGCTCTGATGGTCAATCAAAAGCATGATCGCATCATTCGGATCGATCATCCATTGGTTTTTCTCTACCGATTTGTTGCTTGACATGCTTGCTCCTTGTTGGTGAGGGTGGTTGATCTGTTTCCGCTAAAATTATCAGAACCGGCCTCCACGATAATCGGTCATGGCTTGCCGAATCTCCTCCTGTGTATTCATTACGAACGGTCCCTGCCCAACAATGGGTTCATCGATCGGCTCTCCATTGAATACCAGCAACAACGAATCGCTTGTTGCTTCAAGGGAAATCTGTTCGCCTTTCCGTTCGAAGAGAGCCAACTCTTTCCTGTTCATGGTCTTCGTTCCATTTATCAGAACTGTCCCCTTTAGAACCAATAGCGTGGTCGTGAATCCATCCGGCAGGTGCAAATCCAGTGACTGTCCTTTATTGAGCTGTATGTCCCATAGATTAATGGGAGTGAACGTTTTTGCCGCACCTGGAGTCCCGGTGTAATTGCCTGCGATAACCCTGAGCCTGCCTCCCTTATCATCCACCTTCACAACCGGAATATCTTTGTTCAAAATTTCCTGGTACCGCGGCGCAGTCATTTTGTCTTTAGCCGGTAAGTTTACCCAGAGTTGGATCATCTCCAGGGTTCCGCCATTTTTAGTAAAGTCGAGACCATGTTTTTCCTCATGGAGAATGCCGCGTGCGGCGGTCATCCATTGCACATCGCCCGGACCGATTTTGCCTGAGTTTCCGGCGTTGTCCCGGTGTTCGACCTCGCCTTGATACACAATGGTGACCGTTTCAAAGCCACGATGGGGATGTTGTTCCACTCCCCGAGGTTTGTCGGAAGGCTTAAACTCCGCAGGACCGGCATAATCGAGCAGCAGAAACGGGCTCATCTCCGCTCCCAATTCGTCATACGAAAACATCGTCGTCACCGGAAACCCATCTCCGACCCAATGCTGACCGGTATTTGGTACAATTTGCGTGAGCTTTTTTGTTGTCACGATGACTCCCTTCTTTCATTTGGGACTAGAGTGATTGTTCCCCATTTTTTCTTGTGGGCCACGATGATATATAATTCTTACAGGATCAATGTGCAAGTACGCACATAAATGATACCGCCAAAACAGAAAGAGAATTTCGATGCCCACCAAGAAGAGTGTGTTTTGTCCTGTAGAATCCACACTGGACGCCATCGCTGGGCGATGGAAGGTCTTAACATTCAGCAGTTGCTTGAAGGCACCAAGCGTTTCAATCAATTGCAACGGGAGTTAGGCGGAATCACACACCGGACGTTAACGAAACAATTACGTGAAATGGAAGAACGGGGGTTGGTCAATCGAAAAGACTATAAGGAAATTCCCCCGCGGGTCGAATACCGTTTGTCCCCCCTTGGCCAATCGCTTGAAAGCGTGTTGCTAGCCATGCACGAATGGGGAGAATGCTATGGGCGAAAAGTATCACAAAAAAAATGAGCAAAACATTAATAAACAAAACAAGTTTTTCAATGGGGCCAAGGAAAACATTAGAATACGAAACACCAGCAGGGAAATGTCATGCATGTGTTGCAGCGACCAGTTGAGCTCACAGAATCCTGGAAAATCACAGCATGCAAAGCTTCCTTATTTGAGTTAGTTCTTAAACCGGCCGACATATTTTTATAAACATTGACGAAGCATAAGTCCCATGATACCGTCCGGGATAGCGCGTAGCATAAAAAATTAAACAGAACATTTTGAGAAGAGCAAGGATTACGGGCGTATGAAAGTATGGGTTTCCCTCCTTTTATTTGGGATCTTCAGTCTCCCCTTTCTTCATGACCATCGTATCCAACTGGCAGAAGCCGGATATGGAGCCCAGGGTCCTGAACAGTCAGGTCTGGTCCGCCACGTTCATCTGGCAGAGAATTCTTCCCACGTACCCCAGCCAGAATCTGGTGAGCACCAGAACCAGGACCTATGGCCGATTCTTGACCATGTTTCCCTCATCACCCTGACTTCAGGTTCGAGCACTAACCTTTTCACCATACTGCCCATCGTCGACGGTTCGCCCAATGACTATCCGTCACCTGAAATTTCCCAAAGTTTATGGGAGCCAACGTCACCTGTTCGCGGAAGCCCGCTGAACACATTCAACCCTGTCCTTCCTTCCACAAGCCTTCTTCTTCCTATCCATTCAGGAAGAGCTCCACCTCTTTTCCCTTTGTAATACGTTTCCATTCCCTACAGCGTTAACAAGTAATTGCTAGCCAATTAACGGGCAGCCTTGGTGTGGGCTGGCTGCTGCGTTTATTCCTGTCATGAATTTGTGAAGATAGCGTTTGTAAAAGCTGGGAATATTCTCAGGACACTTGGGTCTTGTTGAGCGAGACCCCACCTTGGATCTGAAGGAAGGTAGACCATGAAACGAATGTTTTTCTGGGCTTTGGGTTTTATTGTGTTGCTTGCCGTGGGTGTGACGGCCATTCTCGGTGGAGCATTTCGTCTGGATTCCTTCATCGGTTCACAAGCTTCAGAGGAAGGTCCAACGGAACCAGACCCCATTTCGATTACCTTGTGGTCTGACAAGGCTGAACTTTTCTTAGAGTATCCCCCATTTGTGACAGGGCACCCCTCTATCTTCGCTGCTCATCTGACGGACCTTCGAAATTTTCGACCTGTTATGGCTGGCACCGTCGAGGTTCGCATGACAGCGAAGGGGCAACCAGCATTATCATTTTTGGCTTCGGCTCCGCTCAGGCCAGGCATCTTCACCCCTTCCGTCACCATGCCGGAACCTGGAACCTATGAGATGGAACTTGAGCTTAGGAGTGATTCCCTCAAGGAAATCTTTCATATTCCCAACGTCCAGGTCTTTTCCAGCGCGACCGAGGTCGAACGGCAGACAGAAGAGCCAGAACCGCTGAACCTTCAAGAGGAAGTCACCTTTTTAAAAGAACAGCAATGGAAGGTTGAATTTGCCACGAAAGCGGCCACCAATCAGATCCTGACTTCGACAATCAGGGCTCGGGGAGGCATTACCTCCAAAATGGGACAAGAGGTTGTGGTTACGGCACCAGCCACTGGACTGGTTGTTTTGTCGGCCTCTGCCCGTCTTCCCATCATGGGCCAGATGGTAGAAAAAGGAGAGGTCCTCGTAGCGATCACACCAGGATTTTCCACGGCGAGTCGGGCTGAATTGGAGTCTGCTGTCTCACAAGCCGAATTACAACAAGCGCAGGCGCAACGGGAGCTTGATCGTGCCCAACGCTTATTTGCGGAAAAGGTTCTCGCCCAAAAACAGGTCGAGCAAGCGAATACCACCTTTCTTCTAGCCAAAAATAAACACGCGGAAGTTCAAAAGCGTTTGGCGTCCTTAACGCTTACTCAACAGATTGGTCGCGCTGACACTCGCGACCGGACTCAGGATTTCCTTCTCCGAGCCCCGATTCAAGGGGTGATCGTCAAGGCTGACCTGACTCTGGGATCCAGAGTCGAGGCTGGAGAAGAATTGTTCACGGTCATCAATATGGATCACGTGTGGGTCGAAGCTCGGGTCTATGGGTCCGATGTTTCGAAAATTTCTCCA
>BQIZ01000056.1 GCA_021604365.1 Nitrospirales bacterium
CCTGGGCCATGCGGACCAACGTGTCGTAAATGGCTGAATCACCATGCGGGTGATAGTTACCCATGATTTCACCGACAATTTTTGCGGATTTTCTGTAGGGCTTCCCGGAACCCAGACTCATTTCATTCATGCCATACAGGATGCGCCGATGAACCGGCTTAAGTCCGTCTCGCACGTCCGGCAATGCCCGTCCGACAATGACGCTCATGGCGTAGTCCAAATAGGACAAACGCATTTCATCTTCAATGGCAACTTGCGTCAGACGTGGTTCAACCGGCATACGTCACTCCTCGAAAGAGATCATCGCACTTCATCTTCTGCACATTCACGGGACTTGATCCGGCCCATCGCTCCCTGCAAACAAGACCAAACCGAGGATTCGACCTTCGGCTCAGCAGAGGGGTAAGCAAACGAATGCACCTGCTAAACATCTAAATTACGAACTTCCAGGGCATGTCTTTGAATGAAATTCCGGCGGGGCTCCACCTCATCACCCATCAAAATGGTAAAGATTTCATCCACTCCGGTGGTATCTTCTAATGTCACCTGCAGAAGACTGCGGGTTTCCGGGTTCATTGTGGTGTCCCACAGTTGTGTCGGATTCATCTCGCCCAAACCCTTGTAGCGCTGAATGGACATGCCCTTTTTCCCGGTTTCCAAAAACTCTGTCACGAGATCATGACTGGTGGAAAATTCCGCTTCCATGTCTTTGCGTTTTAACCGGTAAGGGGGCGGTCCCAACCCCAACGCCGAAGGAGAGATCTTTTGTAATTCCCTGAAATCTGCAGAACCCACCATGTCGTGAGTCAGGTTCAGAAACTTCTGACTGCCATTCCCTCCCACACGACAGAGGATGTGGTGGGCCTGATGCTCTTCATCGGTCTGAATCGCCAGATCCACGGTGCCTTCGGGGAACGCCAGGCGAAGCCGACGAGTGGCCTCCTCAATTAATACGTCCAAGTCACCACGGTTTTTTAACAGATCTTTCGTTAATTGTGGAAAATCCACCAATACCCGGAGCAGTGCCGGTTCAATTTGCTTTTGCCCCTGACGGGTTAAGAGCCCCTCAAAAGCCACCAGCTTATCTAAAATCGGGATAAGTTCATCTCTGGTCACAAATTCGTTTTGTTCCGGAAGAAAGAGTTGCGTATCCTCCACGGCGAGATTGGACAGATAGGTATTCATTGCCGCTTCGTCTTTGAGATACTTTTCTCCCTTCCCTTTTTTGACCTTAAACAAGGGAGGCTGGGCAATGTAGATATAGCCTTGCTCGATGAGTTCCGGCATTTGCCGGAAAAAGAAAGTCAGAAGCAGGGTCCGGATATGGCTGCCATCCACGTCCGCATCGGTCATGATGATGATTTTGTGGTACCGGGCTCGATTGATATCAAAGGCGTCTTTATCTTCCTTGCCTTTTTCAGCATCCTCCCGTGGCCGCCCTATTCCGGTTCCAATCGCCATGATGAGGGTTCGGATTTCTTCACTGGCGAGCATTTTATCAAATCTGGCTTTTTCGACATTCAGGATTTTGCCCTTGAGTGGAAGGATGGCTTGTGTGCGTCGATCACGCCCCTGTTTCGCGGACCCTCCTGCCGAATCACCCTCTACGAGATACAGTTCACTGAACTGCGGATCTTTTTCTGAGCAGTCGGCCAATTTTCCAGGAAGTGACCCCCCATCCAACGCGCCTTTTCTGCGAATCAGCTCTTTGGCCTTTCTTGCGGCTTCCCTGGCCCGTGCCGCATCCACAGACTTCCCGACGATTTTTTTTGCTACCGAGGGATTTTCCTCAAGGTACGATCCCAAGGCTTCATTGACAGCCGACTCCACAATGCCCTTAACTTCACTATTGCCTAATTTGGCTTTGGTCTGGCCCTCAAATTGCGGATTGCGGATTTTCACACTCACCACGGCGGTCAGACCTTCTCTTACATCCTCTCCACTCAGCGATTCCGAATCTTTTTTAAACAAATCATTGGCGGTCGCGTAACTATTGATCGTGCGCGTCAAGGCGGACTTAAACCCGATGAGATGCGTGCCGCCTTCACGGGTATTAATATTATTGGCAAAGGAATACAAATTCTCCGAATACCCTTCGTTATATTGAAGGGCCAACTGGAGAATCATTTCCGGTTTTTCCACTTCCACGACAATGGGAGGATGAAGGGGAGATTTGGCTTCATTCAGGTGTTCGACGAAGGAGACGATTCCTCCTATGTAACAAAACACCTGCTCTTTTTCTTTTCCCGCCCGGTCATCCTTTAAGCAGATCTCCAACCCCTTATTAAGGAAGGCCAATTCACGAAGTCGTTGCGCCAACACATCAAAACTGAATTCGACAGTTTCAAAAATGAGGGGATCCGGCCTAAAGACCACTTTCGTTCCACGTTTTTTAGTGATCCCCACAACTGTTAATGGTGTCTGGGGCTTCCCACGATGATACCGTTGTTCGAATACTTCCCCATTTTGCCAAATTTCCAATTCCAGCCATTCCGAGAGGGCATTCACGACGGATATCCCTACTCCATGCAATCCTCCCGACACCTTATAGGCACCCTCCTCAAACTTTCCGCCGGCATGGAGGACTGTTAATGCGACTTCGGCTGCCGATTTTTTCTGGGTTGAATGCAGGCCGGTGGGAATCCCTCTTCCATTATCCGAGACCAGGACACTACCATCCACCTGAAGCACGACCTGTATTTCACTTCCATAGCCTGCCATGTGTTCATCCACACTGTTATCAACAACCTCGTACACCATATGATGCAGGCCATCGACCCCTGTGCTGCCGATATACATGGCGGGTCGTTTTTGAACCGCCTCCAGTCCTTCCAGGACACGGATTTGATCGGCATCGTACCGAACATCAGAATGTTGGCGGTCTGCCGAGTGGGCAGATTCTTGGCTAGGGTTTGTTTCGGATTCCATACAATTTTAGGCTTTGGCTACGTGTGGAAGAAGAAATGTCTGTTGGATCAAATCCGTCAAACCTTCACGGGCATCACCACAGCTTTGAACGCGGGATTACCCTGCTCCTGAATCAAACACGGGCTTAAGGGTGTTTCCATTTGAAGGGTCAGCGATTCCGTTTCAATGACAGATAACACATCCAAAAAATATCTGGCGTTGAATCCAGTTGAAAAGCCTTCTCCCACAAATTTAGCGGGGATGTCCTCATCTGCTTCTCCTAAATCCGGACTTTTTGAAGAAAGATGAATGTGGTCGGGGTTGATGGACAGTTTTACGGCATGGGCCTTATCTTTCGAAAGGATAGCTACCCTTCGAAGGGCACCCTCCAGATCGGACTTATTGACGGTAATTTTTTTGGAACTTTCTTTCGGTACCACCTGCTGGTAGTTGGGATAGGTCCCTTCCATAATCCGGGAGGTTAACACCAACCCGCTTTTCCGAAAGATTAACATATTTTTTGTAAACCCGAGGAACGGTTGTTCATCGTCTTCTTCCAGGAGTCGCCGGATTTCTATGGCAGCTTTCTTGGGAATAATGACCTTAATTTCAGCTTCGGGGATTACTGCTTTCTCGGGAGTCACTTCCTGCTCAGCCCAGGCTAATCGATGGCCATCGGTGCCCACCAGACGAAGTGTCACTGTGGCTCCTGAAGGAATCAGGGTGAGAAGAAGCCCGTTCAATACATATCGTGTATCCTTTTCCCCCACGGCAAATACCGTCTTTTTTAGAAGCTGCAACAACCCTTGGGCCGGAAGCGCCATCAACCCTTCCCGTTCAATAGTTGGAAGGGCAGGGTAATCCTTACTGGGTAAGCCCACCACACGAAATTGGCTTTTCCCGGCCTTCACCGTCACCCAATTATTTTCACCCACGACCAATTCAATGTCGGCATGTCTGATCTCTTTTAAAATATCAAAAAGTGTTCGAGCGGAGAATGTGACCGACCCCGGCTCATGAACCGTGGCTTTATATAATCCTCTCATGCCAATTTCTAAATCAGTCGCCACAATATCCAAGCCTTCCGGCTTGGCCTCCAAAAGAATATTCGCCAGGATCGGCATGGTGTTCCGCTTCTCCACTACACCCTGCACACGTTGAAGTGCGGTTAACAAATCCTCCCTGGTAATTTGAATTTTCATATGTTTCCTATGAACGGTGGTTCTATCCCTTGCCGATTTCTTCCTTCAGGCTTTCGATGGTGGCTCGAAGAGTGGAATCTGTTTCCTGAGCCTTCTGCATTTGCTTGCAGGCATGAATAATTGTTGTATGGTCTTTTCCCCCGAAATCTCTTCCTATTTCCGGAAAGGAGGAGTCCGTCATATCACGACTGAGAAACATGGCAATTTGGCGAGGATATACTAACGTTTTCGTCCGTCGTTTCGACTTCAAGTCGGAAATTTTGACATGGAAGCGGTTGGCGACCACTTCTTGTATATCCTCAGTCGTAATCACCTTCCGTTTCCCACCCAGGAGATCACGGAGAATATGTTTTGCCATATCCACAGTGATTTTTTGACCCGTGAGAGACGCATAGGCACCCAGCCGAATAAGTGCTCCTTCAATCTCCCGAATATTGCTTTTTAAATTCGCTGCCAACAGCTGGATGACATCTTCATTGATCGCAATACCTTCTTCCTCCGATTTTTTTCGGAGAATGGCAATTCGAGTTTCCACATCAGGTGGTTGAAGATCGGCAATCAGTCCCCACTCAAACCGGGACCGAAGCCGTTCCTCCATTGAGGGCATTTCTTTGGGAAAACGATCACTCGACAACACGATCTGTTTTCCAGCCTCATAGAGAGAATTAAATGTGTGAAAAAATTCCTCTTGAGTGCGTTCTTTTCCTGCTAAAAATTGAATATCGTCAATGAGCAGCATATCCACATTTCTATATCGCCTTCTCAATTCAATCATTTTGTCATAGCGTATGGAATTAATGACCTCATTAGTGAATTGCTCTGTTGTGACATAGGCAATACGGAGATCACCATGATCGGCAATATAATTCCCTATTGAATTGAGAAGATGTGTCTTTCCCAACCCCACACCGCCATAAATGAATAACGGGTTATACGCTTTGGCAGGTGATTCCGCTACAGCAAGACATGCCGCATGGGCAAATTGATTACTCGCGCCCACCACAAAGTTTTTAAAGGTATATTTAGGATTGGGAAGAGGTTGCCGTCTTACCCGTTGAAGTTGAACAGGCCCACGGGTTTCTCGAACTTCAGTTTTAAGCTCCGGTAAGGCTTTCCCTTCTCCATCCTGCTCTTTCATAACAAAAACAATCTCTACTGGATTCACCCCTTCGACATACTGAAAAGCTTCTTTGAGTAAATCTTTATAGTTTCTACCTAACCATTCCCCAAAAAATCTATTTGGAACACGGATATGAGCTTGATCTTCATTAAGACTCTCTAAAACCAAAGGCTGAAACCATGTTTCAATTGTGTCATCCCCCACACGTGGGCTGACAAAATTCAACACGTCTACCCAAACTTTATCATTGTTAATATTAGGTAAATTCAACTTATTCACAATTTTATTCACAGATGTTAATAGTAACAACACCAATCATGGTCCTGCCATTTTTTATTAGACTCTCTCCGATTCCTATCAACACCCTCTACCATAAACTTCATGCCCTCTATCCACAACTTCCACCCATATATTTTTCAAACTCAACCCACTTTCCCTGCCCAATTTCAAAGGAGTTTTAAATTTCAAGATCATTTATCCCCCCTATTCCCTATACCTACTACCACTACTCCTACTATTTCTTTTTCTTTTTTATAACAAAGAAGAAGAGGGATAGTTATATCACCAAGGCCAAATCAGACAAAAATATTTTTTCCAAAAAACCCTGATATGAAATTGCCTCAGAAGGTCGGGAATCATCTCCTCTTTCTCCTTCACGGCTTAAAACAAAAACCTGGGAGGTTGGAATAGGCGGT
Organism: Nitrospirales bacterium; assembly: GCA_021604365.1. Lineage (GTDB taxonomy): Bacteria > Nitrospirota > Nitrospiria > Nitrospirales > UBA8639 > Nitrospira_E. Next base: position 5,925 of record BQIZ01000056.1, read on the forward strand.
AAACTCAGTCCACCTTTGAGGAGCAGGACTGTTACTTCTTTCTCTGATAGAGAAGGAACCGGTTCCGGGATAAAAACATCCCAGTCATACTGGTTTTTTGTACAGATATATAAAATGTTCCTCATGAGGGATACCGTTAAAAGGTTAGGACTCGATCTGCTTGAGAAACGAGTGAAGCAATTTGGGATGGGGTCGACTCTTGAATGGTAAATTCCTGATCGAGTGAGAAGGTTTTCCCGCTCCCTGTAGGTACCACAATAGGCAATTCTAAATTTTTGATAGAAGGAAGATATTTTTCAAGGATTTCCCCATCAGGAAGATCATAGGCCTCATTAGAAATTAACTGCCTGGCATTTTCTAAGAGAATAATTTTTACCGGATTTGGACCGGTCGATAATCCCAACGCAATTCTCATAGCTTCGGAGGCCCGGTGTGTAAGGGTGGGATCTTCTCTTATAAGGATAACCAGATTTTTGGGCATCCCTTATTTATACCTTGGATTAATACGTAAAATACTGGATTTGTTAATGAAATATGCGGAGGATATTTTTTTATTCAAAAAATATCGTTTCTTATTGAAAAATAAGAAAAAAACCCTAGCATCAGGTAAAAAAAATGTCAAGAAAAAACCCAAGATATCTTATCCCATCATTTATAAGGTTAATGATAGAATTTTTTGAGAAATTTCTTTCAGGTTCACGGATTCCTGAGCTTTAGTGGTCATATTTCTGAGGATGGCCGTTTCCGAACGGGCTTCATCGTCTCCCAGGATAATGGCATAACTGGCTCCAAGCTTATCCGCGGATCGAAGAAGAGATTTTAAATTGACACTTTTATAGTCTGTGTCTGCCCGTATACCCGTCTCTCTCAGGTTGTGAAGCAGTTTTAGCGCCATCGGCTTAGCATCTTTCCCAAATCCGGCCACGAAAAATAACGGCGGATGTGGGGTGGATAGGTGTTGTGAAAGGAGAAGTGCGACTCGTTCCAGGCCCACAGCAAACCCTATGGCCGGGGTGGAAGGACCATTCAGTAAGGCGACTAATCCGTCATAACGTCCTCCGGCCCCAATAGTGCTTTGTGCGCCTAAGTGCGGAGTGGTAATTTCAAAGGTCGTACGGGTGTAGTAATCCAATCCTCTCACTAATCTGTAGTTCATGGAAAAAGGGATATCTATAACAGTCAATCCGTCGAGGACGGTTTTAAAATGAGAGGCTGATTCCGGGGAAAGATGGTCGAAAAGAGTTGGAGCGTCCTGGGTCGCTTCCTGACAAATAGGAACTTTACAATCAAGTATCCTTAAGGGATTTGTGGAGTACCGACGCTGGCAGTTACCACAGATCAATTCCAGTTTTGGCAAAATAAATCGTTTGAATTCCTGAATATAGTTTTCACGGTCTTGAGAATTGCCGATTGAATTTATATGCAAAGTGAGATCTTTAAGTCCCAGGGAATTAAAGAATCTCCATAAAAGGGCAATCACTTCCACATCCATAAGGGGATCTTCGGTCCCAAACGCTTCAACACCGAATTGGTTAAATTGCCGGTATCGACCAGCTTGCGGGCGTTCGTGACGAAACATCGGGCCAAGGTAATATAGTTTTCTGGTAGAAGGGGATTCCAGAAGATGGTGCTCCAATACAGCTCGCACCACGCCCGCTGTTCCCTCAGGACGTAAAGTCAGAGAGCTTCCATCTCGATCGGGAAAGGTGTACATTTCTTTTTCTACAATATCTGTTGCTCCTCCAATACTCCTGGCATAGAGTTCAGTGGACTCGAATATCGGAATTCGAATTTCGGAAAAGCCGGATTGGGTAGCAAGAGTATGGGCCAATGTTTCCATATAGCGCCATTGAGGGGTTTGTTGAGGTAAAATATCCTTAAGACCCTTGATGGAGCGCAACACGGTAAGCCTTATTCTGTTGAAGAAAATGTTGAGGAAAAAGAGAATCTGACTATATCTTTCCGTCAGAATCCAGTCAACGAATCAATGGGGTATGTGAGTTTAGAAGGGGAAAATATGTTTGACTCTTACTCTTTCCCCCAATAAAATGGCGTGTTCATAAGAAAATGGCTAAAAGGAGAACAACGCCGTGTCAATGACCTATCGACAGCCTTCTAATTTAAAGAGAAAACGAGATCATGGGTTTAGAAAACGCATGAGCACTAAGAATGGGAGAAAGGTTCTTGCCCGCCGGCGGAAGAAGGGCCGGCAACGTTTAACGGTTTCTGATGAGTAAGGGGTGGGCTTCCCGTTTTTTTTAAAGAAAAAATATGAATACGATGGAGTGAAGTCCAATGGGTCTGCTGTGCGGAACCCATTTTTTACCCTCCTTGTTAGTCGTGTACCCAATCATGATCCGTCCCGTATAGGAATTATCGTAGGGCGACGAGTGGGAAAAGCCGTGACGAGAAATCGACTGAAACGGATTTTCCGTGAACTCGTAAGAGAATCGCACTCCGGTATGGCGAGTGGTTTTCATTGCATCGTTTACCCAAAAACAAGGATTTTGGGAGTCAAATATCAGAAGGTCGGGGAAACCTGGAAGGGGACATTGGCCCAAGTAGGTCTTCTTTAAATAAAAAATATGGTAGCTTCTGTTTTAAAAAAAATGATTGCAGGATACCAATATGGGATATCCCCATTTATGGGAATCTGTTGCCGTTTTGAACCAACCTGTTCTCATTATGGCTTAGAGGCTATCCATAAACATGGCGCGATAAAGGGTTTAGTATTAATGGCCAGTCGAATTCTCAAGTGTCATCCATTCCATCCTGGGGGGCTGGATCCGGTTCCCTGAATGCTGAACATTTTGCCTCCGTTTGTTTGATTGTTAATTACCACCAGCTTTAATGAGACTCACGAGTTAGAAAAATGGAAAAGCGCGTCGTCCTTTTCCTTGTTCTTTCCTTAGGGATTATCTTTGGATATGACCTGCTCCTGAAGGAGTTGGGGTATTCTCCTTTCTCTACCAGTCCAATCATCGATCAAGAGCTTAAAACGAGTTTGCCACCGAAAGGGACGGATGCGGAGACGATCTCCTCTTCCTCATCTGAATCACATTCAGTGTCTTCCTCTAATTACTCTACCGAGCCACTTCTTACCGAAGAGGTTGTGGTTGTTGAGACACCGCTTTTCCGAGCTGGCATTTCCGGCCAGGGCGGAGTCTTGACTTCATGGGAGTTAAAAAAATACCTCACCCAGACAGAGGAAAATGTTCCCGTCCAATTGGTATATCCCAATGGGCAGTTTCCCGGGCCACTCACCGTGCAGGTCAAAGGCAATGAAGTGGAGACCCAGCGGCTTCGTCAAGGGAACTTTCAAGTTCAAAAGGATTTTAACCAATTAGATGAAGCTCATCCCACCGGTAAAGTGCTTTTAACCTATTCCTCTTCCGATTCCGAATTGTGGGTCCAAAAAGAACTCACCTTTCATTACGATTCCTATCTGGTGGGTATCACTATTCGTACTCGAGGGATTTCAGGGGATATCGATGTGCTTTTGGGCACCAATTTTGGTGTTGTTGAATGGGGTCAAGGATTCATTGGATTGCTGGGATCTGCCTGGATGGTCGGGGAGGAAATGGAAAAAGTGTCTCCGGATGCGGATGCTCCGATTCTGCGTCGTGATGGTCCTGTTCGATGGTTGGCCCTTCAGGATAAATACTTTATGAGTGTCTTTATCCCGGAAAATGCGAAAAGCCTGTTTTCCAAACTTGAAACCGAAATGGTTGTCTCAGCGGGCATGTCTCTTTCCGGGGGATCAGGAGAACAAGTCCATAAGACAAAATTGTACGCCGGTCCCAAAAAATACGATGTCCTTAAATCTTTTAATATCGGGTTGGAAGATACCATTGATTTTGGATGGTTTATTTATGGCAGTTGGAGCATTGTGAAAGCCGTGGCGAAGCCGCTGTTTTCAGTTTTACGTTTCATTTATGACTATACCCATAATTATGGTGTGGCCATCATTTTACTGACCTTAGGGATTAAACTGTTGTTTGTTCCCTTGCAATACAAAAGCTACAAGTCCATGCAAGGAATGCAAACCATCCAACCCAAAGTGCTGGCGCTTCAGGAAAAACTCAAAGACAACAAAGAGAAACTCAACACGGAACTCATGAAGCTTTACAAAGAGCATAAAGTGAATCCTGTCGGTGGGTGTCTCCCCATGGTGTTGCAGATGCCCGTGTTTGTTGCCCTCTTTAATATTTTGTATATGACGATCGATCTCAGGCAGGCCCCGTTTATGTTGTGGGTTACAGACCTTTCTGCCCAAGATCCGTATTATGTGCTGCCTGTGCTGATGGGGATTTCTATGGTCGTCCAACAAAAAATCATGCCCACCACAATGGATCCCACCCAGGCAAAAATGATGATGATCCTACCTGTTGGCTTGACATTTTTGTTTGTCACCTTTCCCGCAGGTTTGGTGTTATATTGGGTGACCAATAATGTGTTGACCGTCACTCAACAATTTGTGACTGACAGGTATATTTTGAAAAAACCGAGAGGTGGGTCTACGGATCCTTCTCCAAAAGGGAGCGAACCTGCTTTGGAGTCTGGGAAAAAGAAACGCTCATCATCTCCCTCGGGTCCTTCCTCTAAATCCTAGTCCTTGCCTCTGTCTAAGTTATGGGCTCTTTAGACGACACCATCTGTGCCGTGGCCACCCCTATGGGCGAAGGGGGTGTAGGAATTGTCCGGGTTAGTGGTGCTCATGCCCTTCCGGTTGCCTCAAGGATTCTTCAATTGCGCTCTGGTAAGCCTCTTGAACAGATTAAGCCCTATCAGTTGTATTTAGGCCAATTTATTTGGAACCCTATTCAACATGAAGAAAATGCGGGAAGAGTGATTCCATCAGTATTGGATGAGGTGCTGGTTGTGACCATGCGAGCTCCCCGGTCCTATACAGGAGAAGATGTCGTAGAAGTTCATGCCCATGGAGGACCGGTCATTGTGAATGCCATTTGCGAAGCCTTAACGCAGACTGGTGCCAGATTGGCAGAACCTGGTGAGTTTACCAAGCGGGGCTTTTTGAATGGGCGGTTGGATTTAACCCAAGCAGAGGGTGTTTTAGATACCATACGAGCAAATTCCCTTCAGAGCTTGAAGATGGCCCAGGAACACCTTCAGGGAAGGTTATCTCTCCTCATACAAGCTCAAAGGGACCGTCTTGTGCGACTCGTTGCCCACCTGGAAGCCGGAATGGATTTTGTGGATGATGATATCCAGTTTATTGATCAGAGTGAATTGAAACGGGATATCCAGGAGATTTTAGGAGAAATTTTGCAGTTGTTGGAGTCCGCCGAAGAAGGTCGAATGATTCGAGAAGGTATTCGCACCGTCATTGTAGGACGACCCAATGTGGGAAAGTCCAGTTTGTTAAATGGCATACTGGGCAGCAATCGAGCTATTGTGTCTCATATTCCTGGGACCACACGTGATGTCCTCGAAGAGGCTATCATGGTTGAAGGAGTCATGATACGACTTTTTGATACCGCCGGATTGCGAGATACGACAGATGAATTAGAGAATGAGGGAATGAATCGGGCTAATCAGGCCATTGAAGACGCGGATGTGTTGATTGTGTCATTTGACCGAAGTTTATCACCTAATGATAAAGACTTAAGGTTTATTGAAAAATATAGAAAAAAACCCTGTGTCATGGTTCTCAATAAAATCGACTTGCCGACAAAGTTTTCCCTGAAGGAACTTCAGAGTATTGTCAACCAAAATAGAATAGGCTCTGAGGATGGTTTCGCCGGAGAAAAAAAGTATGTTGAGGTATCGGCATTAACCGGTGAAGGCCTCGATAGTTTAAAAAAAGCCATTAAGTCTTTGGCTGTGGGTCGCCAGTTGGAGGCCAATGATTCGGTGCTCGTATCAAGACTGCGACATAAGACGCTTCTTCACAACGCCGGAGTGGCCTTGAACAACGCCATTGTAGCCATAGATGATGGGCTTTCTGCAGAATGTGTGGCATTAGAATTACGCCTTGCGCTTAATTCCCTTGGGGAAATTGTCGGCGCGATTACGAATGAAGATATTTTAGACCAAATTTTTCGAGAGTTTTGCATTGGGAAGTAAAAGGCATTCCTGCCAATTTTTCATAAAAATACAGAATACTAACCCATGAGTATGGAATGTGACATTGTCGTCGTCGGAGGTGGTCATGCCGGGTGTGAGGCTGCCCTTGCAGCCGCCAGGATTGGGTGTAGGGTGGTGATGTTGACTATCGATTTAAAAAAAATCGCCACAATGCCATGCAACCCTGCTGTTGGAGGAATTGGGAAGGGCCATCTCGTCAAAGAAATCGATGCCCTCGGGGGAGAAATTGGATTGAATACCGACCAATCCGGCATTCAATTCCGTGTGCTCAATATGCGGAAGGGACCGGCCGTCCGCGCCACGCGAGTCCAATGTGACAAGCATATTTACGCCAATAGAATGCAGGATACGGTAAGCAGGCAGGATAATTTGGCAATTATACAAGGCACAGTTGATCGGATTCTTACACAGGGCGGGGCGGTTAATGGTGTGATGACCAATAGCGGAGAAACAATTCTCACTAAAGCGGTTGTCCTGACTTCGGGAACCTTTCTGAAGGGTCTTATGCATATTGGATTGAACCATCTTCCCGGCGGGCGAGCGGGCGAGCCTTCTGCGGAGAATCTATCTGATTGCATGAGAGACTTTGGTTTTGAAATTGGACGGCTAAAAACCGGAACCCCTCCGAGGATTGATCGAGATTCAATTGATTTCAACGTCATGGTTCCGCAGCCTGGGGATTCGGTCCCTCGACCATTTTCCATTCGAACCACTACCCTTCCCAACCCCCAGATTCACTGCCACATTACCTATACGAATGATGAAACACATCGAATTATAAGGGAAAATCTTGATAGATCACCGATGTACTGCGGAATCATTGAGTCAACAGGTCCACGGTATTGTCCTTCTATTGAAGATAAAGTCGTCAGATTTGCTGATAAAAACAGGCATCAGATTTTTATGGAACCTGAAACCATTGAGTCACGCTCATTTTATCCTAATGGAATTTCTACAAGCCTGCCCGTGGACGTCCAACAGGCGTTTGTCCGGACTATACCGGGTCTTGAAAAGGCGGTTTTTCTCAGGCCCGGGTATGCAATTGAATACGATTACTTTCCGCCACGACAACTTCATGAAACCTTGGAAACTAAACTCGTCAAGGGACTTTATCATGCCGGCCAAATAAATGGGACTTCCGGCTATGAAGAAGCGGCCGCACAGGGAATCATGGCTGGTATTAATGCCGCGCTTCAGGTGAAGAATGACAGACCACTAATTTTAGATAGATCTCAGGCCTATATTGGTGTATTGATTGATGATTTGATCACAAAAGATGCACGTGAGCCCTATAGAATGTTCACCTCAAGAGCTGAATATCGGCTTCTACTCAGAGAGGATAACGCCGACTTTCGTTTAATGGAGGAAGGGTATCGTATCGGGCTTGTCTCTCAAGGTACGTTCGATACCTTTCAAGAAAAAAAGGTAAAGATCGAACGTGAGATAGACAGACTTCACGCCACTGCTCCTAAGTCATCAGGTTTGGGTCATGATGACATCATTCCAATGGATAGTTTTGCACCAAACTCCTCACTTGCTCAACTGCTTCGAAGGCATGAGGTTTCATATCATCATTTGGCCCAATTCTTAAATGGAACAAAAGAAGATGATCCTGAGGTAGTTGAGGCTGTTGAAATTACGATCAAATATGAGGGATATATTAAGCGGCAGGAACAGCTTATAGGGCAATTTAAAAAACTTGAGCATCGTCATGTTCCAGATGACTTTGATTATGATGATATCAAAGGATTTTCAAATGAAGTTGTTGAAAAACTAAAAAAAGTTCGCCCTTCATCCATTGGTCAGGCCTCACGAATTTCTGGAATGACTCCTGCCGCCATTTCACTTCTGCTTGTTGCGGTTGAAAAACATAAAAAGGCCAGCTAGTTCGGTAATTCATTCGTCAGCATCTGTAGAAACCTGTTTTTTGGCTAATCCATTTTTCATTAAGTCAATAAGCAGTTTCTCAATCTATGATTCATTTAGGTAGGGATGTTCCACGTGGAACAAAGCGATCAATCATTTAATTTCATAGATCATTTCAAGCACGGGGTTCAGAAGCTTGGGCTTTCTTTCACGGAGGAAACACTTGGAAAATTTTGTTTATATTATCAAGAATTGTGTCGTTGGGACCGGTCGATTAATCTGACCGGTCTTCGTACGGACAGGGAGCGGACCATTTTGCTATTTGTTGATTCCTTGGCTGGATATTTGGCGCTGGGAAACAAACTTGATGCAAAGATTGTTGATATTGGGACAGGCGGAGGTTTTCCAGGAATACCGCTCAAGCTGGTTTCGCCTGCTCTGGATGTTTTGTTAATGGAGCCAAGATCAAATAAGACGGCCTTCCTCCATTATATTATTGGAAAACTTGAGTTGCCAAAAACTTCCGTTCTCCAAATTCGATTGGAGGACTTTAATTCTATGGTGGTGGATGAGGAAAAGTGTGATTTCGCCATATGTAAAGGAGTCAATGTAGACCATATTTTGCCGCATCTGGAGCACATTTTAAAAAAAACCGGGAAACTAGTTGTGTTTCGATCCAAAAATATTGACAATCATTCTCGGCTTAATGGCATGGAAGTGTTTGAGGAATTATCCTACGAATTGCCGTTTGAGTATGGAAGTCGGGTCTTGTCTATTTTAAAATTTGCCCCATAAGCGGGCCAATGTCATGTTCCACGTGGAACTATTCATAAGAATTTTTATGGAACCATCTTGAAACAGACCATTGCCATTGCCAATCAGAAGGGAGGAGTTGGAAAAACTACTACGTCCATCAACCTATGTGCGGCTTTGGCCATATCTGGAAAATCTGTCCTATTGATTGATTTGGACCCACAGGCCAATGCGACCAGTGGGTTGTCCATTGAGCCTAAAGGTGTGACTATTTATGAATGTTTAATGGATAGACGTTTGGTTGAGAAGGTAGTATTACCTACTGACATAAGGGGACTGAGTGTCGTAGCCTCAAAGGGCGATTTGGTCGGAGCGGAAATTGAACTAACAAATCTCCCCGATCGGCAAACTATTCTGAAAAGTGTGTTGGACGGGATTCTGGATTATGATTTTATTATCATCGATTGTCCCCCCGCCTTCGGACTCTTGACTATTAATGCTCTTGTCGCAGCATCTGGCCTGATTATTCCAGTGCAGTGCGAGTATTATGCAATGGAAGGATTAGGTCGTTTATTGGGAAATGTCGAAAGGATTCGGGAGTCATTCAACCCGGACCTGGAGATTCAAGGCATTGTATTGACGATGTATGATTCAAGAATTAATCTTTCGCGGCAGGTACAAGATGAAATTCGAGGGTTTTTTGGAGAAAAAGTCTTTCGGACTGTTATCCCAAGGAATGTGGCGTTGGCTGAAGCGCCCAGCCATGGGAAGCCGGTTCTATCCTATAATGCCGCGTCTAGTGGAGCTAAGGCATACCTTGACCTCGCCAAGGAGATTTTGAGGAATGGAAAAGAAAGCATTAGGTAAAGGGCTTCAGGCCCTGCTTCCAGAAAATAAGACTCTTGTCTGGAAAGTGGAGCAGGATCGTCAGGCAGTCTCCATGGTTCCTCTTGACCAAATTCTCCCGAACCGGTACCAACCCCGAACCACATTTTTTAAGGCAGAATTAGATGAATTAGCACAATCCGTCAAAGAGCATGGCGTACTGCAGCCAATTGTCGTCAGGAGAAAAGGCGATGGCATGTACGAACTGATTGCCGGTGAGCGCCGGTTTCGAGCGGCGAAAATTGCCGGATTGTCTACCATTCCTGTCCTGGTGAGAAATTCCAACGACGAGAAGGCTTTAGCGATTGCGTTGGTAGAAAATATCCAGCGTGAGAATCTCAACCCTATGGAGGAAGCCAAGGCCTATTCACGGCTAATGGGGGAGTTTGGCTTGACTCAGGATTTGGTTTCCCGCTCAGTAGGAAAGGATCGCTCCTCCATCGCTAATATTATCAGGCTGCTCTCGCTGCCAAAGGATGTCCAGGAATATATTGAGACGGGGGCCATCAGTTTAGGCCACGCGAAGGTCTTGGCGGGGCTTCCAACTCCGGCAACACAACTCCAGCTTGCCCGCAAGATTGTTTCCGAGCAACTCTCGGTTCGGCAAATTGAGCAGATGATTGCCGTGCACAAAAAAGGCAAAGTCGCCAAATCAAAAAAAGAGGAACCCAATAGATTTCGTAACCTGGAGGAGCAATTTCGAAAACGATTGGGAACTAAAGTGCAGGTGAAGTCGGGAAACAGGGGAGGGCAGGTCATCATACATTATTTTTCCGATGATGAGCTGGATCGGATTACTTCACTGGTTTTGGAATAGAAATTGAATATACTAACGGAATGGCTTCTGTGTCACAGGGGCTCTCCTGATAAGGTGTGAGGGATCATGCTGAAGGAAAATGGTGGAGTTATTTTTAACGGGTACCGAGTCAGGTCTGAAGGAATTAGAGCGCACAGTTATCGAGGAGGGAGGGGCTCATGTTTTTTAATAAAAAGGAAGAAAACGGTCAGGATGCGGCAGAAATGAGTCAAGGTGAGCAGAAGGAACCAGCTGTGGTGGATGGTCCGGTGGTCTCAGCCAGCCAACCTGAATCAGGTGATATCATTGCCTTTGTTGGTGAAGAGGTGACATTCAAGGGAACCATTCGGTATCAGGGAACGGTTCGGGTGGATGGCCGCCTGGAGGGAGAAATTTATACCGATGGTAATTTAATTATTGGGCAAAAAGCGGTCATCGCTGCCAAAATTCATGCTGGAACCATTATGTGTCAGGGACAATTGACGGGGGATGTTGAGGCCAAGCATCGCGTCAAATTATTATCCCCAGCTGTTTTTGTAGGTAAAATTACTGCCCCTCTTTTGTCGATGGATGAGGGGGTTTTGTTTAATGGCACCTGCAATATGCCCCAAAAAAATGAGCGAAAAGGCAAAGAGACCAAACTTGTGATTTCCGTAGAAGAAGCGGTGAAGGTGAAATAAAGCCAGGCAATCTTCTGCAAAAAATAGGCAGCTGGTTTCCAGATGGACATGGAAATCCTAGCCTGCTACCTGATGGCTCTTTACTGGATGAGAGGAGAAACGATGTATGTGGGGTGAAAAAGACAAGAAAAAGGACTTGGGCTTTGGCCAGGAATTTTATACATTTTTGGGTAAGGGTGTTGATTTTAAAGGTAAAGCTCAATTTGAGGGCACAGTGCGGGTGGATGGAAACTTTGAAGGTGAAATCACGATTGATGATACCCTCATCATTGGTGAAAGTGCCGTTATTAAAGGGACCATCACAGGTGGGACCATTGTGAACAGTGGCCGGATTGAGGGTGTCATTACCGCAAAATCAAAAATTCAACTTCTGAAGCCGGCGGTTCTCATTGGTGATGTTCATGCTCCAATTTTTGCCATGGAAGAAGGCGTGTATTTCCAAGGCGAATGCGATATGGGTTCCGCTCCAAAATTAGAGGCACCTATCGACAATAAAGGTATCCCTAATGGACAGGGCAAGGCGATTCCCAAGGTAGAGCAAAAAATAGAAAAAAAATTAGAAACAGAGCCGTTGAGTCGCTAATGCCATTCTCAGTTTCCAAAAGGGTTGTCTTGGGAATGAGCGGAGGCGTGGATAGCTCCGTTGCAGCCAAACTATTAAAGCAGCAGGGCCACGAAGTTATCGGGGTCACATTGAAGGTCTGGGAGGAAGAGGATGAGTCCTCCATTTCCAAACGTTGGCAGGAGCGTGGATGCTGTAAAGTGGGAATGGCCAGGCATGTGGCAGAATTATTGGGGATCGCTCACCAGGTCATCGATACCCGCGAACGCTTTCAGAAGGGAGTCATAGATGACTTCATTGGGGGTTATATTGATGGAACCACACCCAATCCCTGTGTTCGGTGTAATGAACGAGTGAAATTTGGAGGTCTCTTCCAGGTGGCGGATGAGCTTGGAGCTGACTTTATTGCGACCGGCCACTATGCCAATATCAGACACGATGAAGGAGGGACCCCTTTCCTGGTTCGTGGGCAGGATGTCAAAAAAGACCAATCTTATTTTCTCTATCGTATACCACCAAGTTGGCTCTCAAAAATGATGTTCCCTTTAGGGGAAATGAATAAGCCTGATGTCTGGAGGGAAGCGGAGGCCATGGGCCTGCCAGTGGATGAACTCAAAGAAAGCCAGGAAATTTGCTTTGTGACGCAAGGTGATTACCGACAATTCCTCAAGCAGCATGCACCGCAGGCTTCAACTCCTGGCAGGTTTGTGGATGTGAAGGGCAAGGAGCTAGGGCAGCATCTTGGCGTCGCGTTTTATACGCCAGGGCAACGAAAAGGATTGGGTATTTCCGGAGGAAGCCGGTTGTATGTACAGCGCGTGGTTCCGGAAAAAAATATGGTAGTTTTGGGTCCTGCCGAGGATTTAGATAGCAGAGAATGTCTGGTTTCAGATTTGAATATTTTCTCCCCGGAGACATTGAGAAATGCTCCAAAAATTGATGTGAAATTTCGTTATAGTTCCCCGCCAGTCCCAGCATCGTACCGATGGTCAGGCTCCACCTCGATGATAATCATGTTTGATTCGCCTGTTCGGGCTTTAAGCCCTGGCCAGTCAGCTGTATTTTATCTGGGTGATCGTGTATTGGGAGGCGGAATCATTCAAGGGCCAACTCCCCAAAAAAGTATTCAGATGTGCGAGGAGCCCATCTCTGTTGAGTCACTCCAACGTAAATAGGGAATTAGATAAAAATCCCCTTTACATCCGCTCTTTACGGTTGACAGGCTTTATCACTCATGCTACTTTCACCCGCTTAGCACACGCCCAATTCCGTTCAACCCGTGGCTGCCTGGAATCTCTGTAAACTGTGAATAAAAGCACCATCGGGCGCCGATATGCATCGGCGCTTTTCCAACTGCTCGATAAATCGGGTGTTGAGCCCGCACGAAGTGCCTTAAGCGCATTGCAACAGGGCCTGGAGGAAACCCCTGCCTTGAAGCATGTCCTCGCTTCACCTGTCTTTAATTTTGAGGAAAAACAGGCTGTTCTGATTGAATTGAGCCAACGGATGGAGGCCCCTCCAGTCATGCGGGATTTCCTCACTCAACTGTTAAAAAAGAATCGGGCCATGTTGCTCCCTGAAATTTCAGAGGCCTTTACAGAATTGGCATCTCAACAACAGGGAGTTCAGCAAGTCTGTGTGGGCTCGGCCAAAACATTACAAGCGTCCGAGAAAGAACAGATCAAGCAAAACTTGTCTCAATCGCTGCACCATGGAGTGGAGGTGGCTTTTGAGGTGGACCCCCATTTTATTGCGGGATTGAGAATAAAAATTGGCAGCCGGGTATTTGATAATACGGTGTCTGGCCGACTAGCCAGTATGCACGATCAGTTGACGAAGGGATAATCCATGCAGATCAAAGCAGAAGAAATCAGCTCCATCATTAAGGAAAAAATAAAAGGATTCGAGCAACGGGTTGACGTCAAAGAAATGGGTTACGTCATCCAGGTAGGTGATAATATTGCCAAGGTCTATGGCTTGGAAGGGGCGATGGCAGGAGAGTTGTTGGAATTTCCTGGTGGAGTATACGGGGTGGCTTTGAACCTGGAAGAAGATAGTGTTGGAGCGGTGCTGTTGGGTGAAGATGTTGGGATTCGGGAAGGTGATCCAGTGAAGCGCACGGGGCGAATTGCTGAGGTCCCTGTTGGGGAAGCGCTGGTCGGTCGCGTGGTCGATGCCATTGGGAAGCCCATTGATGGAAAGGGACCGATTAATACCACGGAAACACGCCTTATCGAAGTTCGGGCACCGGGTGTGGTGGATCGGCAATCAGTGGGAGAACCACTTCAAACCGGGCTCAAGGCCATTGATGCCATGATTCCTGTTGGTCGAGGCCAACGGGAATTAATTATTGGAGACCGTCAGACTGGGAAAACGGCCATTGCAGTTGACACCATCATTAATCAAAAAGGTCTGGGTGTTTTTTGTTTTTATGTGGCTATCGGGCAAAAACGATCGACGGTAGCTCGAGTGGTGAAAACCTTGGAAGACCATGGAGCCATGGAGTACACCACGGTGGTGTCTGCCACAGCCAGCGATTCGGCTTCGCTACAATTTTTTGCACCGTATGCCGGTGTCACTATGGCGGAATATTTCCGTGACAACGGGAAGCATGCGCTTATTGTATATGACGATTTGTCCAAGCATGCGACTGCCTATCGCCAGCTTTCCCTTCTCCTTCGACGTCCACCAGGCCGTGAAGCCTATCCGGGTGATGTGTTCTTTTTGCATTCCCGCTTATTAGAGCGGGCAGCCAAGATGAGTGATGAAAAAGGCGCAGGCAGTTTGACGGCATTGCCGATTATTGAAACGCAGGCAGGTGACGTCTCTGCCTATATTCCCACGAATGTGATTTCTATTACCGATGGGCAGATCTATCTGGCTGCCGACTTGTTCTATTCAGGTATTCGGCCAGCGATTAACGTTGGGTTGTCAGTATCCCGCGTGGGTGGTTCGGCCCAGATTAAAACGATGAAACAAGTTGCAGGGACGCTCAGGCTTGACTTGGCCCAATATCGTGAAATGGCGGCCTTTTCGCAATTTGGAAGTGAATTGGACAAAGCCACCCAAGCCCAATTGGCCAGGGGTGCGCGCATGGTAGAGTTGCTTAAA
>BQIZ01000057.1 GCA_021604365.1 Nitrospirales bacterium
TGTCATACCTGCTCAAGATCAAGAGCTAAAAACGGTGTCTCAGGACGACCGGCCAGAAACTGCTCAAGCTTTGGGGTCAGGCTGCGGCAATCAACCTGTGACCAAACATGTCGAAGCGATGGAGCACTTGCGAGAACAGAACCCCCCTCATTTTCGAACCCGGAATTGACGACACTTGTTTGGGAGTGTTGAATAATAAAGATATTCAAGTCCAAATTTGCCCAGGGTTAGATTACTCATCAAAGGCTCCGGGTCAGTTCCAAAAAGTCCGTCCAGCAAGGCCGCAGCCGTTTTTACGCGCGGAGCGTACGCTTAGTCCGTGAACACGGAAAAATGGCGTGAACGCCGCTGGCGGCTTTTTTCAACAGACCCTGTTTGCACATTCCACTCCTATGACGATGGTGATTTAAAGGGAATCAAACGCGCCAAGGCTAAAGTCCAAAAGCCGTCAACTACATCGGCTCAGCATCCAGGAAATCTTAAAAGGAGTCCGGAACCATTCACGTGCCTGGAATTAGACTCCTTGATCCCCGACGCAAAGCTTTTCCGGTCTTTTGGCAGACGGGATATTCGTTTGAGAAATTTTGGTACCGTACGGTGGGAAATCCCAGGTCCCGATACACCAGAATGCCTGAAGTGTTATTGAGGGGGACTCGGAGGATGCGTCGCAAGGGGCACAACTAATGTGGGAAAGAGGCGAGCAATAGCTCGCTGCAGGAATCGATGAGTGAAACCCGATTCCCGGGTTTCAGCTCGGCCATGAAAGAGAACACACGTTCGCGGTTTGGAAGTTCCTTATTCTATAAAAAACCCTAACGACACGACGTTTCAATCTAAAATTTGCCCTTCAATATGATCGAAGAAAGAATACCACGAGCTTCTCCATCTGTGAATATCCCTTCCGTCCTTTCAAAAAAATATTGGCAAAAAATTTTCACACTTCATATTCATCAGCCCTATCCCTCGTTAAGAATTGAGTTGTGCGTTGATCTACCCTGGCAAGGCCCTAAAATTCCTGGGCTCCGGCCCAGGAATTAAGGGCTTCTTGCATGAGGAACCTCCTTGGAAATTACTGAGGGGGGAGTCCAGGATCCTCCGGTTCTCCGGAGTCGCTCATGACCGTTCCGATCAGTTGTTTGTCATGACAGGATTCTGCAACATCCATTTGGCAATACATGGCCTGAGGATCATCTTCATTCCAAGCCCCACCGTTGTTAAAGCAATCCAATTTTTCAATACAGGTGTTTACCTGGTCTTCCTGACCGGAAACCGCACAGGTCGAATTGCAGGATGCAAAGACTGGTTCAATGGAGGTACCTGTGCAATCGCTCCCCCCTCCACTAACCAGGCAATTCAGTGCTGCGGCGGTTAATTGGCGCCCGAGCTGGAGTTTCGAATTCCCACCTGGGGAAACGCATAACGCTTCGAGAACGGGAGGAACTTGGTCAGTGTCATTGGGGTGTACGGAAACAATTTGTCCACAAATATCAATTCCCTCATACCCGATAGGGAAATTATTTAACAGAGTGATGTCATTCTTCTTCGCATCTCGACAGGCTTTCGGACTTCCTGCCTGGCCTGGCGGTTCAAAATTACAACTTACCGAACCATCCATTGCATAGGTACACTTGTCCGTCGCCGTTTGATCATAGGAATTGACGGTTGACAACCAGGCCCGGATGACTTCTTCAGAAATGTTAGTACTACCAGATTTCTCCACGCCTGCATGCGTACCCCAGAATCCGGCCGTTCGGCAAATCTCTTGAGCATTCACCTGGCTGGCAACACTTCCCATGCTGAAAACAAGACAACTCGCAATCAATATCCTGCTTCTCATTGTTAAACCCTCCTGAGAAAAATGTGAGTGTTTCCTTGGTGAGGATTGTGAAGTTCCCCCAACCTGATGAGATTCCCATGAAACCCTTCAATCAAAGTCCCTCAATAGTGGCATGGAGTGGAATACCTCACTCCATGCGTTCTTGGGAGTATTGAAATCAGCGAAGAACCTTGACAAAAAGATTTTGGGGGAATACCCGGAGAACAATGCCCTCTGCCTTATCGGCCTGTGGGAGGACAACTTAACTCAGGCAGGAGCACTGGCGGGAAATTGAAGAAAAGAGATCTAGCAACATCCTATCGTTTGCATGGCAATGAGCTCTATTGCCTGCAACTTTAATCAAGCTAAAACATTGAAAGGGTAATGGTAAAATATGGAGGGACAATGAACGTTTTAACCCTATAAGACCATGAAGTAGTAGAAAACCAAACAGCAGTCAATATAGGGATAAAAAATCGCATGGGCACCTGCCGGGATTGGATGGGAAAGGGAGTTGCTTCAGGAACCCACTTAATTACATTCATCTATATCGTCAGCGTAAATCCCTCGTAGTGCCTTTTCAACCGATCTTTATCAAAGCAATCTATCCTAATAATTCATTGACAAAATTTTCGGCCTTCGCCAAGGAGATCAGAGTTTAAAGTCCACATCTTCAAAAGCAAAGTTACGGCACGATGCATGGCACAACTCCTTTTATATTCGTCCCATTCAAGTGAACATTTCGCAATCGCGCTTTTGCCAGGCATTTCCACTTATCGTTGGAATCCTTTCGACCTTCGAGCCGAATACGATAGTGATGGTCTTCCTTCAAATCAGGAATAACATAAAAATTGTTTTCAAATTTTCGAATTTTTTGGTTCACGTCACACGCGTTGGTAAAGGTATCGCCCCAATCCTTCCAGCAGATTTTCCATTTATCATACTTATCCGGCTGCACACTCCAGGTCACTTTGATGTCGCAAGTACCTTTGTCAAAATCACAGGAATGTCCACCCTCAAATCCGTAAGGACCTGTAGTCAGCCAAACTGACCCCCCAAGGCCTTTTTCATCATGCGGAGGTTCGTAGGGCTCGCTTTCACTCTCCTGCTGGGGAAGGCCGGCGGGACAGTCCGGGTCGGCAGAACAAGCGTTCAGGTTACAAGAGCCATCCGCCCCACAAGGCGGTGGCCCATCAACAGAATCAAGCGCCACAAGCCGTATCGGCACATCACTACTATGAGCTACTCGTGAATATTTGAATGGAGTGGAAGACTGACCCCACTGATCCCTTCCATTATTCATGAACGAAACAAACTTGGAGTCCTGATTCTTATCTTCTCCAATCAATACTCCTGTTTGACCGGCATCTTGAATGGGTATCCCCTGACTACTATCAGACTGGCCATGCACACCGAGTGGGGCGCAGAGCACTGCAGCCCATACAACGATGGTATGAGTTCGACGTCTTGCATGTTTCATCATCATGGACCTTCTGGTGAAATTTTTCATGACTGACCCCCTTCCTGATAGAATTGAAGCCGCGTGGCCGGCATGGTCTTCTCCTTTTTTGGCTCTTTATAAAAACGTGTATCTGCCCCTGAAGTTGACCTTACTCCTCGCAAAGGGCTGAGAGCTCTATCTGGGCAACGTAAATCTAGATCGGTCCCACAGAACAGATGTGGCGCGGACATGCCTCAGGCAACCTGGGTGGATACCTCATATTTTCCAATTACACCTTTGACAAATCTTTTCCCGTATCGTTTGCATTATTTTCGGCCTTCCAAATGAATCGGGCATTTGCCCTTTTTCCTCAGCTTGGAAATCAATAGAGAAATACATTTTAAGATTTTTGATATTTTCGTGTTCATCGTAAGCATGGATAAATTCCGCGCCAAATTCCTTCCAACCGATTTACCACTTGTCATTCCATCAAGCGCTAGGATCCAATGGACCAGGATTTTCTTTTTCCTTTACTCTTTATATTCGCATGCACGGTCTTCATCCTCTGGCTCTGTTTGGGGGAGTTATAAGGCTAGACTATTTCTTTTTCTGTGCCATTGTAGAGTAAAAGCAAAAGCTATTCCGTACGCTGACGATTAATAGACAACTATTCCAACTCCCTAATACTATTGTGCTGTTAAGACAACGGAACGGTGAGAAGAATTTTCAAAGGCAAGGATGGAGAGGATTCGGGTAGGTCCTGAGATACGATTTGTATCTATTCGGATACGAGAATGTTAAGGCGTTCCATGATGGATTTGTCCAAGGGTATCAGGCGGGAAGACCCCCTCTCCTGAATGAGGTTTCTAATTTAAAGTTTTCCATACTTGTGGAGTCCTTCTTCTTGAACTTACCGAGATTCTAGTTGATTCCATATCCACCGCCCCCGAGTGTTTTGATAGTGAAACCATCACCTACACGCTACCTAATGTTTGGGTCAGGAAAAAAGGTAGGAAAAATAGAAGAGAAAAGCTTACAAGGACAAAGAGCAAAGGGTTAGGGGGGGTCATTCCCACATAAGGATTCCCCACACGCATCGTGAAGGTATACGACCGGAACCATAAATTTTGTATGGATTAGCTGTAGAAGTCCAGTTGGACACCTTCAGATTTTTCCGAAACCACCGCCTCCTGGGGTCTCGATGGTGAGTTCATCGCCAGCTTCAACGGGGAAGGTGCATTTTCCACTGACATCTTTTTCGATTCCGATTTGCTTCACGTGATTGCGACCGGGTTGTCCTGGTGCGCCTCCTTCCAAACCATAGGGTCTAGTGATTCGGCGGTCGGACAACAGCGTCACCTCGCCAGGCTGGAGAAATTCGTACGTCCGCACGATCCCGTCCCCGCCTTGATGCTGACCGCTTCCTCCTGACTTTTCCCGCAAGGCATAACGCGCAATTCGAAACGGATAGGCATACTCAACCGCTTCCACCGGCGTATTCAGGGTATTGGTCATGTGTGAGTGGCGTCCACTCGCCCCATTGGATTGAGCCCCCGCACCCATGCCACCTCCAATCGTTTCGTAATAGGCGAAGGGCCGGTTGTGGCGTTGATCCCATCCACCGATGGTGAGATTATTCATCGTGCCCTGGCTGGCCGCCGGAATGCGGTCAGGACAGGCTTGCGCTAAGGCTCCAAGTAAAACATCCACGATTCGCTGGGAGGTTTCGACATTTCCGGCAGCCACCGCCGCAGGACGTCTGGCATTCACCAAGGTGCCTTCCGGTGCGATGATGCGAATCGGTCGAAGACATCCGCTATTGGCCGGGATGTCCAATCCCAATACACATCGAAAGACATAGGCCACCGCGGACAGGGTGACCGGATAAACGGCATTAATGCTACCAGGCCGTTGGGCGTCAGTTCCCGAAAAATCAACCGTGACATCTTCATCTTCGATCACTATGACCACATGAATGACGGCAGGTTCCTCCGTGAATCCATCGTTATCCAGAGCATCTTCAAAACGGTAGCAGCCATTGGGTAACGTGCCGATCAACTGGCGGGTCATGCGTTCGCTGTAACGAAGCAGAGCATCCATTTCCGCGAGCAGCGGTTGCACGCCAAACCGTTCAGCCATCGCACGCATCCGTTCACCTCCAGTCTGATTCGCGGCCAATTGAGCCTGGAGGTCACCCATGCGTTCCTCTGGAGTACGAACATTCGCTAATAACAGCCGCCAGACGTCATCATTTTTTTGACCGCCCACCATTAACTTTACCGGGGGAATAATGAGCCCTTCTTGATATATTTCCTGCGACAACGGCATCGACCCTGCCGATATTCCTCCAATGTCGGCATGGTGTGCGCGATTGGCGACCAACCCTAAGAGATTGGTGGGAGAGGTTGCTTCCACAAAAATGGGCGAGACCACTGTGAGATCGGGAAGATGTGTGCCCCCGCGATAGGGATCATTGACCATCACGACATCACCAGGCGCCAAGGTCAACGACTCAAGGCAGGCCTGCACAGACAGCGGCATGGCGCCAAGATGCACGGGAATATGCGCTGCTTGCGCGACCAGGTTTCCAGATGCATCAAACACCGCACAGGAAAAATCACAGCGTTCCTTAATGTTGGGCGAGAATGCGGCCCTCTGCAGGCGAGCGCCCATTTCCTCGGCCACTGATATCAACCGGTGCTTCATCATTTCCGTGCGAATGGGATCATCCATCGGTGGCTCCCACCTTTATAAGAATATTCGAATAGATATCAATCTCGGCATGGTCCGTGGGTCCGAGATAGACCGTCGTATCATCCAGAACCAGAATAGCCGGTCCATTGATTTCATGTCCCGGACACAAGCGATTTCCCCAAAAATGCGGGACCGGTTGCATCCCTTGAGGCAAGACTACCGGACGATCTTCCCACTTGGCCGCAGTCGGATCGGCTGACCCTAGCCGCCTGGTAGGAATGGTCGGCGCCGTCACATGACCGACTGCCCGGACTCGTACATTCACGATTTCAATAGGCGTCTCTGTCTGACTATAGCCATAGCGCGCGTGATGAATCCGATGAAATTCCTCGTGGAATTTTGAAGTCAGCGGCACAGCTAAGTCGAAGGATTGACCGGCATAACGGACATCGACGGTTCGAGAGAGACACCATTGGTCAGGATCCACGCCTTCCCGATGTAAGTCCTCTTGCCCCTGATCAACCAACGGTTGCGTCGATTGTTCAAGGATCTCAATCGGCGTGTTCCCCGGCAACATCACGGTCTGGACATAATCTAATTGCACATCCGCAGCCAACATGCCCAGAGCCGAGAGCGTGGCGGCCATGGGCGACACCATCACGTGTGGAATACCCAGGGCTCTGGCCAGATCGCAGGCATGCAATCCGCCGGCCCCACCGAATGCGACTAAGACCGTTTCCCCGGGATCTTCTCCCCGCTCCACCGAGATGACACGCAGCGCGCGCTCCATATGCACATTGGCAATTTGAATCATGCCCAAGGCCAAGGTCTGCCGGATATCCAAGCCGGGACGAGGGGCTAGGACCATCTGCCGGCTCAGTTCATCAAACGCCTGTTGCGCCGACTCGACATTCAAACTCATCCGGCCACTTAAAAACCCGTCGGTCGGCAATCGACCCAGAACCACATGGGCATCGGTGACCGTCGGAATGGTCCCGCCCCGCCCATAACACACCGGACCCGGTTGCGCTCCGGCACTTTGAGGTCCCACACGGAGATTACCGCCCGCATCGACGGTGGCCAGAGAGCCACCTCCGGCACCGACCGTATGAATATCGATGATGGGCACACGAATGGGATGGCCCCCGACTTTGGCTTCGGACGTGACCTGAATCGTCTCATTCACCAACGCCACGTCCGTGGACGTCCCGCCCATATCATACGTCAGAATCCGGGTAAAGCCCGCCAACCCTCCCAGGTATCGCGCACCCACCAC
The DNA here is from genome assembly GCA_021604365.1 of Nitrospirales bacterium. Classification (GTDB taxonomy): domain Bacteria; phylum Nitrospirota; class Nitrospiria; order Nitrospirales; family UBA8639; genus Nitrospira_E. The sequence continues at coordinate 7,228 of BQIZ01000057.1, forward strand.
ACCCCCGGCCGGACCGGACAGAATGGAGCGGACGCCATGCCCTCGGGCTTGGGCGACCGAAATCCGTCCCCCGTTCGATTGCACAATATGAAACTCGGTCGGTTTTATCTCCCGTTCTAACCGGCCCAAATAGGTATCAAGAACCGGAGACACATAGGCGTTCACCACAGTCGTACTGGTTCGTTCATATTCCCGAAATTCCGGCAGGATTTCAGAGGAACCCGTCACAAAGAACCCTTCGTCACACAATCGCTTCGCCACCCATTCCTCATGAGCAGGGTTCACGAAGGAAAACAGAAATGACACGGCTACCGATTGAATCGCCTCACGCCGGAACCTTTCAAGAATTGAGACAAGTTCTTGTTCCTGAAGAGGCATCAGAATATTTCCTTCACAATCAACCCGCTCCGAGATTTCGAAGGACCATTCACGCGGGACTAACGGCGGAGGAATGGCAGGGAACAGGTCGTACAACGCAGGACGATTTTGCCGTCCAAGGAGCAACACATCGCGAAAGCCTTTCGTCGTGATCAGAGCCGTCCGCGCCCCTTTGCGCTCCAGAATGGCGTTGGTGGCCACAGTGGAACCATGCACTATATGACGACCAGGATGGTGAGAAAGTTGGGCTAACCCTTCCAGGACCGCTTCCGCAGGATCGCCCGGGGTCGAAATAATTTTGAATCGCTGGAGGGATTGTTCCGAGGAGGAACAGACCACAAAGTCGGTAAAGGTTCCCCCAATATCGATACCCACCCACACATTTTTACTGGTTTGACCGAAAGTCGACATGGGAGACACTCTGGTTCAAGAAATTGAAGAAGAGGATACCGGATTGTTGGATAGGTTTGAAGGGCAGAAATAAATGGCGGGCGGAAGGGAGTGGCAAGGGGGCTGATTCAGCTACACATTCAGACTAAAAAGGACACCTTCTTAACCTTTCACCAGGGCTTTTAACACCACGCGACGCGGACTACCGCTGGCATTATCGTGAACCGTAAGCATGGCATAGTGGGTTCCCGGCTCATGTGGAGCGAATCCGACCTTGAGCGTGCACGAAACGCCCGTATGCATCGTGACATCCGCGCAAGTGTTCTCCACAACAGAAAAGGCATCCGCTTCATTTCCGGTGATCTTCACATCCACAATTTTGAGAAGCCCCAATCCGATGTTGGAGACCCGCACCATATGAGTAGAGGAGGATGGATTCGTCTCCTGGCCCGATTCCATCTCAAAGACCAGGACATCAGTGCTCAGGCTTGGGAGGGGGATAGCCGCATCCCCGCTAAGAAGTACCGAAACACCATCGGCATTGGTGCCGGCCGTGGCCAGATCGGGAAATTGGTCTTGATCGAAATCCTCCACGACCATGGCTGACGGCGCGGCTCCAACACCAAAATGTCCCGCTGAGGTAAAAAGCCCGGCTCCATCCCCCAACAAAATCGACAGACTATTTGAATCACGATTGACTACAACCATGTCTATTTCTTGATCTCCGTCAAAATCCCGGAACGCCACGCCCACCGGGGCAAAGCCCACTTTAATGGGATCCAATTCGATAAACGTTCCTCCATCTCGCTGGAGCAGAATACGAACGCTGTCCGAAAAGAGGCTGGTCACGGCAAGGTCAACCAATCCATCATGGTTGATGTCGGCCCCCTGAATCGCGCTTAAGGTAAAACCAGGCTTGAGTTCCTTCTCAAGGGCAAATGTCCCTTTCCCGGTATTCTTCAGTATGGAGACAAGCCCGTTGGGAGAACGCCAACTCGGCTGACTCCACGTTACCGCAAGATCCGGTTTTCCATCGCCTGTCAGATCCTCAACCAGCACCCCGGTAGGAAACATTCCGTCCCGCTCGTTCTGTTCATAGGTCTCGGGGGCCAACAGGCCTCCCTTGCCATCATTTAAGAGCACTGCAAGATCAAAAGGCGGGTAGTAACCAAATCGTCCGCTATTCACTGCTACCACATCACTCCACCCATCCCCGTTAAGATCCCGGACCGCTAAAAAGGTCGTCCCCTTGCCTGCCCCCTGGCTGGCTAACTTCTGAAACATCCCTGTGCCCTCACCTTTCAGCACAACCACCTGGTCAGAGCCGGTTAACGCCAGGACCAAGTCGAGGCGGCCGTCGCCATCCATATCGGCGGCCACCACCGCTAGTGGAATTTTCCCGACTCCAAAGGATACCGCCGATTGAAAGGTGCCATTGCCGTTGCCTAAGAGCACTGAGACGTCGTCGGAGGTGCCGTTCACCGTGGCCATATCCCACAATCCGTCTCCATTGAAATCTCCCGCTGTGATGGCTTGCGGAGCGCGTCCAACCGGATTACCCGGCGTGGGGGAATAGAGAAGATTCTGGGCATAGGCAGGAATAGGCCCTCCAGCCAAACAAACCCAGGCAATGACTAAGATTCCATACCGTTTCACGAATGACCTAAAGATCATAATACGGTTAATTCAATGTAGAATCGGTATAGGTTTTTTCTAGGACAATTTCAATCTCGTCCGTGGCCGCCATCCCTCGATTGCGAAAACGTGCCACCCAGTCAGGGTACTGTTCCAATGTGCGAAATACATTTTTCACGATATCAGGCTTCACCTTTTCCTCCCAATGTGCAAGCCACGCCCTTTCATCTTCCTCGCCCTCATATTCATCCGGGAAATTGGCTTCCAGGGAAAACCGCAGATTAAATGATTCCTCCTCTTGATACATCTCTTTCTCCTTCTCCATCATGAACGTTGACCCCCTCCCTTCGCGATCCTCCATTGTCCTTATCTCATATGGTCGCCTATAATAGATCTACCACTTCATTGAAAAGGAGGTCCAGAACCCATGCCGATATTTGCCTATAAGTGCCAAGGATGTTCGCATCATTTTGAAATGCTTGTCCATAGCTCGACGATTCCGGAATGTCCAAAGTGTCAGGCCGACACATTAGAAAAACAACTGACAGGATTTGCCGTAGGCGGGACAGGTAGTGGAATGAATATTGTTGATCCAGGCAGTTGTGGATCCTGCGGAGATCCCCGGGGACCCGGCGCCTGCTCGATGAATTAGGGGGTGTGGAAATCTCACTTGGAGGCGTTTGACACCTTCATTTCCTTGTATCGGGCTCTCTTCCATTGATATGTTCGTTGCCGTTCAGCCCATCTTCTTCGGGATCAATCCAAATCTTTTCCGGAAAACCTAAGGAATCCTCTCCCACGCCATAGAACAGTGCATGGGCCGAAACGATGTAGGTTATCCAGCCGATCGTGCCATCTCCCTCAACAATTCGATAGTGTCCATCAGAGGCTTCAGGAAGGGATTCCTGTAATCCAGGAATCACCATCAACACTCGATGCACACTGACATGCGGAGAGACTTCCTGCTCGGTTTCCGGATACCGAATGGCCATCATGCCATTGGGAAGAAGGGTGTTTTGGGTGAAGGTCGTAATCTGAAATGCCAGAGGATTGAGTAGAGATTCACACGACAATGTTGGAGAGGGGTAGGCAGCCAGAAAAAGGGGGGCCGCCCCGAAGACCATAAAGAAAAGTGGACCAGACCTGAAGCCTCCCATAAGACACCTCCTTCTCGGGAATCTTCACGACGACTGTTGCCCCTCTTCTTCTTATCGGTCTCATCTGTACAGGAGTTAAGGAAACGAACAAGAACATGCCGTTGACGACCAGGAAGGTGTTGGAAAGACAAACCGATTGAACATTCGGAGGAGATGGGCCTACCCCGTCGTTCGAGTTGGCGACACAAGACGCTGAGTAGGGTTATGCGGAATTTCTCTCCTGAATACCAGTGCACATGATCTCGTTAAAAAAACGGAATCGGGATGCCTTTCCCAAATTAGGTGAGGTGAACCTGTATATGCCTGTGAAAAACCCTGCCCTATAAGCCACGGTTTTCACAAAGCCCTCGGTCAGACAATCCACAGTCCTCTATGCAAACGCCGCCTCAGAGATTGTATGAGAAGGATCATCGAACCTGCGTAATTCAGAATGCCGGAAAAGTGGTTTTGGTCGCGTGGGGTGAAGGTCCCCATTCAGCATGTCCGGTCAAATGAAGGTTGGGGCTATTCCGAACTGCCCAGCATATCGTCGATGAGGGGACGATTCAAATCTTCACAGCCTGGACAAATAATATCAAAAAAGGATTCATGATCTGCCACATAGTTTTTTTCATCCACTAATTTTTCTTCATGAATGCTGTCGTAACAAGCCGAACACAACATCATGTGGCCGCGCATGACCGATACCGTTTTTCTTCCGTAGCTACGTGGTAACTCCATCTGGTCCTCCCTGCATATGGTGAACATGGATATCACCAAACATTATGACCAACCCCGTTGTTGCGCCAACAGAAAATCCTCCTGTTCCAGATCAATCCCACACGCGGGACATTCATAGGGCTGATCGTTAGGTGGAATGCCTACCGGGGTGTCCTGGACCTTTCCCTGACAGACATGATAGAAGTTTCCTCTGGCATTTTCATCATCTAAAATATCGGACTCATACTTTAGTATCATCTCAATCTCCTTCACGTTTCCTTTATGGCTTCTCAAGTTATAACAAGGCATCGATTTCCCGGGCAATCCCTATTCCGCTCAATCCTTTCCCGAAATACGCCATTCCATCCTCTTTGCCCCATTCAAAGGCAGCTAGGCCCCCAGATGATGGGAATCGTCATTCTGATGGCGATAGGGCTTTGGGCCACGTCGGGCTGGAGCCTTTCTGGAAAACCTGCTCCGACCAATGGACCCATTGGATTGCAACCCGTGGTGGAGCACGAATTTTCCAAGCCTGTTTTTCTTACAGGCAGTCCGGATCAGACCAAACGCCTGTTCGTGGTAGAACAAAATGGCCACATTGTCATCCTGACTCCAGGCCAACGGAATCCGTCTCTTTTCTTGGATATAACTGAAAAACTGTCCACAGGGGGGGAACGAGGGCTCCTTGGACTGGCATTCCATCCTCAGTACTCAACGAATGGCCGGTTTTTTGTCAACTACACAAGGACACGGGACGGTGCTACGGTGATTGCTGAGTATCAAGTTTCACCAACCCCCAATCGAGCGAACCCTCAGGAAACCATCAGACTCGTCATTCCACAACCCTACAGCAACCATAACGGTGGCATGATCACCTTTGGCCCGGACGCATTGTTGTACATTGGGATGGGAGACGGCGGAGCAGGTGGCGATCCGGAGAATCGAGCGCAAGACCGACAGTCATTGCTAGGGAAAATCCTTCGGATTGATGTGGATGGACCGCCTCCCTACCGCATCCCTGCAGACAATCCATTTGTCGGACAACAAGGCCAACCTGAAATTTTTGCCCTTGGCCTTCGAAACCCCTGGCGTTTTTCCTTTGACCGCCAGACCGGGGAATTATGGGCCGGGGATGTGGGACAGAATCTTTGGGAAGAAATAGATGTAATTGCAAAAGGGAAAAACTATGGATGGCGACTCTTGGAAGGGAGTCACTGCTTCAAACCCAACAAAAACTGCGAATTGGCCGAGGGTGCGGTCCCCCCGGTTACAGAATATCGGCACGAAAAGGGACGATGCTCGGTGACCGGTGGCTATGTCTATAGAGGGAAACACGTGCCTTGGCTAGAAGGAGTCTATGTGTTCGGGGATTATTGTACCGGTGAAATCTGGGGCTACCGCGACGGGCAGACCACACAACTGCTGGATACGGATTTACAAATTGCGTCCTTTGGAGAAGATCGCGAGGGAGAAATCTATGTGGTCGGTCATCAAGGTAAGATTTTTCAGATTGTACCCAACGCCACTGCTGGATTGCCCTAGACCACCATTAAAACTTTTGGATCTTTTGAAATAAATCGACTTCATCAAGAGCTTTTCCCACGCCATACACCACGGAGGTCAAAGGATCCTCCACCGTAATGATGGGCAGATTGGTTTCTTCCTGAAACCGCGTGGCAATGCCCGGCAATAACGAACCCCCGCCTGTAATCACCACTCCCTTATCGATAATATCTCCGGCCAACTCCGGCGGCGTATTCTCCAACGCGTTTCGTAAGGCATTCACGATGGCATGTATGGGATCTTCCAACGCTTCCCGAATCTCAGAGTCATTCACCACCACCGTCCGGGGAATACCGGAAATCATATCCCTCCCTTTGACCATCATCGTTTTGGCTTGTTCTAACGGATAGGCCGATCCGACCTCGATTTTCACTTTCTCCGCCATGTGATCACCGATCAGCAAATTATACCGACGCTTGATATAGCTCATGATGGCATCATCCATGGAATCACCCGCCACCTTCACCGACTCACTGCAGACAATGCCCCCAAGGGAAATGACGGCAATATCGGTCGTGCCTCCTCCAATGTCGATCACCATGTTCCCTGAAGGCTCCGTGATCGGTAACCCGGCACCGATGGCCGCCGCGACCGGTTCTTCAATGAGATAGACTTCCCGGGCGCCAGCTTGAGTGGCCGATTCACGAACAGCACGTTGCTCAACTTCGGTAATACGGGATGGGACACCAATAATACAGCGAGGCCGGACGAACGCCCGCCGGTTATGCGCTTTGGTAATAAAATAATGCAACATGCGCTCGGTCATGGCGAAATCAGCGATGACGCCTTCTTTGATCGGCCGGATCGCCACAATATTTCCCGGCGTCCTTCCCACCATGCGTTTGGCTTCGACGCCCACGGCCAACACCGTATTCGATTGTTTTTCGATAGCCACCACCGAGGGTTCACTCAGGACGATCCCTTTTCCACGAACATAGACCAGTGTCGTCGCCGTTCCTAAATCGATGGCTAAATCGCTCGAAAACCACCCTAGAATGTCACTCAACCCTGGCATGAGCCCCCCATGTGGAAAGACGGTTGATTCAAATAATGCCGATCAGGCTGAAGCCGGTTCGGCACTACCGGCATATATCGGAACACCATTTGTCAAAATAAAGAAATATCGAGAAAATGTTCGGGAATGTGTTTGGAACCAAGAACCCACCGGCTTCTTCCTCGAAACCAAAATCCTGATCACCTATTCAAGGAGCGGGAATTCCCACATCTCCATCTTGACGGAATACATTGCCCGAGAGGAGGGATATGAGACTTAGTGCCTGACTGGAGCCCGGAACAGGCTAGGCGATCATCCTGTCCATGTCAAGAGTACAGAGCAGCCATTTCTAAGGTCGTAATTCACAGTCGCCCGCTTCACCGTCATTTCAAACGCGCCACACACTTGCTCTGAAGGCTGGGTATGGTATAAGAAGAGGAACATTTTTTTGTCCTGCTCGCATAATCCTCTGGAGGAAGAGTTACCCCAATCGTGTCCAAAAAAGTCTTTCTGATTATCATTGTCCTGGCTCTTATCGCCATTTACCTGGGATTAATTGGGAACGCACGATGGGGAGATTCCACTGCTCCGGAAATCTCTCTCGAACAACCGTTCGAGCAGGTCGGTCCAACCACCCCCCTGGTTCTCCGCATTCATGATCCTGAAACCGGCCTTCGCGACATCTCCGTTCGCATCATTCACAATTTGGAAACCTTCATTCTCGCCGACCAATCCTTTCCCTCTGCCGGATGGCTTTCGGCGACCGGCGGACATGACCATGAATTCGCGCTGGACGTCATTCCCTATGCCAACGGGGATCTGCCGCGACGACAAGGGCAGGCTCAACTCATTGTGACCGCACGGGATTATTCCTGGCGAAACTGGTTTGAAGGTAACGGACAACGGCTGGAGAAGGAATTTACTCCACAATTTACGCCACCCAGATTGGAACTCCTATCGGCCCCCACGACCATCGTGCAAGGGGGAGCAGGAATCGTGAGGTATCGAGTAATTCCGGAAGTGTCTATTCATGGGGTAAAAATTGGAAAGGCCTTCTTTCCAGGATATCCTGCACCTGACAAGGCCGGTATGTTTGCCTTCATTGCCTTTCCTTATAATTTGCCGTCCTCAACACCGATTCAAGTGATTGCAGACGACGGATTTGGCAACTCCGCCATCATGGATGTGAATTTCAAGGTCAAACCTCAAGCCTGGCGTACCCGCTCCATTAATATTTCCGAATCCTTCATTCGAAAAACCGTCCCCTCCATTCTGGCTCAAACTCCCGAGTTACAAAGCCTGGGTGATTCGCTGAAGGATTTCCTTCTTGTAAACGACAAGTTACGCAAGATGAATAACGATACCATTACCAATCTGGCCAAGATTAGCCGCAAGGAATTCCTCTGGAAGGGGGCGTTTCGCCAACTGTCGGGGTCCAAGGTTGAAGCCTCCTTCGCCGATCATCGCAAATACATGTATAACGGGCAGGTCGTCGATACCCAGGATCATTTAGGGTTTGACCTTGCCGTTACCCAGCATTATCCCGTCGAAGCGGCTAACCACGGAATTGTGGTGTTTGCCGGATACCTGGGAATTTATGGGAACACAATAATTTTAGATCATGGATACGGATTGCTTTCTTTGTATGCACATCTGTCCTCAATCGAAGTCGAATCCGGTGACGCTGTCACTCTGGGGCAACCCATTGGCAAATCAGGCACCACCGGCCTCGCCGCCGGAGACCACCTGCATTTTAGTTTGATTTTGCATGGCGAACAGGTGAATCCCACGGAATGGTGGGATCCGTTTTGGGTGAAAACTCGTATCAAGGACCAGTTAGGATTGCCTTCTCTTGTTAAACCAACTGACGAAGAACCGGAGCCACCGACAAAACACCTTGGCCCCGAACCCCCACCAGTCCAATAATGTGATTAGACGGCTTCACCCCTCGAAATCCTGATTCCCACATGATTTTCAAGACCCTCTGAGTCATCAAAGGATACGAACGTATGGCCAAACGAACCCGTTCAGGCACAGATTCTTCCAATAAGACCCCTTCGGTGATCATCCCGGTTCCGTTGGATGAAACCACGCGACAACGCTATCTCAATTATGCACTCTCGGTCATTACCTCTCGGGCCCTTCCGGACATCCGGGATGGATTGAAACCGGTGCAGCGACGCATTTTATTTTCCATGTTTCACAACCACCGCCTTGTGCCTGACCGGCCTCCCATCAAGAGCGCCAAAGTTGTGGGGTCGGTCATCGGTGAATGGCATCCACATGGGGACGCGGCGGTCTATGACGCGATGGCGCGAATGGCCCAGCCCTGGTCATTGCGCAACACCCTGGTGGACGGCCATGGAAATTTTGGAAGCCAGGACGGTGACCGTCCCGCCGCCTATCGCTATACCGAAGCCCGTCTGACACCCCTCGCACTCGAACTCCTGAACGAACTGAATAAAAACACCGTCGACTTCCAACCCAATTACGATGGCAAGGCGGAAGAACCGCTGGTCCTCCCCGCCCGCTTTCCCAATCTGTTGGTGAATGGATCCACAGGGATTGCCGTGGGCATGGCCACCAATATCCCCCCCCATAATTTAGGAGAGGTGATCGATGCCGCGATCGCCTTGATTGCGAAACGGGACGCCTCTATTACCGATCTCATGAAATACCTCAAAGGCCCGGACTTCCCGACCGGTGGAGAAATCCTGAACACCAAACCTGAAATCCGGGAAATGTATGAGACCGGACAGGGGTCGATCCGGCTCCGCGGAGAATATGAAGTCAAAGCATTGGATCACGGGAAATCAGCCATTCTCATTACATCCATTCCCTTTGCCGTCGATAAGTCCACGATTGTGGAACGGATCGGCGAATTAATTATTACCAAAAAGGTTCCGCAATTGGTGGATGTCCGGGATGAATCCACGACAGAAGTTCAAATCGCCCTTGAGACACAAAAAGATGCCGATCCCCATCTGGCAATGGCGTATCTCTTTAAACATACCCCCCTGCAGAATAACTTTTCCGTCAATTTAACGTGCCTGGTTCCCGTACCAGGATCGACCGTGGCGCGTCCTGATTGCCTGAATCTCAAGCAGATGCTGGAACAGTTCATCGACTTTCGCTTTGTCACCGTTAAACGAAGATTCAGCTACGATTTACAAGTGCTGGAAAAGCGAATCCATATCCTGAATGGGTTCAAACTCATTTTCGACGCTTTGGATCAGGTGCTCAAGATCATCCGGCAAAGTGAGGGTAAAGCCGATTCTGCCAATAAACTCCAACAACGATTCGGACTCGAACCCATTCAAACCGACGCGATTTTGGAAACGCCCATCTATAAATTATCCCGAACCGAAATCAAAAAAATGCTGGATGAGCTGGCCGACAAACTGCGCCAGGCCAAGAATCTCAAAAGCCTTCTGGCTTCCAATACCAAATTATGGGATGTGGTGAAAAAAGAACTGGAAGAGGTCGCCACGGCATTTGGGGACAAACGTCGGACCAAAATCGGCCGGCGGCAAACCGAGGAAGTTGCGTTTGATCCGGACGCCTTCCGGGTCAAAGAAGATGCAGTGATCACCATTTCAACAGATGGATGGATCCGGCGGGTCGGCCTCATTAAAGATCTCTCCAAAGCTCGGGTTCGGGAAGGCGATCGAGTGATGACGATCTTAGGGGGAAGCACCCTTGAATCGGTGGTCTTCTTTTCCAATTTTGGCAGCGCCTACTCTATTCGCATCGGCGATATCCCACCGGCTCGCAGTGGTTTTGGAGATCCGGCGCAAAAGCTTTTCAAATTCAAAGATGGCGAACGTATTATTGAGGGGCTGAGCTTCGATCCCCGAATGCGGACAGCGGGACCGTCCTCCCTTAGACCGTCAAAAGGTCACGCACTGCCACTCTTCGACAGCAAACCAACCGGCCTGTACGGAGAATCCATTGCCATGACCTCAAGCGGGATGGGGGTCCGATTTGAACTCGACACCTTCCAGGAGCCTTCGACTCGTCTTGGCCGAAAATTTTGTAAACTCAAGGAAGGGGAAGAAGTCGTCGGGGTCAGCCAGGTGACTACTCCTCTAAAAAAAACCGTCGTGGCGGTCGTCTCCGCTCAAGGACGAGCCTTACTCTGTCAGGCCGAGGAGGTCGCGCAACTGGCCGGACCCGGACGTGGAGTCATCGTCTTGAAATTAGACGGGAACGATACCGTGGTTGGATTTAGCTTATTGTCCTCAAAAGAAGAGGAATTGGTGCTTATAAAAGAAGACGGGGGAACCCTTTCCGTCTCCCTTCGCAAGTATCAGGTGGTTGGACGTGGGGGAAAAGGGCATCCATTGTTTAAGCGGGGTCGCCTGACCGGCATGGTTCCAGCTGAATTAACCGTTCCGATCTTCCAATCAGAAGTTGCCCCTTAGCTTCCAGGTGAATTACACAAAGAACCTGTTGACCTTTTTCATTCTCATTCACTCACGAGGATTCGTTCATGGGAAAAACATATGATGCCAGTGACATCTTGGTGCTTGAGGGTATTGAACCCGTCCGACGCCGCCCTGCGATGTATATCGGAGGCACCGATAAGACGGGGCTACACCATTTAGTCTGGGAAATTTTGGATAACGCCATCGATGAAGTCATCAATGGCTACGCCACTCACATCATCGTGGAATTGGATAAATCCCGTGAAGGTCTCCGCATCACCGACAACGGTCGTGGCATCCCGGTGGATAAACATCCCAAACACAAAAAGTCGGCATTGGAAATTATTATGACGACCTTACATGCCGGAGGTAAGTTTGATACCGGAAGTTACATCCATTCCGGCGGCTTGCATGGGGTCGGCGCTTCAGTCGTGAATGCCCTGTCCCGCCACCTGGAAGTTCAGGTCAAACGTGAGGGCAAGGAATGGGAACAGACGTATCAAGCGGGTGTGCCCCAAGGTCCCGTTATAGCCTTGGGTAATGCCCGAGGTACAGGGACCTCGGTCTATTTTCGTCCCGATCCAAAAATCTTTGGCAAAACGATTCAATTCGACCCTGTCGTGTTGCAGGAAACGCTGGATGCCAAGGCCTATCTGCACAAAGGGCTTAAGCTCACGTTTAAAGATGGCACCACCGGAGAAACTCATCTGTTCCATCACGAACAGGGCATCCAGGAATACTTGCGCAAATTAGTGGCGGATCGCGGTCGAAAACCGACGGTCGATTTCGTCTTTTATCTGGAACGCCAATTGAAAAATGGCGCGTCAGGCCCGCAAGGAGCGTCGCAGAGTCTGAGTATGGAAGTGGCCTTGCAATGGACCGATGAACCCGCCGAATTTGTCAAAAGTTACGTCAATGGCGTGGCGACTCCCAATGGGGGCACGCATGAAATGGGATTACGTGGCGGCATCGTGAAGGCTGCACGCAACTATATCGACACCCATAATCTCACGCCCAAAGGCCTGTCCCTCCAAGCCGAAGACATTCGCGAAGGCATGGCGGCCGTCCTGAGCGTGCTTGTCCTCCATCCGCAGTTTCAGGGTCAAACGAAGGAACGGCTCAATAATCCTGAAGTGCAGGCGCAGGTGGATAGTCTGGTCCGGCCGGCTCTTGAAACCTATCTCAACGAAAATCAAAGCATTGCGGAAACCCTCGTGGGTCGCATGTTGCTGGCGGCCAGAGCCCGTGAGGCTTCTCGTGAAGCCTCCAAAGCCGTGATGCGGAAGTCGGCCGTGAGCCATCGGCTCAATCTGCCTGGAAAACTGGCCGACTGCCAGAGCACGGATCCAACCATCAGCGAACTGTTTATCGTCGAGGGCGACTCCGCAGGCGGGACGGCGAAACAAGGTCGTGACTTAAAAAATCAAGCCATTCTTCCCATTCGGGGAAAAGTGCTGAACACGGAAGAACTCACGCTAGCCAAAGTGGTGGAAAACAAAGAGCTGGCCGATGTCGTAAAAGTCCTGGGCTGTGGGGTCGGCAAAGACTTTGATCTCAAAAAACTCCGGTATCATAAAATTATCTTGTTGATGGATGCCGATATTGACGGCTATCACATCAGCACACTGTTGCTGACGTTTTTCTTCCGGCACATGCCTGATCTCATCCGGCAGGGTCATGTCTACATTGCCCAACCGCCTCTCTACCGAATTGAAATCGGGAAAGAAGTCCACTGGGCCGGCACTGACGAAGAGAAGGAACGCATCGTAGCCGGGGCGCGAAGCAATGCCAACCCGACCATTAGCCGCTTTAAAGGGTTAGGAGAAATGTTTCCTCAACAGCTTAAAGTCACTACCTTACACCCCGCCAC